>CATWNM010000014.1 GCA_958352145.1 uncultured Eubacteriales bacterium
GACGGAAAGTGCTTCCAATAATTTTTTTGCTTCCATATATCCCTATTCTTTCTGTGTCTGTTGAAAAACCAAAGTTTGTTCGACAGATTGATTTTTTCTGCGCATATTTTAATTTAGCACATAATTTTTTAAAAATCTACCCAAATACGAAAAAAGCCGGCAATAGCGAATGCGCAGGCAAGCAAAAGCGGCGCGTTAAAATTCCGCATGACAAAGTGCACGAGAAAAAGCGAATGAAACGACTTTTTTTTTACCTTTTCATGCGGCGCAGAATCCTTGACACAAAATTTTGAACATGATATAATAAGTACAAAAAAGAATGAACGAAACGGCATTTCCGGCACCGAAGCGCAATGGCCAACTATAGCGGAACTGCCCGTTTCCCGCTTTTTCCGGCGGCATGTCCATGATCTCACGCCGAGCACAACGCCGCCCGCGCCGCATGGCATGCATTATTTACAAGGTTTTCTGCAACCGACGGATTTGTGGAGCACCACAAGGGAACAGAAAATGATATGCCGGCCGTCTGGGCACGCTTACATCTCTACAGGTAAGTTGTGCCATTTTTTATTTGCATCCGTCTGCGCATTTTATTCATAAATTGTGTTATTATGGAGGAAAAGTTATGAAAAAGGTTGCAGTGGTCATGGGCAGCGACAGCGATCTGCCCATTGCGGAAAAGGCGATTTCCACACTACGTGCATTCGATGTGCCCTGCGAGGTGCATATTTTTTCCGCGCACAGAACGCCCGAGGAGGCAAAAAGCTTTACGAAAACCGCACGTGAGAACGGCTTTGGCGTTATCATTGCGGCCGCCGGTATGGCCGCGCATCTCGCAGGCGCCGTCGCGGCAAACACAACGCTGCCCGTAATCGGGATCCCGATCAAATCTAATACGCTCGACGGCGTTGACGCCCTGCTTTCCACCGTGCAGATGCCCAGCGGCATTCCTGTAGCCACGGTTGCGATCGACGGGGCCGTAAACGCCGCTTTGCTTTCAATTGAGATTCTCGCCGTGACCGACGAAAATCTCGCTGCACGGCTGGCGGAAAAACGCGCGGCGGACAGGCAAAAAGTCCTTGCCAAAAACGCCGCGGTCGAAGAAAAATACAATCACTGAATCTATTGATAAATTTTGGAGGAAAACACCATGGAAAAAACAGCGCAGCTTTACGAAGGTAAAGCGAAAAAAGTCTATGCCACGGATGATGAAAACCTTGTGATCGTAGATTACAAAGACGACGCGACCGCTTTTAACGGCCTAAAAAAAGGGACGATCCGCGGCAAAGGCGTAATCAACAACAAAGTTACCAATCATTTAATGCAGCTTTTGGAAAAAGAAGGCGTACCGACGCACTTCGTAAAAGAACTTTCCGACCGCGAGACGCTGGTCAAAAAAGTTTCGATCGTGCCGCTCGAAGTCATTATCCGCAACATCTCAGCGGGTTCTTTTTCTAAAAAATACGGCGTAGATGAGGGCATCGTTTTTGAAGCGCCCACCATTGAATTCTCCTACAAAAACGACGAGCTTGGCGACCCGCTGATCAACGAATACCACGCGTTGGCGCTGAAACTCGCGACAAAAGATGAAATCAATCAAATCAAAACCATGGCTTTCCGAGTGAATGACGTTTTGAAAGGTTACTTTAAAGAACTCGGCGTCGATCTTGTAGATTTTAAGCTGGAGTTTGGTAAAACCACGGACGGCAAATTGGTGCTGGCAGACGAAATCTCCCCCGACACCTGCCGGTTCTGGGACAGCGTGACCCATGAAAAACTGGACAAAGACCGGTTCCGCCGGGATCTTGGCGGCGTGGAAGATGCCTATGCCGAAATGATGAAACGGATCTTTAGCTGATCCGTATTGATAATTTTAAGGAAAGAGCGAATGAGTAATTTAAGAGAAGAATGCGGCGTATTCGGCGTTTATTCTCCAAATACCGCCGATTTGGCGCGCACAGTCTATTATGGGCTGTTCGCCCTTCAGCACCGCGGTCAGGAAAGCTGCGGCATTGTCGTCAACGACGACGGCATCTTCCGCACGCACAAAGATACCGGGCTTGTCAACGATGTTTTTACACCTGAAGTGCTCGAAACGCTTGGCGAGGGGAAGATGGCGGTCGGACACGTCCGCTACGGCACAACCGGATCGAACGACCGCGTCAACGCGCAGCCGATCGTTGTAAACCATATCAAAGGGCATATGGCACTGGCGCACAATGGCAATCTGACCAATTCCTACGAACTGCGCGCCGCGCTGGAAATGGAAGGCTCCATTTTTCACACGACAAGCGACACGGAAGTCATTTCTTATATGATTACCAAAGAGCGTCTGACAGCGCCCTCCATCGAGGAAGCGGTCAACCGCGCTATGAATAGACTCGGCGGCGCGTATTCGCTTGTGATCATGTCCCCCTCCAAACTGATCGCCGTCCGGGACGAAAACGGGTTTCGCCCGCTGTGCTACGGCAAAACGCCGGACGGGGCCTATGTCGTCGCTTCGGAAAGCTGCGCGCTGGACGCAGTCGGCGCGACACTCGTCCGCGATCTTGAAGCAGGCGAAATCCTGGTGTTTGACGCAAACGGAATCCGCAGCATCCGCGATCACTGCGGCAAAAAGCATCCCACGTTCTGCGTATTCGAATATATTTACTTTGCGCGTCCGGACTCCGTTATCGAAGGCTGCACAGTGCACACCGCGCGCATGCGCGCAGGCGCATTCCTCGCGCTGGAACATCCCGTGCAGGCCGACGTCGTCATCGGCGTGCCCGACTCAGGCATTGACGCCGCGGTCGGCTACTCCAAGCAATCGGGCATCCCCTATGAGATTGGCTTTATCAAAAACAAGTATATTGGGCGCACGTTTATCGCGCCGGGTCAAAAAAGCCGCGAGGACAAGGTGCGGATCAAACTCAATCCGATACCGGATGTGGTGCGCGGCAAACGCATTGTTCTGATCGACGACTCTATCGTCCGCGGCACGACCAGCGCGCGCATCGTGCGCCTGCTGCGCGAAGCCGGCGCCAAGGAAATCCATATGCGGGTATCCGCGCCGCCGTTTTTGAATCCCTGCTACTACGGCACCGATATCGACTCGCGGGAAAACCTGATCGCATGCCGCCATACCGTAGAAGAAACGGCCAAAATTATCGACGTCGACACACTGGGATACCTCAGCGTCGACAGCGTGACGAAACTTGCCTATGGAATCAATGGGAAAGGTTATTGCTGCGCTTGTTTCAACGGCGTATATCCGACGGATGTTCCGTCCGAAGCGCATAAAAACCGATTTGAAAGTAAAATTTCCGAAAACGGGAAAGGCGAATAAATCAGCGGAGGACATTATGAAAAATTCAAAATCCGAAAGCTACGCCGCCGCAGGCGTGGACATCACCGCCGGCTACCGCGCCGTAGAACTGATGAAGCAGCACGTCGCGCGCACCATGACGAGCGGCGTATGTTCGGACGTCGGCGGATTCGGCGGTCTGTTTGAACTCGATGTGCACGGCATGGAACGCCCTGTACTTGTCAGCGGCACGGACGGCGTAGGCACAAAGCTGAAGCTTGCGTTTCTGATGGACAAGCACGACACCGTAGGCATTGACTGCGTCGCCATGTGCGTCAACGACATCATCTGCTGCGGAGCAAAACCGCTCTTCTTTTTGGACTATATCGCCTGTGGAAAAAATATTCCCGAGCGTATCGCAGACATCGTAAAAGGCGTTGCAGAAGGCTGCGTACAGTCAGGCGCAGCGCTGATCGGCGGCGAAACTGCCGAAATGCCGGGCTTTTATCCGCAGGATGAATATGACCTTGCCGGTTTTGCAGTCGGCGCGGTAGACAAATCCAAAATCATCGACAACAAACGTATGCGCCGGGGTGATGTGGTCATCGCGCTTCCTTCAAGCGGCGTGCATTCCAACGGCTTTTCATTGGTGCGAAAAGTCTTTGGCGTGGAAAGTGGCGATCTCTGCGCAAAAATAGACGAACTTGGCGGAAAATCCCTCGGCGAAGCGCTGCTGACTCCCACAAAAATCTATGTCAAACCGATGCTGGCGCTGACCAGTTCAGTCGAAGTGCACGGCGTTTCCCATATCACGGGCGGCGGTTTTTATGAAAATATTCCGCGCAGCATTCCAAACGGGCTCGGTGCTAAAATCGAAAAGCGCGCTGTCCGCGTGCTGCCCATCTTTGATCTCATTGCAAGCGCCGGCGGCATTCCAGAGCGCGATATGTTCAACACTTTCAATATGGGCGTAGGCATGAGCGCCATCATTTCAGCCTCCGATGCAGACCGTGCGCTCTCCGTTTTGCATGCGCAGGGAGAAGATGCCTATACCATCGGCGAAATCATTGAAAGCGAGGACAAAATCACCATATGCTGAAAGCAAGAATCGCCGTACTGGTCTCGGGCGGCGGCACCAATTTGCAGGCGCTCATCGACGCGCAGCGGAGCGGAATTTTGAAAAGCGGCACGATCGAACTGGTCATCTCCAATAAAGCAGACGCCTATGCGCTCACGCGCGCCAGCGCCGCCGGAATTAAGATTTCAATTATCACAAAAGGAGACTGCGCCGGCACGGACGATTTCGAGGCCCGGCTGACCAGACTTCTTCGCGAAAACAAAATCGACCTTATTATTCTGGCCGGGTTTATGTGCATCCTGTCCGAAAAATTCACCAGCGCGTTTCCAAACCGAATCATCAACGTGCACCCGTCGCTGATTCCGTCTTTCTGCGGAAAAGGCTATTATGGTCTCAAAGTCCATGAGGCGGCGCTCGCATACGGCGTGAAAATCACCGGCGCAACCGTGCATTTTGTCAACGAGGTGCCGGACGGCGGAAAAATTATCATGCAAAAAGCGGTCGCCATCCGCAAATGCGATACGCCTGAAATCCTGCAGCAGCGTGTGATGCGTCAGGCGGAATGGGTAATCCTGCCCCGCGCAGCCGAACGAGTCTGCGCGAATATTCTGAAAGAGAAAATTTAACAAACAGCGGAGGAAGCTTATGAACATACTGGTCGTAGGCGGAGGAGGACGCGAACACGCCATTATCAAAAAACTAAAAGAAAACCGAGCGGTAACCAAAATATACGCGCTTCCCGGAAACGGCGGCATCGCAGCCGACGCCGAATGTGTTTCTGTCGGCGCAAAAGACATCGATGGCATCGTCCGTTTTGCCTGCGGACATGCCATCGATTATGCGGTCGTCGCACCGGACGACCCGCTGGTGCTCGGCGCAGTGGACGCGCTTGCGCAGGCGGGCATTCCCTGCTTTGGCCCGTCACGCGCCGCCGCGGCTATTGAGGGAAGCAAAATTTTTGCAAAAAACCTGATGAAAAAATACCAGATTCCGACCGCCGCCTACGCGGTATTCGACACAGCAGCTGCTGCGCTTGCCTATCTCGAAAACGCGCCCCTGCCCACCGTAATCAAAGCCGACGGCCTCGCGCTTGGCAAAGGCGTTGTAATCGCCGAAACCAAAGAAGAGGCCATTTTAGCCGTGCGTTCGATGATGGAGGACAAGGTTTTTGGCGAAAGCGGCAGCCGCGTTGTAATCGAGGAGTTTCTCCGCGGCCCGGAGGTATCGGTGCTCGCGTTTACCGACGGCAAAACCGTCGTACCGATGATCTCCTCCATGGATCACAAGCGCGCGCTCGATGGGGACTGCGGACTGAATACCGGCGGCATGGGAACGATCGCGCCAAACCCTTTCTATACAAAGGAAATCGCCGCACGCTGTATGGAGACGATTTTCCAACCGACGATTGAAGCGATGCGCGCAGAAGGCCGCGCTTTCCGCGGATGCTTATATTTTGGCCTGATGCTGACTGCGGACGGACCGAAAGTCATTGAATACAACTGTCGTTTCGGCGACCCGGAAACACAAGTCGTACTCCCGCTTTTAAAGAGCGATCTGCTTTCGATCATGCAGGCGACCACAAACGGGACGCTGACGTCTGAAATGGTCGAATTTTCCGACGAATGCGCCGCCTGCGTTGTCATGGCCTCGGGCGGCTATCCGAAAAGCTATTCGACTGGTTATACCATCGACATTCCCGACGCGCTTTTGGATTCGGTATACGTCGCGGGCGCAAAGCTTGAGAATGGCAGGCTGAAAACGGCAGGCGGCCGGGTACTCGGCGTCTGCGCGACGGGAAAAACACTGCGCGAGGCGCTGGACACAGCGTATCGGAATGTCGAACGCATTCATTTCAAAGACGCGCATTACCGCCGGGACATCGGCGCTCGGGCGCTTGCGGCAGCAGAGGAGAACTAACTGATGGTTTATAGAGTATATGTAGAAAAAAAGAAAGAACTTGCCAATGAAGCGGCCGCACTGTGCGCCGACGCACGCACACTGCTCGGCGTCACGGCGCTGGAGGATGTACGCATCCTCAACCGCTACGATGTGGAAAACATTGACGAGGCGCTGTTCGAATACGCAAAGCGCACTGTTTTCTCAGAGCCGCAGCTCGATCTGATCTATGATCATCCGGATCTTTCGGGCGCGCGCGCTTTCGCCGTGGAGTATCTCCCAGGGCAGTTCGATCAGCGCGCGGACAGTGCGGCGCAATGCATTCAGATCATCTCCTGCGGAGATCGTCCGCTTGTACGCACGGCAAAGCTCTATTTGCTTTATGGCGCGCTGTCTGAATTGGAAATTACACGCATCAAAAAATATGTAATTAATCCGGTGGAAGCGCGCGAGGCCTCCTTTGCCTCCTTTGAAACGCTCCGCGCAGACTGGGAGATTCCGTCCGGCGTTGAAACACTGACCGGCTTTTGCGAGATGGAAGAAAAGGCGCTTTCACCCTGTATTCAGAAATACGGCCTTGCCATGGATGAAAACGACCTCGCGTTCTGTCGCGACTATTTTCGCGGCGAGCACCGCGACCCGACGATTACCGAACTGCGCATGATCGACACCTATTGGTCAGATCACTGCCGGCATACGACGTTTCTGACCACGCTGGATAATGTAACTTTTGAAGACAAGCTTTTAGAAGACGCCTATACGCAGTATCTTCGCGTGCGGGCGCAGCTTGGACGCAAAAAGCCGGTCTGTCTGATGGACATCGCAACCATAGCCGTTCGTCACCTGCGCGCCGCAGGCATGCTGGACAAGCTGGACGAATCCGAAGAGATCAACGCCTGTACGGTAAAAATGACCGTTACAATAGACGGAAAAGAAGAACCGTGGCTTCTTCTCTTCAAAAACGAAACGCACAACCATCCGACCGAAATAGAACCGTTCGGCGGCGCGGCAACCTGTATCGGCGGCGCGATCCGCGATCCACTGTCCGGGCGGGCCTACGTTTACGGCGCTATGCGTGTGACCGGCGCGGCAAATCCGCTGCGCCCGGTAGAAGAAACGCTGCCCGGCAAACTTCCGCAGAGGAAAATCGTCACAACGGCGGCAGCGGGCTATTCCTCTTACGGAAACCAGATTGGGCTTGCAACTGGTATCGTAGACGAGATCTATCACGACGGCTACGCGGCAAAACGCATGGAAATCGGCGCTGTTGTCGCCGCGGCTCCAGCCAAAAACGTCCGCCGCGAGCGCCCAGCGCCCGGGGATCTCGTCGTGCTGCTCGGCGGCAGAACCGGCCGCGATGGCTGCGGCGGTGCGACTGGCTCTTCAAAATCACACGATCTCCATTCGCTCGAAAGCTGCGGCGCCGAGGTGCAAAAAGGCAACGCGCCTGAAGAACGCAAACTGCAGCGCCTGTTCCGCAGCGGCGAGGTCTGCCGCATGATTAAGCGCTGCAACGATTTCGGCGCGGGCGGTGTTTCGGTTGCGGTCGGAGAACTGGCCGACGGCTTGGACATTGACCTGAATAAAGTGACCAAAAAATATGAAGGCCTTGACGGCACCGAACTTGCGATCAGCGAATCGCAGGAACGCATGGCCGTTGTTATCGCGCCCGAAAGCCGCGACCGCTTTTTCGAGTTGGCAGCCGCCGAAAATCTGGAAGCGACCGTGATTGCCGCCGTAAAAGCGGAACCGCGCCTGACCATGCGCTGGAACGGAAAAACGATCGTAGATATTTCACGCGATTTTCTTAATTCCAACGGTGCGGAAAAACACATGGAAGCGATTCTTTGCGCGCCACAGGCATTTGAAAAAGCTTTACCCGAGGATTTTTGCACCGGTCTTGGCAATTTGGCGGAAGATCTCAACGTCTGTTCAAAGCGCGGCCTTTCCGAACGCTTTGACTCCACGATCGGCGCCGGCACGGTTCTAATGCCATTCGGCGGAAAATATCAATTGACGCCGATCCAGGCTATGGTGCAGAAAATCTCACTGGAAACCGGAAATACCGACGACTGCTCGCTGATGGCTTTCGGTTACAATCCGTTTATCACCGAACAAAGTCCTTTCCACGGCGCTTATCTCGCCGTTGTGGAATCGGTTGCGAAGCTGATTGCCACCGGCGCGGCCTTCCAAGACGTGTACCTTACTTTCCAGGAATATTTCGAACGGCTCGGCCGCGATCCGAAGCGCTGGGGAAAACCTGTATCAGCGCTGCTCGGTGCGTTTCGTGCGCAGATGGAACTGGGGATCGGCGCGATCGGCGGAAAAGACTCGATGAGCGGTTCTTTTGAAAATTTAGACGTCCCCCCTACCCTGGTTTCCTTTGCGGTCACAACCTCAAAAACGAAACATATCCTTTCACCGGAATTCAAGGAAGCGGAACACCGCGTCGTTCTCCTTGCGCCGGAATACAGCGGCGAAGGTCTGCCCGACGCCAAATCGCTGCTGAATCTATTTAACCGCGTCACGGCGCTGATGCGCGCGGGCAAAGTCGCGGCGGCATGGACGCCGGGTTACGGCGGAATTTCCGAAGCGATTTTAAAAATGTGCTTTGGAAACATGCTCGGCTTCCGATTTGAGGACGCGCTCCCGCTCGAACTTTTGTTCGGATATCGCTACGGCGCGTTTGTACTGGAACTCACGGACAACAGCGACGTCGGCGTATTGCTCGGCACGACCACAAACGACGGTTCGATCAAATATGGAGACGCCGCGTGTCCGCTTAACAGGCTTCTCGGTATGTACGAGGACAAACTGGAAAGCGTATTCCCGTGCAAAGTTTCAGAGAAATCCAAAGCCGCGCCGAATTTGACGTTTGAATCCGGCACACAACATCGTTCGCCTGCGCTGAAGACCGCAAAACCGCGTGTGATTATCCCCGTATTTCCGGGTACAAACTGCGAATTCGACTCTGCGCGGGCAATGCGCGAAGCGGGTGCGGACGCAGAAATTTTTGTCATCAACAACCTGACGGCAGACGGCGTTGCCCGCAGTGTGGAAGCGTTTGCTCAAAAGGTAGCAGGCGCGCAGATGATTTTCATCCCCGGCGGTTTTTCCGGCGGTGATGAACCCGACGGTTCCGGCAAATTCATCACGGCTTTCTTCCGAAGCGGCGCGGTCAAAGCTTCTGTCGAAGCGCTTTTGGAAAAGCGGGACGGTCTGATCTGCGGTATCTGCAACGGATCTCAGGCGCTGATCAAGCTGGGACTCGTTCCTTTTGGGAGAATCGTCGATACGGACGAAAATTGTCCTACCCTGACCTACAATACCATTGGACGCCACCAATCGCGCATCGTGCGTACGCGCATCGCCTCCAACATGTCACCGTGGCTCAGCGAAACGCGCGTAGGCGATGTGTATCTCGTCCCGGTTTCGCACGGCGAAGGCCGTTTCCTGGCCAGCGACTCGATGATCGAAAAGCTTGCAGAAAACGGGCAAATCGCAACGCAGTATGCCGATCCAAACGGCAGCGCGACTATGGATATCCGCTATAATCCCAACGGCTCCGCAGCGGCAATCGAGGGCATTACCTCGCCCGACGGACGCGTCTTCGGGAAAATGGGACATGCGGAACGCATCGGGAAAGACCTGTATAAAAACGTGTACGGCGACTACGATATTAAAATGTTCAAATCGGCTGTAAAGTACTTTAATACTTAACCGGCTCTTATGGAAGGAGATCACCATGAAGTATCTTTCGGATATTGAAATCGCACAGAACTGTTCAATGAAACCGATTTCTGAAATCGCCGCCGAAGCGGGAATTTCGGAAAAATACGTCGAGCAGTACGGCCGGTATAAGGCGAAGATCGACCTCTCCCTGATGGACGAAACCGAACGCACGGACGGGAAACTGATTCTCGTCACCGCAATTACGCCCACGCCTGCCGGCGAGGGAAAAACGACGACCACCATCGGTCTTGCGGACGGATTGAAAAGAATCGGCAAGCGTGTAACCGTCGCACTTCGTGAGCCTTCGCTCGGCCCGGTATTCGGCATTAAAGGCGGCGCGGCAGGCGGCGGTTATGCCCAAGTGGTGCCAATGGAAGACATTAATCTTCATTTCACCGGAGATTTTCATGCCATCGGCGCCGCAAACAACCTGCTCGCTGCCATGATAGACAATCACATTCATCAGGGAAACGCGCTCGGCATCGACACGCGCAAGATCACCTGGAAGCGCTGCGTAGACATGAACGACCGGCAACTCCGCAATATCGTGGACGGTCTCGGCGGCCGTGTCAACGGCGTGCCGCGGGAGGACGGATTTGACATTACCGTCGCCTCCGAGATCATGGCGGTGCTCTGTCTTTCCGCTTCCATTTCCGATCTGAAACAAAAGCTTGCACAAATCATCATCGGCTATACCGCGGACGACAAACCAGTGCGCTGCGGAGATCTGCACGCGGAGGGCGCCATGACCGCGCTGCTGCGCGACGCGCTGAAGCCGAATCTTGTACAGACGCTCGAGGGGACGCCTGCATTCGTCCACGGAGGTCCTTTTGCAAATATTGCGCACGGCTGCAATTCGATCACGGCGACACGCATGGCGCTAAAGCTTGGAGACTACACTGTGACCGAAGCGGGATTCGGCGCCGATCTCGGCGCGGAAAAATTTTTGGATATCAAATGCCGCCTCGCAGGGCTCATTCCTGCCGCCGTCGTCATCGTAGCGACCATCCGGGCGCTGAAAATGCACGGAGGCATGCCCAAAAGCGAACTGGGGCGCGAAGATCTCGAGGCGCTTAAGCGAGGACTTCCCAATTTGCTCCGTCACGTTTCCAACATCAAAAACGTTTATAGGCTGCCGCTGGTAGTCGCGCTCAACCGCTTTCCTACCGACACCGACGCGGAAACCGCACTCGTACTGGATCAATGCCGCGCGCTCGGCGTAAACGCGGTTCTCTCCGACGTATGGGCAAAGGGGGGCGCAGGCGGTACCGAACTTGCAAAAGAAGTCGTCCGTCTGTGCGAAATGCCTGGCGATTTTGCCTTCTCCTATCCGCTGGATTGCCCAATCGAGGAGAAGATCGAGATGATCGTACGGCGCATATACGGCGGCGCGGGTATCTCGGTCGCGCCAGCCGCAAAAAAGCAAATCGACTTGCTCACCGCGCTCGGCTACGGGAATCTGCCCGTCTGCATTGCCAAAACGCAGTACAGCTTTTCGGACGATCCCACGCTTGCCGGCGCGCCCGAAAAATTCATAGTCAACGTAAAGAATGTGAAAATTTCCGCGGGCGCGGGCTTCATTGTAGTCCTGACCGGCGACATTATGACCATGCCGGGACTCCCCCGCATTCCCGCGGCAGAAAAAATCGACGTAGATGCAAACGGAAAAATTTCTGGCTTGTTTTAACGAAAAGGCGGTATCATAGCTTGCCAACAGCGACAGTGCGGCAGAAAAATTTTCTGCCGCACTGCCTTTTTCGTTATATTTATGGTTGTTTTTCAAATTCTCTCTTTATCCGAATATCCGCCGACCGCGTTTATCCAGTGCAAAGAGCAAAAGCATACCGAACCCATATACGGAGATGATCTCACCGGCGCCGACCGTCAGCATCAAATACCACCATGCGTCAGGCACTCCATAAGCCAGCCGAAGCACAAAAGGCACGATCAGCATATTGGCAAGCACAGTCGGCAGAGGCACCAGCCGCTTAAAGCGCCGGACAAAATAAGCGACGGATGCACCGAGCAGCGTTGCAAAACTGCCGAAAATCACATCCCAAAATACGGCGCCAGTCAAAAGATTGGCCAAAATACAGCCGATAAACAAGCCCGGGATTGCCGCAGGCGTAAAATAAGGCAATATGCAGAGCGCCTCTGAAAAGCGCACCTGCACAGCGCCGCTGGAAAGACCCAGCAATGCGGCAAGCCAAGTAAGCACGACATACAACGCGGCAATTACCGCCCCTTGACAGAGAAATTTGCTTTTTTGTTTCATTTTCCTATCTCCTAGTTTTGTTTTATGTGAGGAGGATTTCGAACTCACGACAAGCATTTTAACACGTTCTTCTCATGATTACAAGGATTTTGCAATTTTATTTTTGAAAAATATTCCAGTTTTTGAATCCGCCCAATGCTGCAATTTTTTT
Source organism: uncultured Eubacteriales bacterium (assembly GCA_958352145.1). Lineage (GTDB taxonomy): Bacteria > Bacillota > Clostridia > Oscillospirales > CAG-272 > UMGS902. The sequence goes on from CATWNM010000014.1 coordinate 12,419, forward strand.
GCCGAACGAGTTGAAATTTTGCGTTGCCCAAAATCCGGCAATATGCTATAATTTAAGTGAAAAATCGAATCCGAATAGAGCGAGGTATACAATGAAAAAAATTTTAACTTTAACGCTTGCGTTTGTCATGATATTTCTCCTCACAGCCTGCAATGAAAACGCGTCCGTCCCGACGTCCGGCACGGACGGTACCGGCATCACTTCAAACGATTATGAAAAATCCGACGCATCGCAAACAGAAGGGCTCTCGCCGCCACTCAGCGGCGCAACCGTCTACGTACATTCAGCCGCAGGCAGCGACGAAGCCGCGGGCAGTGCAGACGCGCCTTTCAAAACCATCCCGCACGCCATTGAAAAACTAAAAGAGACCGGCGGCCGGATTGTTATTATGGATGCATATTCCGTCGTTTCCACGATGACCGAGCCGGCGCACGCCGCGCCGATTGTCATTTCCACAAGCGACGGAGAAACGGATTATGGCAAGGACGGCGCAAAGCTGGTGTTTGGCAGCGCGCTCCGCTATCTACTCGGCGGCGATACTTCCTTTGAAAACATTCAGATTGATTTTTCACAAACACTGAATTTTGTTGCCAATTACAACCACATTACGTTCGGCGAAGGCATTGTCACAAACAATACGACCAATGGGAACGGCGTGTATATCGTCGGCGGCTATCAAAGTCCGGGCAACGACGTAAACATAAACAAGGATTCTCATATCACAATACAAAGCGGCACATTTTACGCTGTAGCCGGCGGCACAAGGCAAGCCGCCTCCGGCGCGAAAAATATGACCTTTACCGGCACGCATAACATTGACATCTCGGGCGGCACAATTTCCAAAGTATACGGCGGTTCCTTAGAAAAGCAGTACTCCAATCATGCAAATATCACCGTCAGCGGCGGAAATGTCGCTCAGTTGTTTACGGGCGGCGACGCAACACGCCGGCTCAATGGAAACGCCACCGTCACCTTATCGGGCGGCTCGGTCGATCAGCTGAACGTCAACAACGTGATCGGTTCGGCCGATGTGTATCTGACCGGCGCAGCCGTCGGAAAAGCTTCGATTTCCTACGGAAACGCTGAGGTCGCAGAACTTGCGCAGAAAGCAAACCGAGTCAAAGCACTCCACTTTAACGCACTCTTTTACGAACCGACGCTGATCGAAGCAATCGGCGCTAGCTTTGACACAGCGATAAATATCACAGAGATTTACGCAAAAGAAGGCGCTCTTGGCACCGGTGCTTCCCGCTCCGATCCCATATCCTTTGCCGGCGCATTTTCTGCGGCGGCAAAAATGGGCGGCAAAATTTCGGTCATCGGCACAGTCCAGCTAAAAGGATTTTCAGAATCCGCGCACAGCGCCGGGATTCAAATTACAGGTGCAGACAAGGAAAGCACGCTCCGTATCGACGGCATTTATACCCTCGGCGGCGAAACAACACTTGAAAATATCACGCTTGCCGCAGACAACTGCACTTTCCAGGCGGAAAACGGCAAATTGACCGTCCGGGATACGGTGACCATGTCCGGCAAAGCGAATATAAGCGGTTCCGCCGCACTGTACGGCGGCGTCTTCGGCACCGTAAGCGGCGGGAGCGCCGACGCGGTCATTGTCATAGACGGCGCAGATGCGGACACGGTGACCGGCGGAACGGCATCCGCCAATATCGAAATCATAGACGGCGCGGTCGGTACGCTGAAAACCTCCGAAAGCACAATTCGCCGCTTTCATCTGAATATAAGCGGAGGCAGCGTTCAGAAACTGGAATTCAACAATGTCAGCGAAGAACTGGAGATTATCCTGTACGGCGGCACAGTCGGCGCATACGCAGTCAGCGGCACAAACGTACAGGGTACCGCAAAGCTGAACGAAGCCTTTTATAAGCTGGCAGACCTCGGCCCGGCGGCTTCCTTGTTCACAGTAGACGATGAACAAGTCGTTTACCTGATGAACGGCGGCACCGGCAACGGAATGAGACCCACGATGCCGCTCGGCAACCTCACGGACGCCTATGCAGCCCTCCCGAACGGCGGCGTGATTGTCGTATGCGGCGAATATACCCTCAGCGGCACACTGGGCAATTCGACCCACACATCCAAAATTACGATCACGTCCGTGTACGACGGCATAGATTACGCAAAAACAAACGGCGCGAAATTCCAATTCAACACCAATCTTTACTGTGCCGGCGAAACAGAATTCCGCGACATCACGCTGGTCTGCGCCAAGCGCTACGGCGTTTTGTACGCAAACGGACACAAGCTCACGCTCGGCGACAACATCACCTGTGAAATGCATAGCAGCGTCACTACATACCTGTCTGTTATGGGCGGTGGAACGCCGGGACTCACCGGCACAGACCTGACGATTAACAGCGGAAAATGGCAAAGAGTGCGCGGCGGCAACGCAATGGACGCCTCGGCTATGACAGTCAATCTCACAATCAACGGCGGCGAATTTGTCGAACGCCTGACGCTTGGCAGCGGCACCTCGCACGGCGGCGATATCCATGCCGAAATCAACGGCGGCACATTCTACCAGGGCATTTTTGCCTCTACGCTCGACTCAAGCGATCTTTCACTAAATTCAAACGTTGTGCTGACGGTCAACGGAGGCACATTTTACGGCACGATCGCCGCAGCCAGTACAACGCTCGGCACCTATTCGGGCAGCTACAGCGTCTACATAAACGGCGGAGACTTCGCGCATGTCACCGACCTCACCGGCACGTCCAAATTAAACGGCGGCATGACGAGCGCGCTGTATCCTGCCTCGAATATCGATCTCGAAGCAAACGAAACCGGGACACTTTCCTTTACCAATCCCATACGGTCCAACGGTGCTGACCCCTGGCTGTTCTTCTATGAAGGAAACTACTATTACATCGCTACCGGCAGCACGCAACTGACGCTGTTTAAAGCGGCGAACATCGCCGATCTGCAATATGCTTCCGGAACGGTTATCTACAAGCCCGACACAGGAAAAATGTGGTCTAAAAATCTCTGGTCTCCCGAAATTCATTATTTCGGGCCTGAGGATTTCGGCGAGGAATATGCCGGATGGTACTGCTTCATTGCCTGCGACGACGGCAACAATGTCAATCACCGCATGTATGTGATCAAGTGCCTGACGGACGACCTGATGGGACCGTGGGGACACCCGGTCACCGGAGAAGCTAACGTACCGATCAAAGTAGAAAGCCCAGACTATCCCGCGCTGACCGACGAAACGTGGGCGGCAGGTCAAACGATCATCCGCATCGACGGCGCGCTGTATACCATGTGGGTCGGAGAATCTGGCCGCGGCACTTCGAATTTCTATCAGACGATCAACATCGCACAGATGTCCAACCCGTGGACGATCACCGGAACCTACGGCGTGATCTGCACGCCGGAATATTCCTGGGAAATGGGCGGCGCAGCCTACAACGCTTCCACCGGCGCATCTTACCCGAAAGTCGTTGAGGGCGGCACGGCCGTTTACGGCAGCGACGGCTCGATCTACGTGGTCTACTCCGGCAGCGGCTACTGGACGACCGAATATAAGCTCGGCCAACTCAAATATCTGGGCGGCGATCCGCTGGACATCCAGAGTTGGGAGAAACTCCCGACGCCAATTTTCTCAAAATCGGACGAACTCAACGGCTGCGGCCATGCTTCTTATGTGACCGACACAGACGGTCAGGGGTGGATCTGTTATCACGCATATCTCGGGAAAGACACATCCAGCGGCCGGTATGCATTTGTCGAGCCCTACACCGCAGATAAAGACGGCGTGGTCATCGGCAGCGGCTCAAAGCATCCTGAAAGCCCCTCCAAAGTCTACACGGTCAACGTCAATCCTACTCCTCTCGCCGAAAAAATCGACCGCTTCGATTCCGTCGCAAAATAAAAACAGGTTATATCCCATTGCGCAATCTATTCCAAAACCAATGTTTCTTGAGGTAAACCAATGAAAAATACGTTTAAACTTCATTTAGGAAAAATGTTTTTCTTGTACCTGCTCGGCGCGCTCTGCGCAGCGCTGGCATTCTCCGCGCTGCAGATCGGCATATCCGCAGCCGGCAGCGATGAAACCGTTTTATATGTTCACGCCGAGACAGGCAGCGACGAAGCGTCGGGTAGTAGCCCGGATATGCCGCTCAAAACCTTGACACGCGCAATCAATGTACTGAAAGATACTGGCGGGCGCATCGTCATTATGAATGCATATGCGGTTCCGTCCACCGTCACCGAGCCGGTACATACCGCGCCGATTACGATTACTTCAACTGACGGCTTGAACGACTATGGGCTAAGCGGCGCAAAACTGACTTTTGGAAACGCGCTCCGATATGTGCTCAACGGCGACACCACCTTTGAAAATATCCAAATTGATTTTGCCAATACCCTGAATTTTGTAGCCAATTATAACCACATTACCTTTGGCATGGGCGTTACAACCAACAATACAAGTTCAGGAAATGGCATTTATGTCGTCGGCGGCTATCAGAGCCCGGCAAACGATGTGGACGTAACAAAAGATTCGCACATTACAATCCAAAGCGGTTCGTTTTATGTTGTCGTAGGCGGTACCAGGCAACTAGCCTCCGGCGCGCAGAACATGACCTTTACAGGCACGCATTACATTGACATCTCCGGTGGTACGATTGCCAGAGTATACGGCGGCTCAGTGGAACGACAGTACTCCAACCATGCGCAAATCACAGTCAGCGGCGGTACGATCGACCAGTTGTTCGCAGGCGGCGATCTTTCGCGCCGGCTGAATGGAAACGCCGTCTTTACACTCTCCGGCGGCACGATCAAGGAATTATCCATAAACAATGTACTCGGTTCGGCAGACGTATATCTAACCGGCGCAGCCGTAAGCAAAGCCTCGGTCTCCTGCTACAACGACGAAGTTGCCAATCTGGAAAAAACAGCAAACAAACCGAAAACGCTTTATTACAACGCGCTTTTCTATCAAAATGCAGATATTGAAACGCTCGGTGCCGAATTTGACACGATCGTAAACAATACACGTATCTATGTAAAAGAAAACGCGTCGGGCAGCGGCGATTCCTTAGCCAATCCCGCATCGTTTTCCGCTGCTTTCGTCAAACTGGCCGCAACCGGCGGCGAAATCGCCGTGACGGGCAGCCTCCATCTGAACAATTTTGCAGAACCCGCGCACAGCGCCGAGATCCGTATCTTAGGTTTGGACGAAGATGACGCGCTCAACATCAGCGGAACATATTCGCTCGCAGGAAAAACGGTTTTTGATCATATAACACTTACTGCCGAAAATTGTTCGTTTGACGCCGAACACGGCCATCTCACAATCCGGGACACTGTAACGATGTCCGGGAAAGCGGATGTGACCGGTTCCGCCGCACTCTACACCGGTATTTATGGAACGATTAACGGCGGAACCGCAGACGCATCCATCACGCTGGACGGCGCGGTCGCGGAGACCGTCACCGGCGGAACCACATCGGCTGATATCGAAATCATAAACGGCCTTATCAACACCGTGAAAACGACAGAAAGCACCATCAAACGCTTCTCCCTCAATATCAGCGGCGGTAGTATTCAGAAGCTGGAAATCAATAACGTCACAGAACATTTGGAACTCGTTTTATACGGCGGCACGGTCGGCGCATATTCGGCCAGTGGCATCAGCGTACAAGGAACGCTGAAGCTGAACGAATCTATGTACAGTCTCTCCGACCTTGGTTCCGCGGCCGCACTGTTTTCCCTCAACGATGAAAATATAGTCTACCTTGCAGGCGGCGGAACCGGAAACGGCACCGCACCCTCCGTACCGCTCGGCAGTCTCGCGGACGCTTATGCCGCGCTTCCCAACGGCGGCGTCATCGTCCTCTGCGGCGAGTATACCCTCAGCGAAGCCTTTATCAACGTGACAAATACTTCGAAAATCACGATTACCTCCGTATACGGCGATACGGACTATGCGAAAACCAACGGAGCAAAGCTGCGGTTTCAGGCAAACTTCTACTGCGGCGGCGAAACTGAATTTCACGACATTACGCTGGTCTGCGCAAAGAACTACGGCGCGCTTTATGGAAATGGGTATACATTCACGCTCGGCGATAACATTGTCAGTGAACGATATACCGGCATCAATACCTATCTGTCCGTAATGGGCGGCGGCGCGTCCTCGGTCATCCGTTCTGAAACCGATCTGACGATCAACAGCGGAAAATGGCAGAGAGTGCGCGGCGGCAACGCTGCAAGCAGCATCAGGACACTCGGCGTCAATATGACCGTCAACGGCGGAGAATTTTTTGAGCGTCTTACGCTTGGCGGTGCTGCTTCGCACATCGGCGACATAAACGTTACGATTAACGGGGGCATCTTCTACGCGGGCGTCTTTGCCTCCACACTTGATACCGACAGACTGAGTCTGAATTCAAATGTTGTGCTGACAGTCAACGGCGGCACATTTTACGGCACGATCGCCGCAGCCAGTACAACGCTCGGCACCTATTCGGGCAGCTACAGCGTCTACATAAACGGCGGAGACTTCGCGCATGTCACCGACCTCACCGGCACGTCCAAATTAAACGGCGGCATGACGAGCGCGCTGTATCCTGCCTCGAATATCGATCTCGAAGCAAACGAAACCGGGACACTTTCCTTTACCAATCCCATACGGTCCAACGGTGCTGACCCCTGGCTGTTCTTCTATGAAGGAAACTACTATTACATCGCTACCGGCAGCACGCAACTGACGCTGTTTAAAGCGGCGAACATCGCCGATCTGCAATATGCTTCCGGAACGGTTATCTACAAGCCCGACACAGGAAAAATGTGGTCTAAAAATCTCTGGTCTCCCGAAATTCATTATTTCGGGCCTGAGGATTTCGGCGAGGAATATGCCGGATGGTACTGCTTCATTGCCTGCGACGACGGCAACAATGTCAATCACCGCATGTATGTGATCAAGTGCCTGACGGACGACCTGATGGGACCGTGGGGACACCCGGTCACCGGAGAAGCTAACGTACCGATCAAAGTAGAAAGCCCAGACTATCCCGCGCTGACCGACGAAACGTGGGCGGCAGGTCAAACGATCATCCGCATCGACGGCGCGCTGTATACCATGTGGGTCGGAGAATCTGGCCGCGGCACTTCGAATTTCTATCAGACGATCAACATCGCACAGATGTCCAACCCGTGGACGATCACCGGAACCTACGGCGTGATCTGCACGCCGGAATATTCCTGGGAAATGGGCGGCGCAGCCTACAACGCTTCCACCGGCGCATCTTACCCGAAAGTCGTTGAGGGCGGCACGGCCGTTTACGGCAGCGACGGCTCGATCTACGTGGTCTACTCCGGCAGCGGCTACTGGACGACCGAATATAAGCTCGGCCAACTCAAATATCTGGGCGGCGATCCGCTGGACATCCAGAGTTGGGAGAAACTCCCGACGCCAATTTTGTCCAAATCCATGAATATTAACGGCTGCGGCCATGCTTCTTATGTGACCGACACAGACGGTCAGGGATGGATTTGTTATCATGCATACATAGGATACGACACGTCCAGCGGCCGGTATGCATTTGTCGAGCCCTACACGGCAGATAAAAACGGCGTAGTCATCGGCAGCGGAACAAAAAAACCCGCCGCTATCGATACGGTCTATACGGTAAATCTCAATCCGCGGCCGCTTGCCGATAAAACCAGCAGTTTTGACTCTATCGTCCAAGTCTCCGAAAGCTTTCCATTTATCCGTACGTATGCAGATCAATTTACCGACGTGACCACATCTCACTGGTTCTATTCTTATGTAAAGAACGCTTACGGCATTGGGCTTGCCAACGGTACTAGTGAAACCGCATTCAGCCCGGATTCCAACTTCACTGTCGCACAAGCGTTGACCGCCGCGGCTAATATTCACAGTATCTATCATAAAAAAACCATCGATACCGCAAACGCAGCAAAATGGTATGATCCGTATGTCAATTACTGCATAGAAAACAGTATCATCACCGCAGATCAGTTTACTAACTACGACACCAACATTTCCCGCGGAGATATGGCGATCGTATTTGCCAATATCCTGCCAGACACGGAGTACGTTGCGGTCCGCAGCGGTACAAATCCTGATGTTTCAAGCAATATGGCGTGCAGCGCGGCTGTACAGAAGCTCTATAACGCGGGCATTGTCGGCGGCGACGCCGATACCGGCAACTACCGTCCAAATGACGAGATCCGGCGAAGCGAAGCCTGTGTCATTTTCACACGTATTGCTCTGACCAGCACTCGTGACAAAGGCTGAACTTCTCTGAGCATCAAGGAATAAACACCGCAAAAGCGCCCTTCCCTCAAAAAAAGATGCTCTATACGTTTTCGGCCCTAATATTCTAAAAAGGTATCCCGCTATGCTGCCCGGTACTAAAAATAGATGACGGCAGCGCCCAGGATGTCTTTTCATAAAAATGCCTGTTTCTTTTTTAAGAAACAGGCATTTTTTGATCTTCATTCAATACGAACACTATACGCGTTATTTGTCTGAAAATATCGAAAATAGGCCGTCCAAATCCATATACAGACTTAAATTTTATAGTATATCATTTTTTTTAACTTTTTTCAAGGCTGTTTTTTTGTGTTTTTTGTGGGATTTTGTTGGATTTTTATAGAACCTAGACAAATATTACCTGAAAAATGAAAAAAGTTTGCGTTGCCAGATTTTCGTCAATCTGCTAAAATTTTTGTGGAAAAACAAAATATTTTTAGAGAGGTAGACTATGAGAAACAAAATTATACTCTGTTCGAGCAAGACTTTCGCGCTTTGCATTCTTGTCGCACTCTGCACATTGCTGACCTGCTTTACGCTTCGTATCGATCTATCCGCAGCAGACACCAGTGAAACAATCGTTTACGTCCATTCCTCCACAGGAAATGATACGGCGGCAGGTACCAGCCCGAGCGCTCCTCTAAAAACATTTACACGCGCGGTCAATGTGCTCAAAAACACTGGCGGGCGCATCGTTATTATGAATGCATACTCATTTCCCTCTACCGTCACCGAACCGGAACACACCGCGCCAATCACGATCTCTACAAGCGATGGCACGACCAATTATGGACAAAGCGGCGCAAAGCTTGTTTTTGGGAGCGCGCTTCGCTACATATTGAAGGGCAACACCACTTTCGAGCAAATCCAAATAGAATATAAAAAAACTTTAAACTTTGTAGCAAATTACAACCATATCACCTTTGGCACGGGCGTCATAACAAGCAATACCGACACGGGAAACGGTGTTTACGTCGTTGGCGGTTATCAAAGTCCTTCAAATGGTGTAGATGTTACAAAAAATTCATATATTACCATAAAAAGCGGTACATTTTACGCGGTAATCGGAGGCACCAGGCAATTGGCCACAGGGGCAACGAATATGACGTTTACAGGCACGCATAACATCAACATCTCCGGCGGCGCAATTTCAAAAGTATACGGGGCATCGGTTGAAAAACAATATTCAAAAAATGCGATCATCACCGTAAGCGGAGGCTCCATCTATCAGTTGTTTGTCGGCGGCGACGTCTCCCGGCGGCTGAACGGGGATGCAACTGTCCGGCTTACAGGCGGCACAATCCATGAACTCTCAGTCAATAACGTAATTGGCAAGGCGAACGTTTACTTTTCCGGCGCAAACATCCGGGCTGTTTCCGTCTCCTATTATAACGATGATATTAAGCAATTGGCGCAAGCGGCAAATAAACCGAAAACTCTCTTTTACACTACATTTTATGATCCCAGCGCAATCGAACTGTTTGGAGAGGACTTTGATGCAGTTGAAAATCTCATCAAAATTTTTGCGAAAGAAAATGCAACGGGCAGCGGTGCGTCCCTGTCCTCTCCCACATCCTTTGCCGCTGCTTTTGAAAAAGCTTCTCAAGCTGGCGGAAGCATCGTAGTAATTGGAACGATCACAATAAATAACTTCACAGAACCGGCGCATAGCGAAGAAATATTCATTCAGGGCGATACGGGTGCTGCTCTCTCCATCAACGGCACATATACGCTCGGCGGCACAACGACTATAGAAAATCTGAAGCTCACTGTCAATAACTCTACTTTCCAAACTGCCGGAAACCATCTCACAGTAAGAAACCTTTCCAGTATGTCCGGCAAGGCCAATGTAACCGGTTCCGCAACGCTGTATGCAGGAAATTACGGTACGATAAACGGCGGCAATACAAAGGCAAAAATCATCTTAGACGGCGCCCAGGCGGACGTGCTGATCGGCGGTACAAAATCCGCGGAAATTGAGATACACAGCGGCACCGTCAGCACATTAAAAACATCGGAAAGTGCCATAGAAAACTTTACGCTGAAAATGGCGGGCGGCGGTGTACAGCGTCTGGAGTTAAAAAACGTGACAAATTCACTGCGCCTTGAACTTCATGGAGGATCCGTCGGTGAATATGTGGTCAGCGGCAGCAACATAAACGGCACCGCCGTCTTAAACAGATCGTTCTATAATCCCTCTGATCTTGGCGCAGCGGCTTCCATTTTCACAATCTATGACGAAAGTGCCGTATACCTTAAAAATGGCGGAACTGGCAACGGCAGTACCGCGACTTCGCCGCTCGGCAGTCTCAGCGCAGCATATACCGCGCTGCCAAACGGCGGCGTAATCGTCATCTGCGGCGAATATACGCTGAACCAAGCATTCATCAATGTAGCTAATGCAGACAAAATAACAATCACCTCCATGTATGACGGCGTTGACTATGCAAAAACAAACGATGCAAAACTTGTGTTGCAAGCCAACTTTTACTGCGGCGGTGAAACCGAATTTCACGATATCACCATGGTATGCGCCAAAAATTACGGCAGCTTTTTCGGATGCGGGCATAAATTTACCCTTGGTGACAATATCATAAGTGAAAAAGCAGCCGACATCAACACCTATATGTCCATTATGGGCGGCAGCACATCAGACATAAATCCTTCCGCTACAAACTTGACGATTAACAGCGGGAAATGGCAAAGAGTGCGTGGCGGCAATTCAACAGGCAGCACGAAGTTGCTTGCTGTGAATATGACCATCAACGGCGGAGAATTTTTCGAACGTGTGACGCTGGGCAGCGGAACTGCACACAATGGCACAATCAACGCAACGATCGACGGCGGCACGTTTTATGCCGGCATCTTCGCCTTTACGCCCGAAAGCACCCAGTTGTCCCTGAGTTCCGCCGTCACGCTTACCCTGAACGGCGGCACATTCTACGGTACGCTTGCTGCGTCCAGCACAAAGCTTGGAACTTATACGGGCAGCTATACGGTCTACATCAATGGCGGTAACTATGCGCATATCACCGACCTCAGCGGAACAGCGAGCCTCAGCGGCAGCATGAACAGCACACTACATGTCGCGGAGAATATCAATCTTGAGGCGCAGGAAACCGGAACGATGTCCTTTACCAATCCGATTCGTTCCAACGGCGCCGACCCCTGGCTTTTCTTCTACGAAGGCAATTATTATTATATTGCCACCGGCAGCACGCGGCTCGCTCTATACAAAGCAGCAAATATCGGTGACCTCAAATACGCCGCTCAAAAAATAATTTACGAGCCTGCCGACGGGCAGATGTGGTCGAAAAATCTATGGTCACCTGAGATTCATTATTTCAGTTCGGAAGATTTTGGTGAGGAATATGCCGGTTGGTATTGCTTTATCGCCTGTGACGACGGAGAAAATATCAATCACCGTATGTACGTCATCAAGTGTTTGACCGACGACCTGCAAGGCCCTTGGGGGCATCCTGTGACCGGCGAAATCAATGTACCGATCAAAGTCACCAGCCCAAGCAATCCTACGCTTACAAACAGCACCTGGGCGGCAGGCCAGTCCATCATTCGCATAAACAACCAGCTTTACACCCTATGGGTCGGAGAAGTCGGGCGCGGGACTTCCAATTTCTATCAAACAATCAATATCGCACGTCTTTCCAATCCATGGACCATCACGGGAACGCACAGCGTAATCTGTACACCGGAATATTCCTGGGAAATGGGCGGCGCGGCCTATAACGCGACCACCGGCGCCTCTTATCCCAAAGTAGTCGAAGGCGGCACAGCGGTATATGGCAGCGGGGGTTCGATCTATATCGTCTACTCGGGCAGCGGATATTGGACGACTGAATACAAGCTCGGACAACTAAAATACCTCGGCGGAGATCCGATGAGCAAAAGCAGTTGGCAAAAGCTTTCCACACCCATTTTTGCAAAATCCGAGAGCATCAACGGCTGCGGCCATGCCTCCTATGTAACCGATACCAGCAGTAATACATGGATATGCTATCACGCCTATATAGGCACGGATACCTCGAGCGGTCGTTCCGCTTTTGTAGAGCCGTATACGGCGACAACCAGCGGCGTTACCATCGGAAACGGAACCAAAAAACCGGCCAGCATTCACACAGTCTATACAGTGAATCTCAATCCACGCCCCCTTACAAATAAAATCAGCGGCTTTGGTTCCATAATCTAAAGTACCTAAGGTCCATATGCGAAAAGCGCCGCTTGATCCAAACATTTATTCTCTACTAAAATTCGAAAATCCGGGCGCATAGCGCCCGGATTTGCTTTTGCAAGCAGCCGCCTTTACACATGCCGCCTCGGCACCACCGGAATTTGAATTTCCGTCATATAATCTTTCGGATCCCGCGTCGTCAGCGAATCCAGCACACAATATTCATAGGCGCAGCCGGAGGGCGAATATCCCGCGTCATCGAGTTTCCGCAACAGACGTCGATATGTGCTTTCGATTTCCGAATAGGGGCCCGTATGATATCCGCGGCAGTACATCCCCTCCGGCTTTACGTACAATTCCTCTACGCCGTCGGGAGAATCCAGAGGCAAAAATGCAAACGCAAAACGGATAAAGTCCCCGCGCAGCAAATTTTCTTCCGGCACCGCGTCGCCGATTTGATAATAATGCGCATATCCACATGCGGTCGCACGCGAAAGCAAACGTTTGACCGCCATATCCACCTCCAGCAGCCCATGCGGCGGTTCGGTTTTTTCAATGGCGAAATAATCCGCCTCGCACTGAATGAAACCATCCGTAGACGGCCCTGTGTCCAAAAAGCGCGCTATCGTCTCAATCTTACGCGTCAAACGCCGTTCTGTCCGTTTCCAATGCAAGAGCCGTTTTTGAACCGCCTTTTGCTGTTCCCGAATCGCAGTCAGTGTATTCTCTCCGGTACGGTTTTTCATATGCGCGCGAATCTCCGACAGCGAGAATCCCATATCCCGCAGCAATAAAATACTATCCAGTTGCTCGAGTTGCTCCGCCGTATAATACCGGTATCCGTTCTGCGGATCTACGATGCTCGGCTTAAACACATTTTCACGATCATAAAAAATCAGCGTTTGTTTGGAAATCCCATTCAATTTTGCCATTTCACCTACAGTAAAACGTACATCCACAAAAAATTCCTCCAAAAGGCTTGACAATATAGCAACTATATTGTTTAAAATGATAAGAGTGGGAATACCGCTCACCATGCATGTTGCTTGTGCGTCTCCCCATTTATACCCTGCCCGGCTCCGCTGATATATCCCAGATGCCGCGTGCATAAAAAAGAAAAGAAAGGCGTTTCAAATTGACAACCTTGAATCGATCAATCTACATTCAAACCTTTAAACACTACCTACTGCTCGCGGCAGGCGCGGCCATTCTCGCGTTTGGTATGTATAACATCCACAGCAGAAGCCTGATTACAGAAGGGGGCGTGCTCGGCATGACGCTCCTATTACAGCATTGGTTTGGCATTACGCCGGGGATTTCCGGGCTTTGCCTGGACGCCCTGTGCTATTTTTTAGGATTTCGCATGCTTGGACGTGTCTTTTTAAAAAACGCGCTTACAGCAAGTTTATGTTTTTCTGTGTTCTACAACCTGTTTGAACATGCCGGGTATCTTTTACCGGATCTCTCCCCGTATCCGCTGGCAGCTGCGGTACTCGGCGGCTGCCTTGTCGGCGCAGGCGTAGGTCTGGTGGTGCGCGAAGGAGGCGCCGCAGGGGGCGACGACGCGCTCGCGCTCGTGCTCTCAAAATTGCTGCGCTGCAAAATCAGTCTCGCCTATCTCTCAACTGATATTACGGTGCTTTTGCTGTCTTTAAGCTATATCCCTTTCAAAAATATCCTGTATTCTTTGGTCACCGTCACAATTTCTTCATTTTTGATCGGGCTGTTTCAAAAAAAAGAAACACATACGGAAAAAGCGGAGAAAAAAGCCTGTGCGGATACCAAACAATAATCATACCCGACGGGCATGCGCCGCACGGTGCGAACATACCCAGCATTTCCGCAGGCAAAAATCCCGGCGTCAATTTTGCCACCAGGATTGAACTTTAAAGCTGCCCCACGCCCGGAGGTCTCAGTCTTTCAAAAGAAACGCGCGTATCTGCGCGCCGCACTCAAGATACCTCCGGTACACATGTCCGACAAATTTACCCTGCGCGTACAGCTTGTCTACCTCGTCCGGAAAAACGAATTTGGCGTCTATCACCTCGTTTTCCTGGAGACGCAATACCGGCGACTCCGTATCAACGCGAAACAAATAAAAATCATGTAAAAAACGACCGGTGCACGAACGCCCAAGCATCTGCAGCGCTTCGGGCCGCGCACACAGCCCGGTTTCTTCAAAAAGCTCGCGCGCAGCGGCCATACGGCTGTCTTCGCCGAATTGTACTGCGCCGCCAGTAAATTCCCATTCAAGCGGATGACTTTTTTTCGGATGCCGCTGCGTAATCAACAATTGACCAGAAAGGTTTACGGTACAAACATCAGCCACCAAAAGATAGCATCCCGGCGGTAAAGAGCCGCTTCCGCGCGAATACCGCTTCCCCGTCGGACGTCCGGTTATATCATACAGATCAAGATATTCCATCCCCTATACCCTCCCGGATTCAGTATACCACACCGATAAAAAAATTTCAAGAAATGCGCTAAAATGCGGCAAATATATTGAAAACCAAAATCCATAATGATATAATAAAAATATGCACATAGCCGGGCGGCCCGATCACGGGGCGCCCGGCCATTATATCTGCGCGCACCGCTTTCGCCGCGTATTGCACACTGCTTTTTTGATGAAAAACATATTGATACGCGCAAAGACGGCAGCCATGCAGGCCATGCGAAAGTCTGATTACAAATAACGCAAGGAGAAGAAAATGTACGAACTCAAACAAGCCGGCGAAAGCACTTATTATATCGACTGTCCCTCCCGAATGGGGCTTTATAACTTCTCCGGGAACGAAGTCTGTCTGATCGACAGCGGAAACGACAAAGACGCCGGCAAAAAAGTTCTGAAAATTCTGGAAGAAAAGGGCTGGACGCTCTCGGCTGTCATCAACACGCACATACACGCCGACCACATCGGCAGCAACAAATTGCTGCATGACCGCACCGGATGCAAACTGCTCTATGCCGGGTTCGACCGCGCATTTATCGAGCACACCATCCTAAATCCCACGGTTCTGTGGGGTGGCTATCCGCCGCGCGAGATCCGCGAAAATAAATTTTTCATCGCGCAAAGCAGCTATGCGGAGCCATTGACTGCTCAAAATATGCCGCAAGGCCTGGAATCTCTGCCGCTGGACGGACATTCCGCCTCTATGACGGCGTTCAAGACGCCGGACGGCGTCTGGTTCCTCGGCGATTGTCTGACCGGTCTCAATATCATTGAAAAATACCATGTTTCTTACATTTATAATGTAGAGAAATATATTGAAAGCCTAAACGCCGTACGCACGCTCCCCGGCCGGCTGTATATTCCCGCGCACGCAGATCCCGTTGAAGATATCGCGCCACTGGCCGACGCCAATTTGGCAAAGGTCAATGAAATCATAGATACACTCCGGGAAATCTGCGCTCTTCCCCGCTGTTTTGAAGATATTCTGCAACTGATTTTTCAAAAATACAGCTTGCGTATGGATTTGAATCAGTATATTCTTGTAGGCGCGACCATTCGCTCCTATATCTCCTATATGCA
Source organism: uncultured Eubacteriales bacterium (assembly GCA_958352145.1). GTDB lineage: Bacteria > Bacillota > Clostridia > Oscillospirales > CAG-272 > UMGS902. The sequence continues at coordinate 28,448 of CATWNM010000014.1, forward strand.
TGACCGGGACGTTCTGCGCTTCTTTGCCGATAACGGCAAAATTCTTTGGGAAAGCGCATAAATATATATCGATCACAAGAGGTTATTGTTATTATGGAAAAGATCGCAAGCTTCACAGTCAATCATCTGTCGCTTTTACCCGGATTGTATGTATCGCGGTACGACAAAGCCGGCGCAAGCACCGTCACCACATTCGACATGCGCATAACCCGCCCAAATGCCGAACCGGTAATGGACACCGCCGCAATTCATGCGATCGAACATCTCGGGGCTACGTTTCTGCGCAACGATCCCGCCTGGAAAGAGCGTACCCTATACTTTGGACCCATGGGCTGCCGCACCGGCTTTTACATCCTGATGACAGGCAAACTTCTGCCCACCGACATCCATGACTGTATCCTGCGGATGTGCAGCTTTATCTTAGAATTTACAGGCGATATTCCCGGCGCTACGGCGCGTGACTGTGGAAATTATCTGGATATGAACCTTGCCATGGCAAAATATTATATTCGAAAATACCATGAAGAAGTTTTAGACAATTTTTCAAAGGAACGTCAAAATTATCCGCAATAAATTCCCAAACTTCAAGGAGACAACATGAGTTGGTTTGAATTGCTTTTGACCGCGCTGGCGCTTTCTATGGACGCTTTTGCCGCCGCAGTCTGCAAAGGACTTTCCGTAAAAGTGATGCAGCCCAAGCATCCGCTGATCACCGGCCTATATTTCGGCGGTTTTCAGGCGCTTATGCCGCTTGCGGGCTACTTTCTCGGCAAACAGTTTGAATCGTTGGTTACAAGTTTTGACCATTGGATTGCATTTATCCTGCTCGGTGTAATCGGCTTTAACATGATCCGGGAGTCACGCGGACCCGCCGAAGAGGTGGATAGTTCGTTTTCCGTAAAATCCATGCTGCCTCTGGCGCTTGCGACCAGTATTGACGCACTGGCTGTCGGAATCACGTTCGCACTGCTCGACGACATACAAATCCTGCCTGCTGTCGGTTCCATCGGCATTATCACATTTGCCCTCTCTGCGCTTGGTGTCAAAATCGGCAATGTATTCGGCGCAAAGTACAAATCCCGCGCCGAACTGGCTGGCGGCATCGTTCTGATCGGGATGGGATTGAAAATTTTGCTGGAACACCTGGAAGTTTTTGGGTAAAATGCGACATCGAAAAAAACAAAATTATATTTTCAAAAAAAATCATCTGCCCTCTCCTCTCCTCCGAAAGCCTATGCGGTTCGGAGGAAATTTTTCTGTTTATACATCGCCCACAATGCCGCGTTTTCCTTTTGAAAATCACATAATTTTCATTATGCGGCCATTTTTGTGTCAGATGTTTCATGTATCCTATATTCAACGAAATCTCTGGGAGGCTCTTTCATGTATAAAAAACTGATTGCCGCCGCGCTGACTCTGGCAACATTTGGTATGGCCGGCTGCGGCACAACGAATGTTCCCGGCGAAAGCACAAGTACAACGCCGGCCGTTACCGAGCCGCTGATCTCAACCGAAGACGCCTCGGTACAAATCTCGCTTTCCGACAGCGAAATAACCATAGACGGCATTTTGGCTTCCGGAAATACAGAAGAAGCGGTATACATCGCCAATGACATCATTTATTATGAAGACGGGCAAGGCGCCGACTATGGAGAAGGCAGCGCATCCGACGCGCACAGTGCGGCGGAAGCCAATGCGCACACCGTCGTACACATCACAAAACCGGGCGTCTATACGATCAGCGGCCGCCTCAGCGCCGGACAGATTTTTGTGGATCTCGGCGAAGAAGCGGAAAATGATCCAAACGCCGTCGTCACGCTGATTCTCGAAAACGCGGACATCACCTGCACGGTGGCGCCAGCCATATTCTTTTACCGTGTTTTTGAGTGCGGCGACGCTTCGCTTGAAAATGCAAAAGCCGAAGTCGATACCAGCGCCGCGGGCGCAAACGTAATCCTAGCGGACGACAGCACAAACACAGTAACCGGCGCGTATGTCGCACGGATCTATAAAAAAGGCACCACGAAAAAACTGCATAAATATGACGGCGCGTTTTATTCCAAAATGTCTATGAACATTTCGAGCGGAGAAAAAGGCAACGGCATTCTGAATATTGTTGCCGAGAACGAGGGGCTTGACAGTGAACTGCATCTCACGATCAACGGCGGCATCATCTCGATCGAAAGTATGGACGACGGCATCAATACCAATGAAGACGGCGTCTCCGTAACTACCATCAACGGAGGAACGCTGCACATCAATGCAGGACTTGGTACCGAGGGAGACGGAATCGACTCCAACGGCTATCTGGTCATCAATGGCGGCGAGATCTTTACGATGGCCAATGCGGCAAGTCCGGACGGAGGCATTGACGCAGATGCGGATATCCTCATCAACGGAGGAACGCTCGTTGCCTGCGGCGTACGCAACGACGCAGTCTCCAATCAATCGGCACAGCTTTATATGGAACTGTCTTTTGCAAGAACGATTACGGCCGGCAGCGTGATTTCACTGAAAAACGGCGACGAAACACTGTATGAATTTACTGCCGAAAAGACGTGCAACAGTCTTACGCTCAGCCTGCCGGAACTGGAGCAGGACATTCCATATACGCTGTATGTAAACGGCATTCTTCAGCAATATACCTCTACCGGACGCGCAGGTATGGGCGCGTTCGGCAACCACGACGGCATAACCGGGCAAACGACGCCCGAGCCGCCAAGCAACGACCTGCCGAATCATACCGGAAAAGATGTGCCAAACGAAGAAAACAGACCGGAAAATAGCGGAACGCCGGTTCCGAACAGAAAGCCGGAGGGTGATAGACCGCTAGATTTGCAAAACGGATCTTTTGATAAGAAAATCGACGCAAACGATCTTTTGCAGTCGCCCTCCACAGCGTTCACCCTGACGGATACAATCCGCTCTTTCTCGGGCGTCAGCGACAGTGCAGAAGCCGCCGGAAAAACAGTGCTGACGATTTGTTTGAAAAGCGGCGTGAGCACGGACGACATCGCCTCCGGCCGTGTCCCGCTCGCAGAAGCGTTTTCCATCCTGGCTGACGGAAAAGAGCTTGACGCGCAAGCGCGCTCCGGTCTAGATCTTCAATTGACGGTAACAGACATTCCGTCTGAAAACTATGCGGCAACCGCCCTGCTTTCCGACGGCACAGACGCGCTGCGCAGCCTGATTCCAACAGACGGCGGAGATTACCGTTTGTCAGTCGCAGTCATCAGCGATGTATATGCAGGTACATTCATCATAGATTTTTCACTTGAATACAGCGCGGAAAATGCTTAGGCTGAAAAATTTTCTGAATATTCGGCGTTCAGTATAAAGCGCCATCCGATTCGCATCGGATGGCGCTTTATATCTTTTCATTTTTGACTGTTCTCACCGGGATTGATTTGCACACCGATCTGCGCTTCCCAAAAATCACCGACCACTGCAGCCAGCGCGCGTACATCACCGACAAACTTTGCCCGTCGGAACTGCGCCGGCAAAAGCGAATGATAAGGCTCCTCCGCATACCGCTCATCAATCAGCACAATCACGCCGCGGTCGGTCTCGGTGCGGATGACTCTGCCCGCCGCCTGCAAAACACGGTTGAACCCGGGATAAATATACGCATACTCGCGTCCGAGTTCATACTTATTGTCATAGTACTCGCGCACAAGCTCCCCTTCATTGCTTGGCTGCAGCAAGCCTACGCCGACGATCACCGTACCGATCAGCCGGTCGCCGGCAAGATCGATTCCCTCTGAATAAATCCCGCCGAGCACCGAAAAACCAACCAGCGTCGTCCGCGCGCCCGCGCGGAACGTATCTAGAAATCCGCGCCGCGCCGTCTCGGACATGCCTTTCGCCTGCACGACTGTGCGAATATGCGGATATTTGTATTTAAACAGCGTCTGTACTTCACTCATATATTCATACGAAGGAAAATACACCATATAATTGCCGTCTCGGCGCCCGACCGTGCTCATGATTGCATCGGCAACCGCAGCAGCGTTCTGCGACCGGTATTGATATTTAACGCTCAGCTTATCCATGATGCAAACACAGAGATTGGAAGCGTCATATGGGCAATCCAGCTTCAGACGTGCGCTTTCCTTTGCGCCGCAAAGCGCCGCATAATAGTCAAGCGGCGTCAGCGTCGCCGAAAACAACACGCTCGCCCGGCCGCGCGCCATTTTTTTCTCAAGCTGAGCCGACGGATCCAAACAAACGATCTTTGTGATTACCTCGCCGCCGTTCACCTGCACCGTATGCGCAAAGCAATCGTCAAACAATTCCAGCGCTCCGATATATTTTTTCACATGCGCACGCAGTTCGTGCAGACTTTCCGGCAGAACGCCATACGCAGGAGAACGAATATACTTTTCCGTTTCTTTTTCCAGCGCCACAAGTAGGTCGTAAAACTTTTTGTCAAACGCACGCAAAGCGCAAAAGCCGTGGGAAAGACCGTTTTCATCGGTCTCGGTCTCGTCCTGACAGAGTTCCCGCATGCTGTTCACATAAAACTCTACATCGGTCAGAGCCTGACAGACCGGACTGCGCTCCGCCATACGCGCGCCGTCCAAAAAAGAACAAATCTCACTCAGCCGGAGTTCCGCGCCGTAACAAGCTTTAGCACGGTCCAGCAGGTTGTGCGCTTCATCAAATAAAAACAGATAGCGCCCGCCCTCAGGCGCTTCCGTAGAAAAATAACGACGAAGACAGGCCGTCTCATCAATTAAGTAATAATAGTCGCAAATGACGAGATCGCACCAGTCGGAAAGATCCAGAGCAAATTCATACGGACAAACGCTGTGTTGGCTGGCGCAGTCTTCGATTGCCGCGCTGTCGATTACACGATAGGCCGTTACAATGTCCGCAATTGCCTCGGGCAGCCGCTTATAATGCCCGTTTGCGCGAGGACAGACGCCGGGCGTGCATTTGAATGGATCGCGCAGCTTGACTGGGCAATTCCGCTCTTTTGCTGTAATATGTACCGCGCGGATTCCCGTTTTCTCCGAAAGCTTTTTTGCAGCCTCCAGCGCGGCGAGCGCGGTCGTCGTCTTTGCGGTGAAATAAAAAATTTTATCGACTAATCCGCCGCCAAGCGCTTTGATTGCCGGATAGAGCGCCGCCATTGTCTTTCCGGTGCCGGTCGGCGCCTCGATCAAAACTTTCCCGCCCGACTTGACCGCGCGAAGCACTTCGATCATAAAGTCGCGCTGCTGCGGACGTATTTTTTGATAAGGAAACTGCACGAGCTTTGCACCGGGCAGGCGTACGCACATCCGTTCAGCTGCGAGCGCGGCAAACGGCCGATGCAGGTCGATCAGGCGATAGAGCGCTTCGGTCATTTCCCTGCGCGTATATGTTTTTTCTATGGTGCGTACATCCTGTTTGGAGTGATACAGCGTCACACAAAACGAAATTTTTCCCAGCATATCAATTTCAGCGGCCATCGCCGCAAACACAACCGCCTGTCCCACAAACTCGGCTGTCTGTTCATCGCTGAGCGCTTCTGTATTGCCGCCGGCACACCGGTTTACAAATACGACCGTGCGGTCCGGCAGGCGCAAAACACCGTCGCAGACACCTGAAATTTCATAAAACAAACCGCCCCGGCAAAACGTTCTTGCAAGCGGCACACTCGGCTGATAGCGCAGTCCATGCTTTTGCATAAGCATTTCGCCAATTCTGCCGCCGTCTTCACGAATGCGAAAGCCGCGCGCATCAATGCTCGCATGGTTTACGACCGTATGACAAAGTTCTTCTACGCCAATCTGTATTTTCCTTGCTGCCTCATCAAAAATCATACGTCCGTCCTCCCGATGTTTTTCCATATTTGATTATACTATATATCCGTAGAAAAAACAAATTATTTCTGCGCTTTTATTGCAAATTCTGCAATTTATGTTATACTATTTATTATCCGGTCTTCATTATTGGCAGGCTCAAGCGTTCCGCGCGGCCGGCCGCTTTTAAAATACCGGAAACTACCAGCCAAAAGGAGCGCATGATGGAAGAATACAACTTCAGCCTGCTTTACCCCACGCGGGCTTTGCGCGAACGGCATGCGGCACAGAGCAACCGTCCCGCCATTTCGGAGGAGACTGCGGAAAGTCTCGGCCTTTGCAGTATGCTCAAACTGAAAAACAGTTCGCTCTGCGATTATTTTACAGCAAACAACGATGTAATCGAATACAGAACGCAAAATTTTGCGGATATGCTTAGCTGCCCGGAAATCGCAGAGACCTTTGTCAAGGTACTGCCTGTGCTTTCGGACATTAACGAACTGCGCCGCATGAGCGCTGCCGCCGACCGCACGACGGATGAATACCTGCTTTCTCTCTCCGAAGTCGAACTGTACATATCCGCTATAGAAATCCTGCACAAAGGGCTCTCGGCGGTGCGCGCAAAACTGAAAAGCCCGGCTTTTCTATCGCTTTGCGCCTATATAGAGGAGATATCCTCCAGCAATTATTATAAAGAATTAAACGAAAAGCTAAACGAACTAACCAACCGCGTCCGCGATATTAAAAGCATCACCATCGGCGTAAATCTCGATTCAACGCTGCGCGCCGACCGGTGCGGCGTCCTGTCCATCAATCCAAAACCGTTCAAATCGGGCGATACGATCGACAAAATCCTGCGCATGAGTTTCGCCAAAGACGAATACACCCTGATCGCGCCGCTCACACCCTTTGCCAGAGGACAAAACGACAACCAAAAAACTGCGATGAGCATCGCGATCAACGCCGCAATCAACGACGTGTTTAAAAGCTCGGTGCGCGCCTGGAAAAAGCTCGTACAGGCCTACGTTCTGGACAACGCAAACTTTTTGCTCGAGGTTATGCCCGAAATCGAATTTATGATCTGCGCCACCCGCCTAATGGAGGCGCTACAGGCCCGCGGCCTGCCGCTCTGTACGCCAAAGCTGAAGCCCGCCGGGGAAAAAGCGTTTTCAGCGGAAGGGCTCTATAACCCCGCCGTCGCGCTCGCAATCGAGGGACCGAGCGTAGAAAACGCTTTTGCCTTTGATGAAAATGGCCGAATCTTCATCCTTACTGGCCCCAATCGAGGCGGAAAAAGCGTGATTACCTGTGCGGTGGGACTTGCGGCGGCATTCTGCCAGCTTGGTATGCTCATCCCTGCGCGCCGGTTCGTATTTAGTCCCTCAGACGGAATCTATACGCATTTTCCGACCGAAAGCGGCGATACTGTAGACAAAGGCCGGCTCGGCGAGGAGTGCGCGCGGCTGAACGCAATTTTCGAAAGCTGCACAGACCAGTCGATCGTTCTGCTGGACGAATCCCTCTCCTCCACAGGCGCCTATGAAGCGTCCTATATCGCTGCGGAAGTGCTGCTTGGATTTGCAAAAATAGGCTGCCGTACGCTTTTCTCTACCCATTTGCACGCGCTTGCGGCGCGCGTCGGCGAATTAAACGCGGAGGCAGCCGCCTTCGGCGGCTCAAAACTGGATACCCTGACAGCAAAAATAGAGAGCGACGGCGCTCGCTCGTTTAAAATTCTGCGCCAGGCGCCGGACGGAAAATCCTACGCGAAGGATATCGCCGAAAAATACGGCCTTTCCCTTGAAAAAATTACCGACACGATCGAAAGGAAGAAAAGTCATGGACAAAAAGATACTTGAACTTTTGGAACAGGACGGCAGACTGACGCCGAAGCAGCTTGCGCTGATGCTCTCCAAGGAAGAGGGCGAGATCAAAGCTCTGATCGAAAAATACGAAAATGAGGGCGTTGTGCTCGGCTACAAAGCCATCATAGACTGGGACAAGACCGACCGCGAATATGCAACCGCGCTGATCGAACTAAAGGTGACGCCTCAATATAACCGCGGGTTTGACGCGATCGCCGAACGAATTTACAACTATCCCGAGGTGCAGAGCGTTTATTTGATGTCAGGCGCATATGACCTTGCCGTGATCTTAGAGGGCAAGACGATCCGCGAGGTCGCGCTGTTCGTCGCGCAGCGGCTTGCGCCGCTCGAGGCGGTGCTCTCCACCTCGACGCATTTCGTTTTGCGCAAATATAAGGACAAGGGCGTCATATACGGACCGGTCAGCTTTGACGAACGGGGCAACTGCAACTAATGGAATACACAAAACTATTGTCTGAAAAGGTGCAGACCATTAAACCATCGGGCATACGAAAATTTTTTGACATGTTGAGCGGCCGGAAAGACGTCATTTCCTTAACCGTAGGACAGCCCGATTTTCCGACACCTTACCATATTTCCAACGCCGGCGTGGAATCGATCACGAAAAACAAAACGTACTACACCTCCAACAGCGGGCTCCCCGAGCTTCGCGAGGGAATTTCCGCCTATCTCTTGCGGCGTTTCGGGCTGAATTACAGCGGCGCGGATGAAATTTTCGTCACGGTCGGCGGCAGCGAAGCCATTGATATGGCCTTTCGCGCCATTTTGGATCCTGGAGACGAAGTAATCGTGCCCGAGCCCTGTTTCGTCTGCTATGCGCCGCTGATTGAAATGATGGGCGGCGTGCCCGTACCGCTGTATACCAAAGTCGAGGACCGCTTCAAAGTCACGCCCGAAAAACTGCGTCCGCTTATCACCGAGCGAACCAAAGCGCTGGTGCTCTCCTATCCAAACAATCCGACCGGCGCAGTCATGACGCGCGCGGATCTGGAAGCGCTGCTCCCCGTGCTTCAAACACGCGACTTTTTTATTATCTCGGATGAGATTTACGCCGAACTGACCTATAACGCGCCGCACTGCTCGATCGCTTCGCTTGCGGACATGAAAGCGCGCACCATCATGGTCAACGGCTTCTCTAAAGCCTATGCCATGACTGGCTGGCGGCTCGGTTATATCGCCGCACCCGCGCCGGTGATCAAGCAAATGCTCAAGCTGCATCAATACGCCATCATGTGCGCTTCTACCGCCTCTCAGTTTGCCGGCGTTGAAGCGGTAAATCATGGAGATGAAGATATTCAGCGTATGAAGGAACAATACAATTTCCGGCGCACATACGTCCTAAAGCGTCTGTATGCTATGGGGCTCGACTGCTTTGAACCGGAAGGCGCGTTCTATGTTTTTCCCAGCATAGACGGGTTCGGGATGACCAGCGACGAATTCTGCGAACGTCTGATTGCGGAAAAAAAGATCGCTATAGTGCCGGGCAGCGCATTTGGCGCAGGCAGCGAGGGCTTTGCCCGCATTTCCTACGCCTACTCCATTGAGCATTTGGAAACGGCGCTCGACCGGCTTGAAGAATTTGTAAAGGAGCACAGAGCGTGACCCGGGAAAAAATTGATCGCATCAACTTTCTAGCCAAAAAAGAACGCAGCATAGGACTTAGCGAAGCGGAAAAAAAGGAGCAGGCCTTTCTTCGCGGAGAATATATCGGCGAAATCCGGGCTTCTTTCGGCAAAACGCTGGAACATACGGTCATCAAACGACCGGACGGCAGCATCGAACCGCTGAAAAAGAAAACGGACAAAAAATAGAACGGCATATTTCGGCCGCTTTCTCCCAATATCCTGAAAGCCAAAATTGTCAACCTTTATTCTTGAAAACGGTTGACAATTTTACTTTTTCATGCTACACTGCTTCAAGGAAAGCAGGTGTATAAAAATGACAAATTCCTCTACGATGCGTGTGAAAAGCCTGACGCAGACCGCGCTGGCCGCCGCACTGATCGCGGTCTGCGCGTGGATTACTATACCCGCAGCCGTCTCCTTTACCATGCAGACGTTTGCGGTATTTACCGCTGTCGGCCTCCTCGGCGCCAAACGCGGCACGCTGTCCGTTGTTCTTTACATAATGCTCGGCGCGCTCGGCCTGCCGGTGTTTTCCGGTTTTCGGGGCGGCGCCGGCGTTCTTGTGGGAAATACGGGCGGCTACATTGTCGGATTCGTTTTTGCGGCGCTTATCAGCGGCCTTTTGATCAGCCGGTTCGGCCATACGATCCCCGCGCTCTTTTTCTCCATGACCGCGGGACTGATTGTCTGCTACGCGTTCGGCAGCGCATGGTATTATATCCTCTATACCAAAAGCACCGGCAGCATCGGCATACTCTGGATCCTTTCTCAATGCGTATTTCCGTTTATCCCGTTCGATCTTGCAAAAATCGCATTAGCAACATTCCTTGTCCGGCGCCTGAGGCGTATCGGAGGCGGATGGCTCTTATGACGACCAAAGAAACCGTGCTTTTCATGTTGGAAAAAAGCCGCGGCGTCCCGCTCTCCGGCGCAAAAATGGCCAAGCGTGCAGGGGTGAGCCGCACCGCAATCTGGAAAGCGATCGAAGAACTGCGCCGCGACGGATATGATATTTCCGCGGCCAAACGCGAAGGCTATACGCTTGCCGCGAACAGCGATGTGCTGTCAGAACCGCGCCTTCGCAGCTACGTCCAAACGCAAGGTTTGACTTTTACCCTATATAAAAGTATCGAATCGACCAATGCATGCGCCAAACAGCTTGCCCTCTCGGGTGCACCAGAAGGCGCCGTCGTGCTTTCCGAAATGCAGACCGCAGGCCGTGGGCGCGGCGGAAAAAGCTTCTATTCGCCGGCGGGAACCGGACTGTATATGAGCATCCTGCTCCGCCCCGAGATATCCGCCGCGGACGCGCTTCAGATCACCACCTGCGCCGCGGTGGCCGTCGCGCAGGCGGCAGAAGCCGCTGCAAAACGCCCCGCCCAAATCAAATGGGTCAACGATGTATATATGAGCGGCAAAAAGATCTGCGGCATTCTGACAGAAGGGGCTTTTGATCTGGAAAGCGGCGGACTGGAATATGCCGTGCTCGGCATCGGCGTCAATATGACGCCGCCGCCGGATGGATTTCCGCCGCCGCTGCAAAAAATTGCAGGCGCGCTGTTTGACAAAAAACCCGCGCTTGATGTCCGATGCCGTATCGCGGCCGACATTCTCGATCGCTTTTTTGCACTGTACCGTGCGAATGAAAAAAGCGCACGGTTGGCAGAATACCGCCGGCGCAGTCTGTTGACTGGACAAAATGTGCTTGTGCTGCGCGGGACGGATTGCTTTCCGGCCACAGCGCTCGGGATCGACGACGATTTTTGCCTGCATGTCCGATATGCCGACGGCAGCGAAGCCCATCTGTCATCCGGCGAAGTCTCCATTAAACCGGAAATATGATTTCGTATACCGAAGCCGTCCTCAAAACCAATTCGCACGCCAAGGGAATCTTGGCAATTGGAGAGCCTGCTTGTTCTAAACGCAAATTTTTTCCCTTAATATGTAAAAATTTTACATAATATCCCATTTTCTATTGACAAATGCATTGTATCTGCTTATAATAATAGTCGACCCACCAATTCAAATAGAAAAAACCGGACTCGCGCGTTTACGCCGATCCGGTTTTTTCTATTTATTCTACTATAATAAATAGAATGCATAAAATGTCGTTTTATGGACGCTGTCCTCAATGCCTCGCTATATTTATAAACTTCCGGCAAAGCATCCATATTACGAAAAATAAGGTAAATTGTTGATACAAGTGCGCCAACGCGAAATAGAAAACTACTCGAATACACAAATTTGTGCTTTTTGCCAAACATGTAACAATATATAGCTATATATTTATTGACAATTGACAATTATTATGGTAATATATAGCTGATTTGGAATAAATATGGGTACACATGATCTCAGCCATGGTTTCTCTTTTTGTTTATTTGAATTTTGTTAAAATATATAAAATGCGCTGAGCGGTCCTCCTAAATTGTCACTGCGCCTTTACTGAATAATGATGGAATGATATACGTAAATTTTTTAATTCAATAGAGGAAGAATAATGAAAATTAAAAGACAAGTATCCAACATCTGGTATATGACAAAATATTTTTGGCGCTTTGGGAAAAAATACTTATTTTTTATTTTTATTGGAGCCGCCTTTCAAGCGCTTCAATTATATACAGAAGTAAATATTATTGCTCTAATTATCAACGCTCTTATTGAAAATTCATTTAACCGAGCTTTATCAAGTATTCTATTGTATTGTGCAATACTGCTTGTTTGTAAATTATATTCCGATTTTACATATTATTACTATCCGCTTTTAGCAAGTAACGTTTCAAAACAAATGTCGATTGAACTCATGCAAAAATCCATGAAAATCGATTTTTGTTGTTTTGATGATTCAAAGTATTACGACGCGTATACACGAGCTGCTTCGGAAGCCGATGGGCGTTTGAAAAATTTAATCGGTACCTATATAGGAATGGTGCATAGTCTTTTTTCTATAATCACAATTACAGCGTTATTATCAAATATTCATTTTTATTATTTAATCATTGTTTCATTTAATGTTGCAATTTCATTGATCGTTGCTGTAAAACGAAATAAACTCAAATTCCAGTTTGAAATGCAGAATACGCTGAAATTTCGAAAACTATCTTATATAAAAAGCTTGTTTTTTAACCCCTCCGCCGCTAAAGAAATAAGAATTTATCATGCGCATCGCTTTTTTATAAAAAAATATTACCAGGAATATGAAGAATATTATAAAGATTTAAAAAAATATAATTTCAAACATGAATCGCCAGTATTTCTAGAAACATTTATAAATTATTTATGCTTGTTTGGAAACATGATAATAGCAACTTATCAAGTTTTCGCAAAAGCAATATCCCCAGGAACATTTATGTCTACCGTATTGGCATCACAAAAATTAAAAGAACAATTATTGTCCTTGTTAACGTTGTTTCCAAATCTTTCTCAACATGCCCTATATATTGAAAATATGCGCATGATATTTGAATACGATCCAAATATTGAAAACCCGCTGTGCGGTTCAAATATCGATATCAGTGAGGGCATAAAAATAGAGTTTCAACATGTATCTTTTAAATACCCTAACACTGAAAAGTATGTTCTACAAAATCTCAATATGGTCATCGATTCCCAAAAAAAATATGCTATGGTGGGCGAGAATGGCGCCGGCAAAACAACCATCGTAAAATTATTATTAAGGCTATATGATCCGTCCGAAGGTAAAATTTTAATAAACGGCATCGATCTTAAAGAAATCAATGTTATCGAGCTTCGCAAACTTTATTCCGTTGTTTTTCAAGATTATAATCAATATAATATCAAACTTTCAGAAAATATAACTTTTTCGGAAACAAATGACCAGGATAAATTAGATTTCATACTCAATAGTGTCGGCTTATACCAAAAATTTAAAAATTCTCCTTTAGGAACAGATAGTTTATTAGGCCGAAAATTTGATAAAAACGGTATTGTTTTGTCGGGCGGCGAGGCGCAGCGATTATCGCTCGCACGAGCTTTTTACAATGATTCTGAAATTTTAATTCTGGACGAGCCTTCCAGCGCGCTGGATCCGATCGCGGAAGACCGGCTTATAAAAACGATTTCAGAATATTCTAAAAATAAAATTATGTTTTTAATATCTCATCGTCTTTCTATGTGTAAAAGCATGGATATCATTTATTATCTGGAGAACGGCAGAATCATTGAATATGGCAATCACAGTGAGCTTATGGCCGCCAAAAAAAATTATTACAAATTGTTTATGCTGCAAGCTGAAAAGTATAGCTAAAAAGGAATGTTATTATGAAATTCAATCAACTACAGACGGAAATAAAAAGCAGAGAGAAACCGAAACATGAAATAAAAATTGCAATCATTTCCAATATAATTTTTGAGCCATATTTAAACCCTTTGCTGCAGTCTAAATTTTTCAATTTGGATACTTCTGTATGTTTATTGCCGGTCAATTATGCGGAATACGCCACAGATGAAAACCAAAGGTATATCAGCAATGCGGATTCTATTGTGGTCTGCCTCAATTTCGAGCTCTTATATCCGAATGCGGGCATTGATACAACCACCTGCGAAGAATCGGCTGAAACTTTCTTGAAAGAAATTTTAGAGAAATGGCATGGATTGTATAAACATATAAAACGGCGCACGCGCGCGCCCATTTTATGGTTTGGTTTTGAGGATTATGGCTATCCGTATCACTTTGTCAGCGGCAGCACTGTCTGCCATATAAATATGGCGGATAGAATCAATTGTGAATTTTGCCGCTGTTTGAAAAAAGAAGATACCTATATTGATTTAAAAAGGCTAATCGCCAATGTCGGAATTCAAAATGCCTATAATGAAAAGGGGAAATACCGATGGAACGCGCCATATTCGCCGCCTTTGATTGCGGAAATATCCGAAGAAATTTATAAACAGCACTTAATTCATATAGGCGTCACTAAAAAATGCATTGTATTGGACTGCGACAATGTGCTTTGGGGCGGAATCGTATCAGAAGACGGTATCGAAAACCTCTGTCTTGGAAACGCCGGAGTCGGCCGTATTTTTCAAGATTTTCAAAGGTATCTGCTTTACTTGTACTACCATGGAGTCATTTTGACGGTGTGCAGCAAAAACGATCTAGCGGATGTCCTGCGTATGTTCAGAGAACACAGTGCCATGATTTTAAAAGAGGAGCACATTGCGTGTTTTCAAGTTAATTGGGAAAATAAACCGGATAATATAAGGAGCATATCGAAAATTTTGAATATCGGACTTGACAGCATGATTTTTATCGATGATTCCGATTTTGAGATCGAATCCGTAAAAACAATACTGCCTGAGGTTCAAACAATAAAATATGACCGGTATTCTGTATACGCGCAACTGTCTTGTTTCAATCTGCCAAGCCGTATCGACATGGAAAGCGTCACTCGCCGCCACCATACATACAAAACCAATGGACAAAGAGAAAAATTAAAATCTGAGAGCCGCTCTTTGGAAGCGTACATCGCTTCGCTCGAGATGCGTATCAACATACATCCCGCTTTGACGGTCGAATTGAGCCGTATTGCAGAACTCACGCAGCGAGCCAACAGATGCACAAATGGAAAGAGATATACGGTAGAACAATTACAGGCACAAATGCTGGACGATACGTATATGCTCGTTTCCATATCCGTTTCGGACAGGTTCTCTGATTTAGGAATCGTCGGCGTTGTCGGCGTTAAAAACACAACGTTGGATCTGTTTGTTCTTTCCTGCCGCGCTTTAGGACGAAATATTGAAGAAAAAATGTTTGAACTGCTTTCCCAAAGACAAGTATCGCAATTTGAATTTATTCCAACAGGAAAAAACGACGGGCTGCGCGCAAAGATCAGCGTTTTTTTGCAGTCTCAGATGCATTCGGCTCCAACCAATTGAGAGATTTAAACAGCATATACAAAATCGGACTTCTCCTGTCGAAAAACCTTTATTTTTTTCGACAGGAGAAGTCCGATGCGGCATAAAAAGCCGCTACAGCTTTTTAATTTCCTCGATCAACCGGGGGATGATTTCCTCCTCGGCAATTTTTCCGACAATCTGTCCTTTTTTAATTAAAACCGCTTCCCCACTGCCGCCAGCAACGCCGATATCGGCTTCGCGCGCCTCACCAGGCCCATTGACCGCACAGCCCATCAGCGCAACGCGGACATCTTTTTCCAAAAGCCCCTCTTTTGAGGCCGCTTCTTCAAAACGCCGGGCAAGACCGATCAAATCGATCTTCGTTCGCCCACAGGTCGGACAGGAAACGATATTCATGCGTTTTCTATTGTCAAAACCCAGCGAGAATAATATGTCGTGCGCCGCCTGAACCTCCTCCGCCGGATTTTCAGTCAGGGAAACGCGTACCGTATCGCCGATGCCGCGCAGCAGCATGCCGCCGATGCCGGCAGCGCCCTTGATCAGCCCCATCCGGCCGCCGCCCGCTTCAGTCACGCCCAAATGCAGCGGATATGTACACGCCTCGGCAAGCAGCTCGTTTGCGCGTGCCATTTCACATACATCGGAAGATTTTACGGATAAAACGATTTGATCAAAATCAAATTTTTCAAGCAGGCTACAATGATACAGCGCGCTTTCGGCAAGCGCGGCTCCGCTCGGCGCGCCATGCTTTGCCAGAATCTCTTTTTCGAGCGAACCGCCGTTTACCCCGATCCGGATCGGGATTTCCTTGGCTCTGCAGGCATCCGCAACCGCACGGATCCGATTCTCATCCCCGATATTCCCCGGGTTGATCCGGATCTTATCTGCGCCGGCAGCGATGCATTCAAGCGCGATTCGATAGTCGAAATGAATGTCTGCGACCAGAGGCAGTTCAACGCCCGCCTCCTTAAGAAATGCAAATGTACGCGCGCTCTCGACATCCGGCGCGCTCATACGGACGATATCGCACCCCGCCGCCTCCAGCGCACGCACCTGCGCAAGGGCCGCCGCCGCGTCGTGCGGATCGGTGTTCGTCATGGATTGTACCGCAAGCGGATACTGCCCGCCGATCGTCACGCAGCCGATACGGATTTCTTTCGCCTTCCGGCGTATCTGATTATATCGTTCTATCATACAATTAACCAAACAAATTGACAATATCTTTATAGGTAATCAAAATCATCAGCCCAAACAATACGAGGATCCCAATAAAATGTACCATCCCCTCATACTTTGGATTGACCGGTTTGCCTGCAATCATCTCCCAAAGTATGAAAACCAAGCGTCCGCCGTCCAGCGCAGGAAGCGGAAGCAGGTTGAATACGCCGAGATTCATGCTGAGCACGCAGACAAGATATAAAAGCTGCGTAAACCCGGACTTCGCCGCATCGCTAATCGCCGTCGTCACGCCCACAGGACCTGAAACGGCCTCCATGCCGACTCTACCCCCGACAAGATCCAAAAGAGACTCCCAAATCATCTTAACCGTAGAGAGACTGCGGAAAAACGTGTGCTTGAGCACCGTGCCTATATTTTTCGCCTCCGCATAAACGACGAAATCCATTTTCCCGTAAACCATACCGGAAGAAATCTGCGTCGGGAATACAACGCCGGAGAGCGTCAATGTTTGCCCGCCGCGTACCACGACAAGATCAACCGGCTTATACCCGTCGTGCGCGATTTCATAAACAACTTCATTTCCGGTATGCGTTTTCGATCCGTTGACTTCTACAATACGATCCCCAGACTGCAGCCACGCACTGCTGGTCGCGCCGTCGCCAAACGAATACACAACCGTGGACGCAAGATTGGGCGTAAGCAGCACCAACATCAGCATTAAAAGAAGCGCCAGCAAAATATTCATACTAGCGCCGGCGGCAACGATCAAAAACTTCTGCCACGGACGTTTTTGCGAAAAAGAGTCTTCTCCTTCAGCCGCCTCGTCTTCTCCTTTCATACTGACAAAACCGCCGATTGGGAACAAACGCAGATTATAACTCGTCCCCTTTTTACCTTTCCAACCGAAAATTTTCGGTCCCATGCCCATAGAAAATTCATGCACACACACGCCGCAGGCGCGCGCGACCAAAAAATGGCCCAGTTCATGAATAAAAATCATCAGCCCGAACACCAAAAGCGCAACAATAATATACCCGACAGTCGTCATGCTACTCCTCTAAACCATGCGATACACCGCCACACGCGCAGTCCGGTCTGCGGCGAATATATCCTCCACGGTAATCTTGGTTTGATTTACAAAGCCGTCCAGAACCGCCTGTACCAGAGACGCAATCTCTAAAAAGCGAATGCGTCCGGACAAAAACAATTCAACCGCCGCCTCATTGGCGGCACTAAGTACAGCCGGCATAAGTCCGCCCGCCTCCGCCGCGTGATACGCCATAGGCAAACAGCGAAAGGTATCCATATCCGGCCGCGCAAACGTCAGCGCGCCCACCGCAAACAGATCCAGCGGCTCGACCACGCCGGCTGTACGCTCGGGCCAGGTCAGCGCATACTGTATACATGCGCGCATATCCGGTACAGCCATCTGTGCAAGAACAGCGTTATCAATATATTCAACCGCGCTGTGGATTATACTTTCGCGATGCACTACGACCTGAATCTGATCCGGCCGTACGCCGAACAAGCGCACCGCTTCGATCACCTCCAGCCCTTTGTTCATCAAAGTAGCGCTGTCGATAGTAATCTTTTTCCCCATAGACCAGGTCGGATGCTTCAGCGCGTCCGCCGCCGTCACATTTTCCAGCGCGGCGCGGTCTAACCCGAAAAACGGCCCGCCCGATGCGGTAAGAAAAATCCGTTTGACCTGCGACGGCTTTTCCCCCTGCAAACACTGAAAAATCGCACTATGCTCGCTGTCCACCGGTAAAATTTCCGCGCCGTGCGCCGCCGCCGCGCATTGCAGTATCTCGCCTGCCGCAACCAACGGCTCCTTATTGGCGATCGCGATACGCATGCCGCGCTCTGCCATTGCCACGGCCGGCATAAGACCCGCCAGCCCCACAATTGCATGCACGGCTGTTCGCGCGGAAGTTCTCGCGATCAGTTCTAGTATACCCGTTTCTCCGGCATATATTTCCGTGTCTGTATCCGCAAGGCGCAGACGCAGTTCTTTTGCCGCAGCCTCGTCCGCCATCGCGCAAAAGCGGGGAGAAAAAGCGCGCGCCTGATCTTCCAGCAGACATACATTCTTACCGCCGGTGAGCGCGTCTACCGAAAGCCCCATCGTCCTTGCGACATCAAGCGCCTGCCTGCCTACCGAACCGCTTGA
>CATWNM010000015.1 GCA_958352145.1 uncultured Eubacteriales bacterium
CCGTCCGGGAATGGTGATAAAGCCTTTCTGTTTCAGTTCCTCGTTCATCTCCCGCACCAGCTTGTAGGCGTAGGGCTTGGAGATACCCAGTTCCCTGGCTACTTCTTCCGCCTTTACAAACAGTTCCTTGCTCATGCGTTTCACCTCCTTATTTTTGTTTCGCAAATATGTTAATGTTACCATCCTCATTATACATTAACAAAAGTGTTAATGTCAAGAATTTATTTCGCATTTTTGTTAAACTTTATCTTGCATATTTCGCTTTTTTGCGCTATACTATTGGCAAAGGCGGTGGGATATTATGACAGTCGGAGATAAGATAAAGAAAATCCGCACCTTTCGAGGTATGACACAAAAGGAATTGGGGCTTGCTGTCGGCTTTGAGGAAAAGGGAGCAGACAACCGTATCGCACAGTACGAAACGAATTACCGTGTCCCCAAGCGGGAGTTGCTGGACAAGATTGCCGAGGCGCTGCGGGTAGACCGCCAGAATTTCTACACCATCGCCCCCGGCTCCGCCGAGGATTTCATGCGGACATTCTTCTGGCTCGACGAGGACAGCCCCGGCGCTATTCGCCTGTTCCAACTTGTCCGCAATCCAGGCAGGGCGGGGGCCGCTGATGATACCGCTGTACGGTACAATGACGGCGACGACTGGCCCGCACACCCTCCCGTGGGTATGTACTTCCAGTACGGCCTTGTGGACGAGTTCATGCGGGAATGGCTTTTGCGTCAGCAGGAGTTACACGCCGGGGAGATCACCAGGGACGAGTATTTTGAATGGAAACTCAACTGGCCCCATACCTGCGACGACAGCAAAGAAAGCGAGTATTATATCCCCTGGCGAAAAAACAAATAAGACAAGCAAAAAACCGCCCTGCTGAATTTGTCGTTCAGCAGGGCGGTTTTGCTTGTCCCTTTGGGATTATTCTCTTGAGAGTACCGGGCGGACACAAATAGTATCAATCCAGTATCAAGAGCAATATGGACGGGCAAAAAAGCCTGTATTCATGCGGGTTTGCGCCGTTTTGAGCGTCATTCCCACTCGATTGTTGCCGGGGGTTTGCCGGTGATGTCGTACAGCACCATATCGATTCGATCGCCGAGTTTTTGTTTGATGGACTTTGTCACAGCGTCCAATGCTTCAACGGCAAAATGTTTATATGGCCGCGCGGCTTGCGCGGTCATATAATCGTTGGTGACGACAGCCCGCACGACGACGGAATATTTTTGCGTAAGGTTGGAAGAAAGCGGGATAAGCACGGCAAAACATTGAGCTATTTTTGGATTCATAAGCCCATCTGTAACGATTGCGTCCGCCTCGCGGAGCAGATCGGCCGTCTCGTGACAGACATGCATCGGGCCGCAGTGCAGCGTGGTGCAGGGCGCGTCGGAATCTATACGATACGCGACCCGGTTGATAAACGGCAGGTTGTTGGGGATCGCCTTGGCAATTTCAAAAGCTTCTTCAAAATCGCTCTGTATCCCTTTGCCGCAAAGCACGGCGAGACTTTTATAGGAGCGGTTATCTCCCTGTACGCCTACGCTGCGGATCGGCGCAATTTTTGACGTGTACTTCCCTTTGCCGATTTGATCGATGAACGCGGTCAAATTGTCGCGCTGTTCGGTCGTCACGACAACGGCAGAATCGTTGCAGAGCAGGCGGACGCCAAGCCCGGGACCAGGAAAGGGCTGGCGGGAAGCGATTTCCTCATCCAGACCGAGCATGCGGGCCACCTGGCGCACTTCATCCTTATGCCAGTCCCAATTGGTTTCCACGATCATCCCGCGTTCGCGTGCGCGGCGAATGATATCCACGTCGTTATGATGCGTTTTTATTTTGTTTGCATAACCGCTCACATCCGGGTTGCCGCTTTCGATCAAGTCTGGACGAAGCGTTCCCTGTGCGAGAAAAGTATGCTCAAAATCAATTCCCAACTCTTCGGCGGCTTTTGAGGTTACTTTGATGAACATGGAGCCGATGATCCGCCGCTTTTTCTCAGGATCGCAGGTCATGGAAAGCGGGCCGATGATTTTGCCGGTTCCGTCGTCCACAGTGCCGTTGAAAAATTCGTTTTCGGCATTGACGCGCTTCATATGTACAAGGCCGAGTTTTTTCAGATTCTCACAAATGCGGTCGCTTTCGTTTTTGCGCATCATACCGTGGTCGATGTGGATGGCATAAACGTTCTCCGGCGGCAGCGCGCGCAAAAGGAGCGCAGCGGTGACTGCGCTGTCCACGCCGCCCGAAACCAGTACGATCACCTGGTTGTTTCCAACTTTTTCCCGTATCATGCTAATCGAGGTCTTGATACGGTCCTCCAGCGCGTAAACTTCTTTCAAAAGACATACGCGACGCAGAAAGCTTTCCAGCATTTCAAGTCCATGCTCCGACAGATCGACTTCCGGGTGGAACTGTACGCCGATGATGCGTTTTTCCGCATTATAAATTCCTGCGACGACATCTCCGGTCACCGCAAAGGCTTCAAAGCCGTCCGCTAAGCGTTTTACGGCGTCTCCATGGCTCATCAGCACCGTCTGCTTGGACGCTAAACCGTCTGTCAGGGGACAGGGCGCGATAATATCAATATCCACGGGACCGTATTCGGTTTTGACTTCGGGCAGCACTTCGCCGCCGAAGTGCTCGTTAATCAGCTGCATGCCGTAGCAGATGCCGAGCATAGGGATTCCCAGCGAAAAAATGGCTTTGTCGTACTGGGGCGCGCCGCATGACCAAACGCTCGCGGGTCCGCCGCTTAAAATGATCGCGTTGTAAGCTTGAAGTTTTTCCGCCGAAACGCCCATCGGAAAAATATCCGAGTAAACGCCGAGTTCGCGGACCTTGCGGTCAATGACTTTGGTGTATTGTCCGCCGCAGTCCAGAATCGCCAATTTTTCCATAATTCTCTCACCTTTCAAGAAGCAAAAGATATAACTCCATTATATATAAAAGCGGTTCCGGTGTCAACGAAAAAACCGAAAATGACCAAGCGCTGGCAAAAAACTGCCGAAGTCTACAAAAAAGCAGATTCGGCAGTGTGTATTTTGTTGAAATTTCGCTCAGATCATTCCAAGCGAAGTCATCTCGGCTTTGATCTTCTCTTTTAGGCCGTCTTCAATTTCCGCCAGCGGCAAACGCATTTCCTCTGCGCACAGATCCAGCAAATACATGGCGTATTTTAAGGGCGCCGGGTTGGTTTCGGCAAACAGAAGCTGAACCAGACGCGCGTATTTATGCGAGAGATGCATGGCGCAGGCAAAATCGCCGTCAAGCGCCGCGCGCGCCATGGCTGCGACCGCTGCGGGCGCAATGTTGGAAAGCACAGAAATTACGCCGCGGCCGCCGAGTGAAAGGACGGGCAGCGTCATATCGTCGTTGCCGCTGTATACGCAGAGCTGCGTTTCGGCGCACAGCCGTGTAATCCGGCCAAAATTCGGCGACGCTTCCTTGACGGCGCAGATCCCGGGGAGGGCGGCCAAGGCCTTATACTGTTCCAGCGTCAGATCTACGCCGGTGCGGGAAGGTACGTTATATAGAATGATCGGTTTCCCGCCGGCGGCTTCCGCGATCTGTTTGTAATGTTCAAGAATACCGGATGCCGTTCCTTTATTGCAGTAAGGCGTGATGACCAGTAGAGCGTCCGCGCCGGTTGCCGTTGCGTCACGACAGAGCGTGCAGGCGGTTTTGGTGTCTGCGCTGCCGCATCCTGCGATCAGCGGAAGCGTATCGCCGGTTTCTTCTTTCGCCGCGGTGATCAGCCGTCTCCGCTCGTTTCGGCTGAGCGTTGCGGATTCGCCAGTCGTGCCCGCAATGCAAAGCGCGTCGATCCCCATATCGGCCTGCCAGCGAACGAGCGAACGGAAACGGTCGAGCGCCAGTTCGCCGCCGGAAAATGGAGTTGCCAGCGCAGTGGCTGCGCCGGAAAACGGATATTTTTCAATTGTATCGGAATTATATGTACACATATTTCCCTCTAAACTTGCTTTTTCATTTTTTTGGTACTATAATAGTACTACTAATACAATATGAAAATTTTCCGAAAGCGGCATGGTATATGATAAAAAACGAGAGAATAAAAACCAATCTTAGGAAAGAGGATTTTTTTTATGCGTTGCCGCCTGAGCGGATTGCGCAGACGCCTGTGGATAAACGGGATGCCTCCCGTCTGATGGTTGTCAACCGGTCGAGCGGGGCGATTGCGCACCGGTATTTTTACGATATTCCCGAGTATATCCGTCCCGAGGACGTGCTGGTCATCAACAATTCTAAAGTGATCCCTGCACGTCTTTTCGGTGCGGATGTGTCGCGGCCGGATCGTGCGGTGGAATTTTTGCTGCTTCGCCGCAGGAGCGATATGATTTGGGAAACGCTGGTACGCCCGGGCAAGAAAGCGAAGCCCGGCACCCGCTTTGTTTTTGGAGACGGCCTGCTTTTTGCAGAAATTCTCGAGGTCGTCGAAGGGGGAAACCGGCTGCTCCGGATGAATACTGGCGGCGCGGAAATCTACGATATTCTTGAGCGGATCGGCAGTATGCCGCTGCCGCCGTATATCACCGAAAAGCTGCGCGACGGCAGCCGATATCAGACGGTATATGCGCGCGATGCGGGCAGCGCCGCCGCGCCGACCGCCGGACTGCATTTTACAGAAGAACTCTTGGACAGACTTCGCGCGCAGGGAACCGCGGTCGTGCCGGTTTTGCTGCACGTGGGGCTTGGAACATTTCGGCCCGTCAAGGAAAGCCAGATCAGCGATCATGTCATGCACAGCGAATATTTTTCGATCAGCCGGGAAAGCGCGGATGAGATCAATCGCCGGCGCGCTGCCGGCGGCCGCGTGATTGCTGTGGGGACAACCTCCTGCCGCGTGCTGGAGAGCGCGTCGGACGACGACGGCGCGCTGCGTGAGATGTCGGGAGATACGGGGATTTTTATTTATCCTGGGTATCGCTTTAAGGCTGTAGACGCACTGATTACCAATTTTCATCTTCCCGAGAGCACGCTTTTGATGCTGGTCAGCGCATTTTACAACCGGGAGAAAATCCTCGCCGCCTATCGCTGCGCTGTGGAAGAGCGGTACCGTTTTTTCAGCTTCGGCGATGCTATGCTGATTGTATAAAAGATGCCGTTTCAAGCCGGGAGCGGGAAATTGTCCGGATTTCGGGGCGTGTGCCTGCGCCGCGGGCACGGATAAATGGATTGAAATTAGACGTTTTATTGAAATGAAGCGCTTAACCCTTAGAAAAAAACAATTTTGATGTACAGTCTGTGTTTTGAGCAAGCGGACGGAAAAGAGGGGGAATAGAAGAATGAAATTAGATGGCTTTGGCATTTTTGTTACGGATATGGCGGCGATGATTCGTTTTTACCGGGATGTTTTGGGATTTGAAATCAAGGAATCCGAGGATACGACAAATGTATATCTGGAGAAGGACGGAACGCTGTTCCTTCTCTATGGGCGAAAAGATTGCGAGAAAATGACCGGTAAAAAATTCGGGTATGCAGACGGGATCAACGGACATTTTGAGATCGCTTTGAGTGTGGAGAATTATGCCGCTGTGGATAAGGCGTATTCGGATAGTATAGCGCGCGGCGGGAAAGCCGTCATGTCGCCGGCCACCGAGCCGTGGGGACAGCGTACGTGTTATATTGCCGATCCGGATGGAAATCTCGTCGAGATCGGTTCGTTTAATCAAGGTGAATAATATGGCATCAGGGAAAGATTTTGTGGAATTTGTCGCCGATCAGCTGCGGGAAGCCGGAAAAATCACATATCGCAAAATGTTCGGCGAGTACGGTGTTTACTGCGACGGCAAACTGTTTGCGCTTGTCTGCGACGATCAGTTTTTTGTCAAGATTACGGAGGAAGGGCGAAAGCTGTGGCCGGCGCTTACGGAAGCGCCGCCGTACGCAGGCGCGAAGAATTATTTTCTTGTGGAAGACGTGGAGAATCGGGAGATGATGACGAAGCTTGCGGCCGTCACCTGCGCGCATCTTCCTTTGCCGAAGTTAAAAGAACGCAAAGTGCGGTGAGCGCGTTGGCTCAGGACGCGAAATGAAAAGATTTCTTTGGCATCCGCGGCGCGGATGTCTCCTGTAGCTTAGATGCCGGAACGGTTATATCAAATTGAAAATAAAGGACAGCGTCATGGAGATCAAAAAAATCAACGGAGATTTTTCTATTTGTAAAGTTCCGGATTTGTCTTTTGTGCATGTAGAGTCGGAATACTGTTTCATCGGGAAAACCGATGAAGAAATTTCGGTCGTTTGCAGAACAGAGCATGTTCCGCAAAACGCAGTCGAGCGGGAGGACGGCTGGAAAGCGTTTCGGATTCAGGGCGTGCTGGATTTTTCGCTGATTGGGGTTCTTTCGGGCATATCTGCAATTCTGGCGGAGCAGCAGATCGGAATTTTTGTTTTATCGACGTATAATACGGATTATATCTTAACGAAGTCTGAGAATTATTCGAGCGCGGTATCTTCGCTGAAGCGTGCTGGGTATAGCATTGTGTAGTTTCAGCTATGTGTGCATAGCAAAAAGCCGAAGCCGAAAAAAGCTTGATTGCTTTTCGGTTTCGGCTTTTACAGCCGTTTGGAGATATGCTGTTACTGTGCCGCCGTGTCGCTGTGCTGATTTGGCGGGTAGGCGTCGGTGATCCGGGGCGGCGCGGATATATCTTTAAATTTTGGCTCTTTCAGGGAGAGGATCAGCAAAAGGATATTCATAACCAGCGGCAAGAACAGCCAGCCAAGAATGATGCCGGCAAAAAAGCCGCCGGAGGCGCCGCCGGCAAAATTGTCCGTAATGCGGTACAGCGCCATCAGGTAAAACACGGTATATACAACAGATAGCGCTATTATCGCCAGAAGCAGAATGAGCGCCGCGGCCAACCACCCGTAAATATAGGCGGTATGGGGTTCTATATAGGGTTCATCAAGCAGCATTCGAAATACGAAAGACAATAGGATTCCGGTATATATAAGTCCGGATGCGTTATATAAAATATATACGGTCAAAAGGCGGGCGCCGCTCTTTTTGCGCGGACGCCCGACGTCGCTCAGCCGCCCGATTATCCATTGTCCGGCAAATGGGACAAAGCCCATCCAGCCGTTGTTTACATGTGTGCGTTTCGCAAAATTGAGCGTGGCAATGCCGCGTATAATATAGTTTGCCAGTCCGAGCAGCAGCGCAAAGCCAAAAATCAGAACATAAAAGGTCATCAGTACACGGAGCGATGCTTCGTCGATATCAAACTCCGTTATCCATTTGTCCAGCCCAATGAAATACCGTTCCACCCGAATTCCCTCCAAATGTATAAAATGAATCTGATTATAGAATAGCATACGGAGAAATATTTCGCAACAAAAATAACATAAATTGAAAATTTTCAAAATAAAAGTGCGAAAAACTATTGACTCTTACGCTGCGTAATTGTGTATTCTAAAATTGCTGCGAAGGAGAAATGAAAAATGATGACAGTAAGTGAAGTAAGCAAATTGACAGGCGTGAGCATACGCACCCTGCAATATTATGACAAAATCGGTTTGCTGAGCCCTGCGGGATATACGCAGGCCGGCTATCGGCTGTATGACGATACGGCTTTGGAAACGCTGCAGCAGATTTTGCTGTTTCGTGCGTTGGAATTTCCTCTAAAGGATATTAAGAAAATTATGGAAAGCTCTTCTTTTGACGGGAGTAAAGCGCTTGAACAGCAGATTACTTTGCTTAGGCTTAAAAAGGAACATCTTGAAAATCTAATTGATCTTGCTTGTGGAATCAAAATGATCGGCGTAAAAAATATGGATTTTTCAGCGTTCAATACCCAGCAGATAGATGAATATGCGGCGCAGGCGAAAGCGTCATGGGGAACGACGCCGGAATATCGTGAATACGAAGAGAAATCAAAAGGCAGGACAGCCGAACAGCAAAAGGCAATAAATATTCGGATGATGAATATATTCTCAGAATTCGGGGCCATTCGCAATGAGGATCCTGCTTCTGTAAAAGCGCAAAGCCTTGCAAAAAAATTGCAGAATTTTATCACGGAACATTTGTATACCTGTTCAAAAGAGATTCTTGCAGGTCTTGGCAGAATGTATGCAGGAGGCGGAGACCTGACCGCAAGTATAGACAAAGCCGGGGGCGCTGGAACCGCAGAGTTTGCGCATCGATCGATTGAGATCTATTGTAAAGACGCATAAGCAGGGAAAGATTAATCGCGGTTGATCGTCAAATTCTTTTCCGCCCGTTTGCTTTCTTTGGCTTCCCGGATATGAAATATGTGAACATGATATAGTTTCCCTTGTTTTGCCCTTGCGGACCAAAACGAGGGAAACTTTCTTTTCTCAAGCGGATGCGTAGGATTTTGTTTGCGGGAAGAGCGCCGTCAGGTAAAATGTCAAAAAAGTTTTGCCGTTTTGTGACCCTGCTGGATTTTTTCCGTGTATGATGGATGAGGGGCTCTATTCCGGCAGAAAGGAGATTCATAAATGGAGGATAAGAAAATCGTAGATTTATACTGGAAGCGATCTGAAACCGCCATTTCAGAGACGGCGAATCAATATGGGCGGTACTGCCATCGTATTGCGTATAACATCCTGCATAATAACGAGGATTGCGAGGAATGTGTGAACGATACATATTTGCGGGCATGGAACGCTATACCCCCTAAACGGCCGGATCGGCTATCAACGTTTCTTGGCAAAATCGTCCGGAACCTGTCATTAGACCGCTATGAGCGGTATACGGCGGAAAAGCGGGGCTTAGGACAGGTTCCGCTTGCGCTGGATGAATTAGAGGGTTGTGTTCCGGCTTTTTCCAACGCAGAACAGGTGACGGATGATCTTGCGCTCGCTGAGGTGCTGAACCGCTTTCTGGCCGGGGTAAAATCGGAGCAGCGAAAAATTTTCGTGCAGCGGTACTGGTATTTAAATCCCGTCAAAGAAATCGCGGCATATTTTGGTATCAGCGAAAGCAAAGTGAAAATGACGTTATTGCGTCTCCGGGGGAAATTAAAACGATTTTTAGAGGAGGAGGGCGTTAATTTATGAAAACAAAACGGCTCTTGGCGGCGTTAGGGCAATTGGACGAACAGTATATTGAGGAGGCTGCAGATCGACCGCATGAAAGAAAAAGGCGAAACTGGATCAGGCGGGGCGCGGCCGCGGCGGCAATTATGCTGATATTGGTGGGCACCGTGGGAACGGCTATGGCACTCAGCCCTGAATTTTTCCAGAGGGTGCTGGCCTTTTTCCACATGGAGCAGGCCGAAACGGTGCCCGATCATAACGGTGAAGGCTCCGCTATTACGCAATCGGACATTGGCGGATTGGTAAAAGCCGAATATGTCCGTCTTGAGAGTTCCCATTATGCGTCGGGCTATGGAACGCTCTATCAAGTTGACCGCGAGGAAAACGGCACGATTCGCGCCGTTCGATTTTGGGCTGTGGAGGACGGCGCTCTGCTTGCGTTGGATACGCAAAAGCATTCTTTTACAACGATGTGGCAGAGCAAAACGTATCAGGGCGATATTTACTGGTGCGCCTATGACGGGGAAATTTCCCTTTACAGCAGCGGAATCTCCGATGTCTCTGGTTCTGAATGGTATGCGGCTCCCATCCCGGGCCGCATGGACGCGATATGGCTCTATCTGTCTCAGGGAAGCCAAAGTGATTATTGGGCGTACCCTGTGCTTTACCATTTGGATACCGGGGAAGCGGAGGATGTTTTGCGGGGAACCGGGGTGGAAGAACTGTCCCTGGCTTATGATTACCAATGGTCAGGTGATTTGAGCAAAGTTATCGTGACGTGCCGCAGCGCTGCGGCGCCGGAGAAAGCGTGTGTCTATTTCTGTGATGTGCTTGCAAAGGAATTGTCAGAACTTCAGGATTTGACCGGCGTGCAAAATGCCGATGCCCTTTTCGCCGATGACAGCACGCTTCTTTTGACACAGTTTACAGAACAGGGCTGTTCCGTTTTTACTTATGACCTGCACGCTGGGCAAATCGTTCAAATCTTGGATCAAATAAAGTGTTTTGGGCAAAGCGGCGAAGAAAATTATGGGATGATGTTCTTTGGCGGGCGGTACGGCCTATACGTAAATCAAGCGGGCGGATTGTCCGTATTTGACCTAAAAACAGGGGAGGAGACCTTCGTAGACGGATTTGCCTTTTGCGCAGACGGCCGGTTTATTTCCAATCGTTCCAACACGAAATTGCTGTATTATGTTGCAGATGACAGCGCGAATGGATTGGGCGTATCTCAGTTGGGCGTACTGGATTTGAGTGCAGGGACGTTCACGACCTTTGACCGGGCGGGTTATGACAGCCTCTACGAGTGGTCTGTCGGCTGGTTTGACGATGAACGGGTGGAGGTCTGGAGCCGGCAGTCGGATACAGGCGCTATATATCTGTATGAATTCTGATTCAAATTCACATTTGCCGGGCGGCCGCCAGTTTTTAAGCGGCCGCTTTTTTTGTTTGGCCGCCGATGCGCGGAAAATAGGCTTAAGCCGGCTTTAAAGGCAAAAAAAATCACAATTTATTATTGACAAACGATAAAATTGGTCGTATAATAAGGGCAAATCATTTGGGAAGGACTTCAGAATATGGAAAGAAAAAACCGCTCCGCAAAGCTGTCGCTGATTTTTGTGCTGATTTTTTCCGTCCTTTTGACCGGTCTTCTTTTTGGCGCGCCTGCGCTGCTGCGCTGGTATATCGAAGCGACTAACCGGCCGGAAAGCATGCTGCTACCCGTATTGGTTACGTTTTACTGCGTCGTTCCCTTGGCGGCGGGGACGATCGGCTGCCTGCTCTGTCTGCTGCGCAGCATCTGCCAAAATCAAGTGTTTACTTTGCAGAATGTACGCTGGCTTCGCCTGATTTCCTGGTTCGTATCCATTGCGGCGCTTGTGTTTTTTGCGGCCGGTTTCTTCTATTTGCCCTTTTTCATTCTGGCGGTCAGCGCGGCGTTCGTCGCGCTGATCGTACGCGTGGTCAAAAATTGTTTTGAAGCCGCCGTCCTGCTCAAGAATGAAAATGATTTGACCATATAGGAGGTTCTAATGCCGATCCGTATCAATTTGGATGCCGTCATGGCGAAGAAGAAGATTTCTTCCGGTGCGCTTGCCGAAAAAATCGGCATTACACAGGCCAATCTGTCCATCTTAAAAACAGGCAAGGCCAGAGCCGTTCGTTTTTCGACGCTGGAAGCCATCTGCAAAGCGCTGGGCTGCCAGCCCGGCGATATTTTAGAATACACAGAGGAGGATTTCTAATGAACGATCCCAAGCAGTTTCCCGCTGATTACAAGTTTGATCCTGAAACCGGCAAACCGATCCTGCATCTTGCCCCAATTGAAAAACGCGACCGTGTTTATCCGTATGTCTGTGCGGCGCTCTGCTTGCTGGCGGCCAATTTTACGCTGTTTGGCGGATTTGCAGCTGGTTTTTCGATTGCGTTTATCTTGTTGGCCGTGTGTGCGCTGCTTTTCCTCGGAGACCGGCTGCACTATCGTCCTTTCAATCTGATCTGTCTGCTTTCAGCCTTTGTCGTGTCCGCCAGTTTTTCCATTTATCCGAATTCTGCGTTCTCTTTTTTTAAACTTTGGTTCCTTGCGCTGGCCGTGTCGGTCTTTTTCATGGACGCGTGTGGGCTGCGCGCGCCCGTGCTCTGCGACTGGCGCGCCGCATTTGCGCCCTTTTACCTGCTTGCCGTCGGCGGCGGAAACATTTCCTATACGGCGCGTTCGCTTGGCCGCGGTCAAGTTCGGTTTGGGAAAAAATTCTCTAAAATTTTACTGGGCATTTTGATCGCGCTTCCGGCGCTCGCCGTCCTGCTTGCTTTGCTGCAGCGCGCCGACGCCGCGTTTGAAAGCCTGGTTTCTTCTCTCCATATTCGCTTTGGCGAGATCATTGCAACGGTTTTGTTTGGCGGCTTGCTCTTTTTGTTTTTGTTCTGTATGCTCTTCGCTCTGCGCAAAAGGCATACGAACGAGCGTCCCGGCAGTCAAAAAGCCTATGCGTCCTTCTGCGATCCGACGGTTGCAAATACGATTCTTGTTGCAGTTTCCATTTTATACGCGATATATTTGCTGTCGCAGATCGGGTATTTTTTCGGCGGTTTCAAAGGGGAACTGCCTGTTGCGTATACCTTTGCCGAATATGCCCGTCGCGGGTTTGGCGAGATGTGTGCGGTCTCGGTCATCAATCTGATTTTGATTTTCTTTGCGCATCTCCTTGTGCGCCGTAAAGAAGAGGTGCTTCCGGCGCTGACGCGGGCTTTGCTGTTTTTTATCTCGTTTTTTTCTATTCTGCTGATCGCGGCCGCGATTGCAAAAATGCTTTTATATATCGGGCAATACGGGCTGACGTTTTTGCGCCTCGGCACGTCGGTCTTTATGCTGTTTTTGTTTTTTGTTTTTCTGGCCGTGATCCTGCGGCTCTTCCGCGCGCATTTTCCCTATATGCGCATGATCGTAGTGGCTGCCTGCCTGATTATGGCGGTGTCCAGCCTTGCGGATATTGAATCGGCGGCGGCACATTATAATTTCTACGCATATCAAAACGGTGTGCATGACAGCATCGACGTTGCTTATCTTGGCGATTGCCAGGACTCGGCCGTCCCTTTGCTTGTCGAGCTTGCGCACGGCGAAGATCAGGCGCTTGCTGAGGATGCGTATCGTGAACTCTTTTGGATTTTGCGGACGCACGCCGATATTCGGTATGACGGAACCATACAGGAATGGAAGCATCGGGATATCCGCAGCATACATGTCGCCTATGTAAACGCCGACCGGCTGCTGCGGCAATACGCTGGTGAAATTTTGCAGCATAGCCAAGATTTGCGGTAGAAATTCGATTATTTCGGCATATCATTTGACTTCCCCTTGGTCCATTCCGAAACCGAGGGGATTGTTTATTTTCACAAAGATTGCAAAGAATGCCGCAAAAAAAGATATTCTTTTTTATAGAAGTCCATGGTATACTGAGTAAAAACGCGACCGCTTGTTTTTTACGGTTTTGCTGAAAAGGAGAACACAGTATGCAGGTTGAAAAGATTGAAAAACGCTACGACTGCGTAATCGCCGGCGGAGGCCTTTCCGGTGTGTGCGCCGCGATTGCGGCGGCGCGTCTTGGCTCCAAAGTTGCGCTCATCAACAACCGCGGGTATATCGGCGGCAATGCCAGCGCGGAGCATTACATTACGGTAAACGGTGCGACGGGCACGCAGGAATTCAACTTTTTTGCGCGCGAGGACGGTATTATCGAGGAAATCCTTTTGGAAAATCTGCACCGCAATCCCAGCGGGAACCGCTATATCTGGGACGCCGTGCTGATGGATTTTATTTTTGCGGAGGAGAATATTGATCTCTATCTCAACACCACGGTCTATGCTGCGGATACTGAAAATAACCGGATTCATTCGGTGTCGGCGCTTTCGTCGCTCTGCGAGGAGCAGTATGTGTTTTACGCGGATATTTTTGTTGACGATACGGGCGACGGTACGCTTGGATATCTTGCGGGCGCCGAATATATGACCGGCCGGGAAAGCCGCGCCGAATATGGGGAACCGATTGCGCCCGAAAAAGCGGATCATTGGGTGCAGCCGAGCACGCTGATTTTTTACGGCACGGACACGGGCAAGCCGGTCAAATATATACCGCCGCACTTTGCGATGAATATTGAAAAGACCAAACTCTTGAAAAACCGGGTGATTCCGCCGGATAATTTTGCACGCAACCAATGGTATTATGAACTAGGCGGCGATAAAGACCAAACGCGCGGGCTCACGGAAATCATGGACGAGCAGCGGGCTTTTGTCTACGGCATCTGGGACTATATCAAAAACAGCGGGAAATTTCAGGCGGAAAATTATGACCTTGCTTATGTGGCTTCCATGCCCGCCAAGCGTGAATGGCGGAGACTGCGCGGAGATGTGGTGCTTACCGAAAATGATATTGTCAATCAGACGGTTTTCGAGGATGTGATCGCTTACGGCGGCTGGTCGATCGATCTGCACGCGCTTGAGGGCGTATATTCGGACGATATTCAGAACCGGCATTACGTCCTGAAGGGGATTTTTGAGATTCCGTTGCGCGCCTGCTATTCAAAAAATATAGACAATCTGCTGGTTGCCAGCCGCTGCATGTCTACAACGCATGTCGCGCACGGCTCCACCCGACTGATCGCAACGCTTTCCATGATCGGGCATGCGGTCGGAGCCGCGGCGCATCTTTGCGCCAAACGTGGCGTGACGCCGCGTGAAATTTACAATGCGCATATGGAGGAATTGCGGCTGCTGCTGACGAAAAACGACCATACGGTTTTAGGGCATCCGTATCGTGACCGCGCCGATCTTGCGCAGTCTGCGGATATCCGCGTTTCTTCGGTTAAGCCTTCCGCGCTCCGGCAGGCCGACGGCTATACGCGCTTAAGCGACAACATGGCGCTTGTTTTGCCTGCCGGCGAAAATTTGACGTCGCTGGAGCTTTTGGCGTGCGCGGACAAGGATACGACGCTGACCTATCGTTTATACCTGCCTTCCAATCATGAGAGCTACAATCCCGAAACGTTGCTGTATGAAAACCGGATTTCTGTCGCCAAAACTGAAGGAGAGGGCGCTTGGATCACGCTCCCCTTCAAGGTGGATGTAAAGAACCGGTATGTATTTATAGAATTTGAAGCGAACGGGGAGATGTCGCTGGCCTACAGCCGCCAAATGCAGCCGATGGTGCTGACGCTGATTCGGCGGAAGAACGAACGGGAGACCACGTGGGATGTCGTTCGGCGCTGCGTCAAAGCATATATGTACCGCCAGCCTGCATATAGCTTGTGCTATGCGTGTCCCGATGCGAATCTATATGCGCCCGCGCAGATGGCCAACGGCTTCAAGCGTCCGTATGACAATACCAATCTCTGGGTTTCCGATGATCGTGTCGACGGAGAATTTATTGAGATCAGGCTGGATTCACCGCGCGCGCTTTCCCAACTGGTGCTTACCTTTGATTCCGGCCTCAACCGGGTATACGGCAATTCGCATACCTATGATTATAATGCTATGCCGGAAATTGTGCGCGATTTTGATGTGTATGTCAAGGACAAAGAATCGTACCGGCTTGTTTCCAAGATTCGGGATAACTATCGCCGCGTCTGTGCGGTTTCGCTTGACTGCGTGGTTTCGGATCAGGTTAAAATTCTGTTTCATTCGACCAACGGCGCGGATAATATACGGGTGTTTGAGGTATCTCTGTATTAACGCCGGCTTTTCTCCGTTCAAATCTTTTGCGGGAAACGCTGCGCCGCAGACGCAGGCGCTGTGCGAATGTTTTATCCGCTTTCGCATGAAGACTGCCAAGGTGAAAATATTCGGAATGCTGGGGCTGTGTTTCCTGCAAGGAGAATCAAAAGTGTCGGTACTCCATTTGATGCTTTGGCTTTTTTCCGGCTTTGAAACCGGCGCGCGTGCATGCGCGCCGGTTTTATTGTGCAACGAAAACCACCAGCAGTGCTGGTATATGCGCGCCGTGCGCCTCTAGCCCAATATACCTTGCAAATCTTTTTGTGTTTTTGCATATTTTATGGTAAGATACCTATATGCAATCAATTAGACAAACGGAGGGATCATGATGAAAAAAGTATTGATGCTAAATGGCAGTCCGCATGAAAAGGGATGTACCTATACCGCGCTGCGCGAGCTTGAGCGGGCGCTTCAAAAGCATGGAATCGGGACGGAAATTCATTGGCTTGGCAAAGCGCCTGTCGCCGGCTGCATTGCCTGCGGCAGATGCGGCGAAACGGGGAGATGCGTATTTGAGGACGGCGTGAACGCGCTTTTACCCCGCCTGGACGAGTTTGGCGCGCTCGTGGCCGCTTCGCCCGTTTATTATGCAGGGGCGAGCGGGCAGCTGACCGCGTTTCTGGACCGGCTGTTCTATGCCGGGGGCGCGCGCATGGCGGGGAAGATTGCCGCGGCGGTCGTGTCCTGCCGCCGCGGCGGCGCCAGCGCGGCTTTTGAGCAGATCAATAAATATTTCGGGATGAGCAATATGGTCATCGCCGCCTCGCAGTACTGGAATCAGGTGCATGGTTCCTCTCCAGAAGATGTCCTGCGCGACGAAGAGGGGCTGCAGACCATGCGTACGCTCGGAGAAAATATCGCATGGCTGCT
Source organism: uncultured Eubacteriales bacterium (assembly GCA_958352145.1). Taxonomy (GTDB): domain Bacteria; phylum Bacillota; class Clostridia; order Oscillospirales; family CAG-272; genus UMGS902. The sequence continues at coordinate 16,166 of CATWNM010000015.1, forward strand.
CCGGCTGATGGACGCCGGGGAGAAAGCCGGCGTCTGTCCGCCTGTATACGAAAAGAAAGTACGCACAAATTTTATACGGTAAATGTCATATTTTGTAAAAAAAGGTTGAAAAACAGCGGTAGGCGCGTTATAATAGAAAAAAACGTTCGGAGTAAGCTATGAAACGTGCGCTGCCTGTTCTTTTTGCGGTGATCCTGCTTTTTTCCCTGCTTTCCTGTACGGAAAGCGGCTATACGCAGGACGGTGGCTATCTTGTGTATTCTGAAACGACGGCGACGGCGGCAAAACTGACGCCGGTAACCAAAGAAACCGAAAATGCGGCTGCGTCCGTTTTCAGCGCGTGGGAAGAAAGCTTTGACGCGGAGGCTTCGATCGCAGCCTTCGGGCAGCCGGCGGACGCTTTGCCCGAGACCGTACCGGCGGCTTCCGGCAGTACGGTGCCGTCTTTGGAAGATGCCGGCGTCGTTTATATTACGCCGACCGGCGCAAAGTATCATCTTCGGGCTTCCTGCGCAGGAAAAAGCGCGATGGAGAAAGATTTTGCAGAGGCCGTCGCAAACGGGTATACGCCCTGCAAAAAATGCGCTTCATGACCGAAAAAATTGGGCGGCTTCACAAGCCTTGTGAAGCCGCTCAATTCTGTCGAAACAACAAAGGTATGGCACGCTCGCACCGCGTACAAAATCGAAGCATCTGCAAGCGTAAATAAAATCACATTTCGTATGGAACGTCGTCCTCGACGTTCCATATAAGAGCAGTTTCGGCAAAGAATGCGCGGAACGCTGAGGACAGCGTTCCCTACAAAAGCGAAGCGTAAATTGAAGACAATGGTATAAGGGTTGGATCGATAAATCTGCTCCAATTTTTGCCTATCTAAATGGCATTGGCTGTACATTTGCGTTTTTCGCCCAAAAAATTGTTTGTTTCCTGCTTTGCCCGGTCAGCGTTCATACAGCGTCACGCCGCGGCGGATGGTCTTCAATATCTGTATTTTTGGAATTTCTTCGACCGGTGTCGTCAGCGGATCCCGGTCAAGCAGAATGACGTCCTCATATTTTCCGGGCGCGAGGCTCCCTTTTTGCGCCTCCTCGAAATATTGATAAGCCGCGTTTTTGGTGAGGGCGCAGAGCGCATCGCCGACGCCGATCTGCTCGTCGGTGCCAAGCTCCGCGCCGCCGCGCGTTTTCCGGGCGGTCGCGCACCAGACGGTTTCAAACATGTCCGGCGCGATCACCGGCGCGTCTTGATGCAGCGTAAATAAAACGCCGGCCTTCTGCGCGGAGCGCAGTGGGCTGATTTTTGCGGCACGTTCCCATCCGAAGTTACTGATGTGCGTATCGCCGAAATGATAGACATGCGCAACAAAAAAGGAGGGAATAACAGAAAGTTTTTTTATTTGCTTTAGCTGATCGGTACCCAGCATTTGCGCGTGGATCATAACGGGACGGTTGTTGGCGGCGGGCCGAAGCGCGAGCGCGCGCAAAAATTGCTGCGCGGCTCGGTCGCCGTTGCAGTGCGCCAAAAGCTGGAGATGGTTGTCCGCCGCAAATTCGACGGCCCGTTCCACCTCTTGGTCGGTCATGGTTCCGTAGCCGAAGTATGGCTGTCCGCCGTCTTTTGCTCTTGGAATATAAGGCGTGCGCATCCAGGCGGTCCTGCCCTGCGGAGACCCGTCCAAAAAAATTTTTACGCCGCCAACCTTGAAATTGCGGGTATATACGCCTGCCTGGTATTCGTCGAAATAGGCGCGGAAATCTGCCATTCCGGGATAGCCTACGACGTCAATTTTTAAAAGCCCGCGCGCCAAGAGCTTTTGCCATACCGGCAGCAGTTCCGCAACCATCATTCCGTCTTGGGCGGTCGTGATTCCATAGGACAAGTACTGTGCCTGCGCCCGCTCGTATGCGCGCAGAAGCTTTTCCGTGTCCGGCGCTGGAATTTGACGGATCCGGCTTATAAAATCCGTTTCTTCCATATACCCGGTGGGGACGCCCTCAAGCTTCTCGATTTGCCCGCCCGCGGCGGAAACCGTATCCGCAGAAACGCCCAGTTTTTGCATAGCCGGCGTATTGAAAACGCCCATATGGCCGGTCTTGTGCTGCAAGACGAGCGGCCTGCCGCCGCTGACGCGGTCGAGCGTGCCGGCGCGGAGCGTCCGGCCCGCAGCCAATAAATCGAGATCGCAGTTTATGGCCACGATCCATTCATCCAGATCTGGCTTCGCTTCTTGGATATACGCTTCTATTTTGGCGCAGACAGCTTCCGCGCTGTCCGCGTCCGCAAGGGACGGACGCAGAAGCGCATTGGCGCTCCCGGAAAAATGTCCGTGCGCATCGATAAAAGACGGCATCAGTACGGCGCCGTCGAGCCAGATGGTTTCGTCCGCCGCGGCGGGCGGGGGTTCTCCGCAGCCTGCCGCAAGGATTTTTCCGTTTTCACAAAGTAAATAATCCGCCGCGGGACCGTCCTCCATGGTTAAAATTTTTCCGCCGGTATACAGCCGCTTCAACAGGGATTCCTTCTTTCTGTCAAATTTAAAAATCTTTTGCAGTTTTGCCGCGATTTGTATCGACTTTTTCTATTCAGTATGCTAAAATAGCTTTGTGTCGCGCAGATGAACAGAGTCAGAACGCGGCATGAATATTATGGATAAAAAATGCGAAAATAAAACGGTTTTGTTTTGCAGAAGGCGCGCCGAAAGCACGGGAAACGGCTGCAAAGACATGCCGCGCAAAGCATAACGGAGACTGCGTATGAAAAAATTGCAAAAAATGAATGAAGCCGCGTGGGGTTTGGGTATTTTGCTCTGCGCGCTTGGCGTGGCACTCTGCACCAAAGCGGATTTTGGACTCTCTATGATCGCGGCGCCTTCGTATATCCTGCAAATCCGTATATCTGCGTTTTGGCCGTGGTATTCGCGCGGAATGTCCGAATATGTGTGGCAGGGCGTTCTTTTGATCGTGCTGTGTATCGTGATGCGCGGATTTAAGTTTCGATATCTGTTTTCTTTTTTTGCGGCGGTGCTGTTTGGCTATGCGCTGGACGGATGGCTTTTTGTGCTTGGCGGCGGCGCTGCGTTTTCCGCGCTTTGGATGCGCATTTGCGCGCTGATTCTGGGCGAATTGATTACTGCGCTGGCCATTGCGTTCTATTTTCGAACGGATATGCCGATTCAGATATACGATCTGCTCGTCAAAGAGATCGCAAGGAGCCGCGGGATCGCCATCGACCGTGTCAAACGAGTGAACGACCTTGTTATGTTGGTTATGTCGGTTTCGCTGGCGCTTTTGCTCAATCACAGTTTGCAGGGCGTGGGCGTCGGAACGGTATTGATTACGCTGGTCAACGCGCCGCTGATTGCTGCAGCCGGCCGCCTGCTCGACCGCGTATGCAGCTTTGAGCCGCGTTTTCCGCGGCTGATCGCCGCGCTGAAATCATAAAAAAAGCAACGCGCGCCCGCACGGAACGCCGGAAACGGCGTTCCGGTTTTCGTTTTCGGGCGCGTCCGTTCCTTTTGTCATAAATACATGCTCTCCCTCATATTTATGTACAAACGAAATTGTTTGAGCGGAGGAATGTATATGGCAGGCACGAGCATATATCAGGACATTGCAAAGCGGACGGGCGGCGATATTTATATTGGCGTCGTTGGACCGGTGCGTACGGGAAAGTCCACTTTTATCAAGAAGTTCATGGAGGAACTGGTATTACCGAATATTGAGGATGAGGACGCGCGGGCCCGTGCGCGCGACGAACTTCCGCAGTCGGCCAGCGGAAAGACCGTTATGACGGCCGAACCCAAATTTATTCCCGAGAGCGCCGCGCAGCTTCGAACGGCGGACGGTATGAAAATGCGCGTCAAGCTGGTGGATTGCGTGGGCTATCTCGTGGACGGCGCACTTGGCGCGGAGGAGGACGGCTCTCCGCGCATGGTCAATACGCCCTGGGCCGCGGAGAAAATGGAATTTTCCGCCGCTGCGCGGCTTGGGACGGAAAAGGTCATGCGGGAGCATTCCACCGTAGGCGTCGTCGTGACGACCGACGGCACCATCGGCGAGATTCCGCGTGAGAATTATGCCGCTGCCGAAGCGGAAATCGTTGCGGAGATGAAAAAGAGCGAGAAACCGTTTATTATTCTGGTCAATTGCAAAAATCCCCACAGCGAAGAGGCACAGACGCTCGGCCGTGCGCTCGAAGAAAAATATGGCGTCGCGGTTGCGCTGGTCAATTGCATGGAACTCAGCGGAGAAGATATTGAAGGAATTCTTTCGATTCTTTTACTGGAATTTCCGATCCGGCAGATCAATGTGGATCTTCCGGCTTGGATTTGCGCGTTGGAAAGCGGACATCCGTTCCGGGATTCCGTTTATCGCAGCGTGTGCGACGCAGCCGGTACGCTGGATAAGATCGGCGAGATACGCCGCGCGTTTGAGATGGGGATGGGCGAGGACTGCGGCGCGTATTTCGAGTCGATGGAGACCGATCTTGGAACCGGGGAAGCCACCGTCCGCCTCAGCGTGCCCAGTGAAAAATATTTTGAGGTGCTGTCCGGGCTGACAGGCATGCAGATCGCTAATGACGCGGAATTGTTTGAGGCGTTTTATACGCTTTCGCAGACGAAAGCGAAGTATGACAAAGTGGAACAGGCGCTTGCGGATGTGGAGCGCAAGGGATACGGTATTGTGATGCCGTCGGTAGAGGAACTTGTGCTCAAAGAACCGCAGATCGTCAAACAGGCGGGCGGATACGGTGTCCGGCTGCGGGCATCGGCCAAATCCATTCATATGATTAAGGCGGACATCGAAGCGGAAATCAACCCGATCGTCGGTAGCGAATCTCAATCCGAAGAACTAGTGAAATATATCAAATCCGCGGCGGGGGACGAACCGGAAAAAATCTGGGATACGAATATGCTTGGAAAATCGCTCTACGAACTGGTCAACGAGGGGCTGCACACCAAGCTGCAAAATATTCCGGAGGATGCGCAGAAACGCCTTTCCGAAACGCTTGAACGCGTCATCAATGAGGGAAGCGGCGGTCTGATCTGCATTATTTTGTAAGCGCTTCGCGCGCAAACCAAGCCAAAACCAAAAGTTTTTCGACTGGCCTAAGCAGCCCGGCATCGTTTGATGACCGGGCTGCTTTTTTAGCTAACAAGGCATCAAAATATTTGTCAAAATATTACAAATAATGTAAACTATAAACAGTTAATTGCGCAAAAAACGAACATTTCACGTCCAATAATTGACAAAAAGCGGACAAATTCGTCTGGATATCTGCAAATCGTTTATAGTAAAAAAGACGCAGAAAATCACGGCGTCCAGATGAAGGTTTTAATTTGAATAAAGATTGAGCATGACGTTGAGAAATCCTGAAAGATTTTCTTGGTCTTTGCTTGACAAAAGCCGAAATCTGCGCAGCAGACTTGCTTCCGCGGGACTGAGGCTTTCAGGAGCGGTCAAGTAGTCGCAAAGGATAAAGTCGAGACTTGTGTTCAGTATTTTGGAGAGAAGAAGCAGCGTTTCAAGGCTGACCATGGTTTTTCCGTTTTCCAGCCTGCTGATGCAGGTGAGCGAGAGGTCGGCATGTTCCGCCAGTTTTTCCTGCGTCAGGTTTTGACTTTTTCGCGCTTCTTTGATCCGCCGTCCGACGTTGTAAAGCATTTTTCTCCCCCCTTTAATATTTATTTTAGCGTATATGTCTAGCATTATGAATAAACTATATAGCTTTGTTCGCTTTACAAAAAAGACTATAAATGCTAAAATAAAAAGGCATGTATAGGAGGGAGCAAATGCTGCAAATGGATTTTACACAGGATATACTTCAAAAATTGACGTCTATACGCGCCGCGCTGCAAGCGGGGCGTACGGATACGTTAAATATATCTCCGGAGCTTTTGCGCAGCTTGGAAGAATGCGCCAAAAGCCCAAACAAAGCCGCTTTGACCGAAGCGCTTGCAGCGGCTGGCGGCACGGGACGTTTGGACGCGCAGAGCGAGGAACTTTTCAATGAGGTTCTGCTGCTGCTGCAATTCCAGGAGATCAGCGAGACGTATCAGATCAAAACCGTTCGGTTAAGCCGGACAAGCGTTCGGGGGATGATAGGAAAATGGTATCCCCCCACGAAAGGGCAGATGACGATCCGGCAGGTAGTAGACGATATTTTAATAAAAGTTGAAAAAAATGTAAAAGGGTGCTATTATTATTACACAGGCCTATCTCGTGCTCAAGAATATAGGGGTAGATTTTCGTATCAATTAGTCGTAAATGATCGTTTTAAGTTGTTTATTGACCCAAACCGGAAAATTTGTTATCAAATTTTGAATGCATTGTAACATTAAAGGAGTGACTGAAAATGATTCTAAACTGCGCCGTTTGTGATGATGACCGTATGCTGGTGAGACAAGCAAAGGATATCCTGATGCGTACGTTGTTTGACGAGTCCATCTACGTACATCTCAGCGAATATACCGATTCCCGAACGTTGATGTACGATATTGCCGAACAAAAACCGCTGGATCTGCTGATTACGGATATCGATATGCCGTATTATAACGGCCTCAGCATCGCGGAAGAAGTAAAAAAACGTTTTCCGGGCTGTATCATCATTTTTCTGACCTCGTATATTCAGTATGCGGCGCAGTCCTATGAGTTGGATATTTTTCGGTATCTGTATAAAAGTGATCTGCATGTAAAACTGAAAAAATACATTTTGGATGCATGCAAAATTTTGGAAGAACAGGATGACAATGCCTATCTGATCGCCCAGAACGACAGCTGCGAGCGGGTGCCCTACAGACAGATCATGTATATTACAAAGCGGAGCAAATACTCTATTATTTGCTGTAAAAACAAGCGGGAGATCAAGATTCGGCGGCCGTTGTTTGAACTGAAGGAGCAATTGGACCCCGAACAGTTTATGACGATAGACCGTGGCTGTATGGTAAATCTCGCATATGTCGAAAACTTTGACCGGGACGAACTGATTTGCAAAAACGGCGTCCGGCTGCCTGTCAGCCGGTCAAATCAGCCGATCGTCAAGGAAAGACTGCTTCAGTATTGGGGGAAACGGCTATGATGTGGTTTTACGCGTTTTCAGAAAATTTCGTTTCTTTTTTAGAATGTTACATTTTGTGCTGTACATATAGTTTGTTCTTTGAGCGGCGGCTTTCCAAGTGGAAGCATGCGGGCGCATGCGTGCTCGGCGGCCTTGTTTTGATGCTGATGCTCGATTTTTTGAATTCGCTGGCGCTGTTTTCGTTTTTGACGGTTGCGGCCGTCGTGATCGCCTCTTCTTCGCTTGCACTTTTGATTTATCGTGCGAACTGGGTTCAGACGCTCAGTGTTTCAGTAGTTTATTTTGTGCTGATTTTAGCATATGATTTTTTGGTCATATCCGTCGTTGAGCTTTTATATCAAGTGGATAATTTTACAATGACGATACTGACCGAGGTAGGGCCTGCGCGGACCGTTTATATCTGGTTCCAAAAAATTTCGTTGGTCACGGTATATCTGCTTTTGGCATGGAGGAACAAGGGGCGCCGCGTCCAGCTAAGTTCCCGCGTCAGCCTTGCGCTGATTGCCTCCGGCACGTTTTGCTTTTTCTTCATGCAGTATCTGATCAACGCAATCCTGATCGGGGATGTGGCGGAGATCAAAAAGTCGGTGCTGATCGCATGGCTGTTTATCCTTTTGTTTTTTGCGGGTGTTTGGGTGCTGGTCGCGGCATACTCTAAAATGGAAACGCAGCGCATCGAAAAAGACGCGGCCGCCTCCAAAGCTGCCGCGCTGGAGGAAAACAGCATGCGGCTGAATCAGGCGTATTCCGAAATCGCAAAAGTTTCGCACGACTTCCGCAACCATCTGCGCACCATGAGCACCATGGCGGGAGACGGGCAGTATGAGGAACTCCGCGACTATCTGCAAACGCTGACTAAGGAACAACCGCCCGTGCGGATGCGGATGTATACCGGCGTGGAGATTGTGGATGCCGTGCTGAACAACAAAGCGCATGAAGCGCAAGCACAGCAGGTGCAGCTTTCCATCAATGCGCGCTATCCGGCAAACGCAAAGATACGCTCGGTCGATATCTGCGCGCTTTTGGTCAATCTGCTGGATAACGCCCTGGAGGCCAGCGCAAAAATTCCGGATCCGGAAAAACGTCTGGTCGAGATCCGCATTGCGCCCGTCAATGCGATGCTGATGATCGTTGTGAAAAACACGGTGGCTGAAAACGCAAAGCTGCCGGGCGCCGGCCAAAATGTCACGATCAAAGCGGATAAGCATGTGCACGGATACGGGCTCAAGATCGTCCGATCGGTTTTGGCCCGGTATAAAGGGCATATGGAACAAACCTGCGCAGACGGCTTCTTTACCACGAACTTGCTGATGAACAATATGAAACCGCTTGATTTGGATATCGAACAGCCATCGCTGCGGAAAACGAAAGAGCCGCATCTGGTTTGATACGATCACAGTTTGAATCATTTCCGCCGCGCTGGACGTGATCGTTGTGTAGAAGGCGCTGCAAAGCGGCCGGCCACCGGCCGTTTTGCAGCGCCATATTCAGCCGGTTTTCTGTTATAATGGAGAACAAATGATGACGTGGTTTTATATTTTTTCGGAAAATTTCGTTTCTTTTTTGGAATGTTATATTTTGTGCTGTACATATCGTCTGTTCTTTGAGCAGCGGTTTTCTAAGTGGAAGCATGCGAGCGCATGCGTGCTCGGCGGTCTTGTTTTGACGCTGCTGACTAGTTTTCTGAATAGTTTTTCTTTGTTTTCTTTTTTTGCGGTTGCGGTTGCAGTGACCGTTTTTCCCTTACTCGCGCTTGTGCTTTATCGTGCCAATTGGTTTCAGATGGTTAGCGTCACTATACTTTACTATGTTTTAATTTTGGCGTATGATTTCCTGATTATATCCATTGTTGAGCTTTTATATGGTGTAAACGATTTTACAATGACGATACTGACCGAAGTAGGGCTTGCGCGGATGGCTTATATCTGGATTCAAAAAATCACATTGGTCGTGGGATATCTGCTTTTGACACACAGAAATAAGGGATGCCGCATTCAGTTAACCTCTCGCGTCAACCTTGCGCTGACGGCTTCCGGTACGCTTTGTTTTTTCTTTATGCAGTATCTAGTCAACGCGGTTTTAGTCGGGGATGTGACGGAGGTTAAAAAATCGGTGCTGATCGCATGGCTGTTTATCCTTTTGTTTTTTGCGGGCGTATGGGCGCTGGCTGCCGCATATTCCAAAATGGAGGTGCAGCGTATGGAAAGGAATGTGGCCGAGTCCAAAGCCGCCGCGCTGGAGGAAAACAGCATGCGGCTGAACCGGGCGTATTCCGAAATCGCAAAAGTTTCGCACGACTTTCGTAACCATCTTCGCACTATGGGCGCAATGGCCGAGGCAGGGCAATGGGAGGAACTGCGCGGTTATCTGCAAATGCTGACCGAAGACCTATCGTCCATCGGCGGGCCGGTCTATACCGGCGTAGAGACGGTGGACGCGCTGCTGAGCCGCATGGCGCATGAAGCGCGGGCACGCCGGATTCCGTTTTCCATCGGTGCGCACCGCCTGACCGACTTACAGATATGTCCGGCCGGCATGTGTGCGATGTTGGCCGGTCTGCTGGAGGATGCGCTCGAGGCGAGCGCTCAAATTTCGGATCCGGCCAAACGCATGATCGAGGTGCATATCGAGCCCGTCCATGCGAGGCTGATGATCTGGGTAAAGTATGCCGCACCCGGATATTTGGAAATGTCGGCTGCCGCAGGAAACGCCGGTCCGCAGGCGCAGGGCTGCGGACTCGAGCAGATTCGGCCAGTGGCAGAGCGGTATGGGGGAAGTTTGGAAACGGCGCGCGAGGGATGTTTTTTTATAGCGCGAATTTTGTTGAATTTCGGCGACAATATGTAAAATAATACAGTTCAAGGGTTAAATCGCACAGAATGCAGACACAGGATGTAGAATGTTGGCATTCTGTGCTATTTTGATAGCCGGTGATAAACAGATGTTGGAAAAAGTTTCCTGCCTTTTGGCAGACGGCCTGATCCGCCGCAGTACGGCAAAAGAAAGGGATCGGGAACTCTATGTATACGGGTTTATGGTCACGCTGTCCACGCTTTTTATGATGGTCAGCATCCTATTGATCGGCGCGGTTTTCTTTGATTTTTTCTCGGCGGCGCTGTATCTGCTTGTCTTTACTTCGCTTCGGGTATGTTCGGGCGGGTATCACTGCGGCACTTACGGCGGGTGTTTTGCCGTGTCCAACCTTGCCTATGTTTCGGTGATGCTGGTATCCGAGTGCATCCTGCGCCTGCGCGAGCCCCGGTGGGTTTTGGTCGGACTTTTGCTGCTCTCCGCGCTCTATATCCTCTGCAATACGCCGGTGCTCCATCCAAATTGTCCAATCGGGCCAAATCGGGTGTACAAAAGCCGGCGGATGTCGGTCGGCCTGACGGTTTTCTTTTCGCTTTTGATTCTTTTAGGCATGGCTTTGCTGCCGGATGTGCCCCCGGCGCGGCGCTGCTTGTGCGTAGCTGCGTTGACGGTCACACTGGTTTTCATATTTATGGCAATAGCAAAGGTACATCGAAAGGGGGTACACAGACATGTTTGATCTTCTTGCGGATCTGATTGAGGATATCGCCAGAGCGGGCGCCGGGATGCCTTCTACGGGCGCATCCTATCAGCCGAAGACGCCTGCATGCCTCGTCGACGAAGACGCGCAGTAAAGCGGCTTGGCGGAAAAACTGGCCGGCTGGACGCAGCCGGCCAGTTTTTTCTGCCAAAAAATGGTTAAATTACGCCATTCAGGGACATATTTTAGCAATATAGAACATTTTTGCGCATGTATTGCGCGGCATGTTATACTGAATGCATAAACATCATTAAAAAGGCAAGGGGGAAGAATGATGCAGGCTTTGGTTCGGGAAATGCTTGTAGATAAGCCGTCGTGCAGCGGATGCGGGCAGTGCGTCCTGCAATGTCCGGTAAAAGCGATCAAAATGACGGTGGACTGCGAGGGTTTTCCCTATCCCGCCGTTTTCCAGGATCTCTGCATACAGTGCGGGGCATGCAGCGCAACTTGCTCGTTTTTAAAACCGGTGCAGAAATCTGCGGATATGGGCGCGTCTCTTGCGCGGTACGGCACGTCTTCGGAAATGAATTTTGATGTGCTGAATCATTTTTTTCGCAAGTTTTGCGACGGCGTGGTTCGAGCGGGCGGCGTTGTTTTCGGCGCGCGGTATGAGGAGGATCACTGCCTGCTTCATGTGCGCTGCGATACGCTCAAGCGCGCTTCTCAATTGAGTTGTACCTCCAGCCTGCAAAGCGATCTTGGCGACAGCTATAAGCGCGTCCGGGAATATCTCGAGCATGGCAGTTTGGTTCTGTTTTCGGGTACGCCCTGCCAGGTTGCTGGTCTTTATGCGTATCTCGGAGATTTTGCGGAGCGTTCGCGTCTGGTCACATGCGACACCGAGTGTCAGGGTGTCGCTTCGCCGCTTGTCTGGAGCCGGTATATGCGGTATTGCGAACATCTGTATGAGGCGAGAATCGAAAACGTAAAGCTGTGCGGGCGCGGAGGTTCGGGATGGCAGCATTGTGAAATGACCGTGCAGGGAAAAAAGGTATGCCGGGATAATTATGCGGGGTGGCTGAAAAAGCGATTGATTTTAAGGCCGTCCTGTCAGAACTGCAAGTTTACCCGCGGGGTGCGCGTTTCGGACATTCATTTGTCGTATATACCAGATGCCGGTGGCGGTTCGGTGGTTGCCGCATTTGGCAGCGAGCGCGGGAAGCGCCTGTTTGAGGAATGCCGCCCTTCCTTGTACGATTTTCAGATTTCGCAGGCGGAGTTTGGATTCTGCGCCGCAAAGCAGGTGCCGGACGACGCGCCCGAGGCTGGCCGCGCAGACTTCTGGTATGATTTTCTGGAAAAGCCGTTTCGGTTTGTTTTGAAAAAATATGCGGAAAACAGCTGCGTGGATCGAATCGCGTATACGGTCATGTGTATAGTTCGCCGTTTTCGAAATTTCGGGTGGCAAAAATCGCACGGCGCGCGATAGTCGCGTTCCAGCGGAACTATGCAGGCAGAAAACTGCGCGGGATAAAATCCCCGTTCGATTGCAAATCGAATGGGGATTTGTTTATACAATTGCGTTTGCCGATGGTTTTCTCTTGTAAGTCTTTCAAAATTATGGTATAATTAAAAATAACCCTAAAATTATATTTGCGGATTTGGGGGGCCTATGTTTTTACACGGTTTATGTTCGGTTTCTTTTCGCGCGCTTTCGCCTGAGCAGATCGTGCAGTTGGCACAGTCTGCCGGGCTTGCCTGCATTGAGTGGGGCGCCGACGTACATGTCCCGCCCGGCGATTTTCAAAATGCGGAGCGCATAGCGCGCCTGACCCGTAATTTTGGATTGGACTGTGCCTCCTATGGCAGCTATTACCGGATCGGCGCAGGCCAGCAGGCGCAGCTGCCGGTTGTTTTGGATACGGCCGAGGCGCTCGGTGTTCGGCAGGTTCGTGTATGGTGCGGCACGTCCGCGTCTGCGTCCGTTTCGCCGGAACAGCTTTGCGCCATGCGCCTTGAGGCGCAGACGGCGACTTCGCTTGCGGCGGCGCGGGGAATGACGCTCTCGCTCGAGTGCCACCCGGGTACGCTGACCGACGACTGGCATGCCGCCTTGGAATTTATCCAGGCGGTGAACATGCCTGCTCTGCGGATGTACTGGCAGCCGAACCAGTGGCGGGACGAGGCGTATAATCTGGAATCGGTGAAAAGGCTGTCGCATCTGATTACCAACGTACATGTGTTTCACTGGATTAAAAAGGAAAAATTTCCGCTTGAGGCGGGGGTTTCGCTCTGGCGGCGGTATCTCGCTGCTTTGCGTTTGACCGAGGATCACGCGCTGCTGCTTGAATTTATGCACGATGGCGATCCGCAGAGTCTTACGCTGGCGGCGCGGGCGCTTAGAAAAATTGCGGAGGAGCCTTTTGAATGAAAAGTATTTTAATGGGCGGCGAAAAGATTTTTCGGGTGTATTCGCCTGCTGTGCGCGAAAAGCTGTCAGCCTTGTGTGGCCTGATTCCGGATAAGAACTTTGGCCCCGGTGATCATGTGGAATTTGCCGGTGTGGAATTTATTTTTTCTACGTGGGGGATGCCGCGCTTTTCGGCGGAGGAGATCCGCCGGTATTTTCCCGATCTTCGCGCGGTATTTTACGCGGCGGGTTCTGTACAGGGTTTTGCGCGGCCCTTTTTGGACTGCGGCGTACGTGTTTTCAGCGCGTGGGCGGCGAATGCGATTCCAGTGGCCGCCTATACGGTGGCGCAGATTTTGTTGGCTGCAAAAGGTTTTTTCCCCGCGTGGCGGATCATGAAATCCGGCGATGCAAAGCTGGCCAAAAAGACAGCCGCGGCTTATCCGGGCAATTTCGGTGCAAAGATCGGCGTGTTGGGCGCCGGACAAATCGGTTCGCTGGTGATTTCGCAGCTTGCGCCTGCGCAGGCTTCTATTTTGGTTTATGACCCCTTTTTGTCCGCGGAGCGGGCAGCCGCGCTGGGTGTCGTCCGGGCCGAGCTTTCCGAAGTGTTTTCCGCCTGCGATATCGTCACCAACCACCTGGCCAACAAGCCGCAGACGGTCGGATTGCTGAACTACGACCTGTTTTCCAGAATGCCGGAACGCGCCGTTTTTATCAATACCGGCCGCGGCGCGCAGGTCGTTGAGGACGATCTTGTCCGGGCGCTTTCCGAGGAGCCGGGGCGAATGGCTTTGCTGGATGTCACGCATCCCGAGCCGCCTGTGCGGGATCATCCGTTCTATCGCATGGAAAATGTGATTTTGACCCCGCATATTGCAGGCAGCATGGGCAACGAGGTCGCAAGAATGGGCGAATATATGATGCAGGAGGCCGAACGTGTGCAAAACGGATTGACTGTGCGCTATGAAGTGACAAAGGAGATGTTGGAAACCATGGCGTAAAACGCGCGGATTTTTGGCGTGTGCCGGATGCGTGCGATGTGTGTTAGATGGAAAGGGGATCAAGTGATGAATACAAACGAAAAAATCAGACGAGATTATTCTGCGATTACGCCGCAGATCAGCCGTTATGCGGAACTCTGTACCGGAAGGGGACGGATCGATCCGCAGTTGTACGCTGAGTATCAGGTGAATCGCGGGCTTCGCGATCTGAACGGCAACGGCGTGCTGACCGGACTCACCGAGATTTCGGAGATCGTCTCGAAAAAAATCGTCGATGGGAAAGAGACGCCCTGCCGCGGCAAGCTGTATTATCGCGGATATGACATAGAGCAGCTAGTACAGGGCTTTTTGATGGATAACCGCATGGGCTTTGAGGAAATCGTGTATCTTTTGCTCTTTGGCGCGCTGCCGGGGCGAGCGCAGCTTGATGAATTTATACAGACGCTGGTCGCGTACCGTTCGCTGCCTGATTCCTTTATCCGGGATATTATCATGAAAGCGCCCTCCTCCGATATGATGAATTCGCTTGCAAGAAGCGTGCTTACGCTGTATTCTTATGATTCCCGCCCGGATGATACCAGCATTCCAAACGTTCTGCGGCAGTGTTTGCAGCTGATCGCCACATTTCCGCTTTTGTCTGTGTACAGTTACCATTCGTATAATTATTATATCCGAAACAACCGGAGCTTTTTTATACACGATTCGGATCCGGGACTTTCTACGGCGGAAAATATTCTGCATATGCTTCGGATCGACAGCAAATACACACCGCTTGAGGCCAGAATATTGGATCTTGCGCTGGTTTTGCACGCCGAGCATGGCGGCGGAAACAATTCGACCTTTACGACGCATGTTGTTTCTTCATCCGGTACGGATACCTATTCCGCAATTGCGGCCGCGCTCGGCTCCCTGAAAGGGCCGAAGCACGGCGGCGCAAATATTAAGGTCTGCGCCATGTTCAACGACATTAAGCAAAATGTGCGGGATTGGGAGGACGAGACAGAGGTTGCTGAATATCTGAAAAAGATTCTGCATAAAGAAGCGTTTGACCGTTCTGGATTGATATACGGCGTCGGCCACGCGGTATACTCGATTTCCGATCCCCGTGCGACGATCTTTCGCGCTTTCGTAAAAAGCCTTTCCGAAGAAAAAGGGCTGACGAAAGAGTATAAGCTGTATTCGCTGGTCGAGACGCTCGCGCCGCAGATTATTTCGGAAGAGCGGAAAATATACAAGGGAGTCAGCGCGAACATCGACTTTTACAGCGGCTTTGTGTACGATATGCTGAACCTGCCGCCCGAACTTTATACGCCGATCTTTGCCGTTGCCCGCATTGCGGGCTGGAGCGCGCACCGGATCGAAGAATTGGTCAACGCGGGCAGGATCATGCGTCCGTCGTATAAAAACGTTCAGCCGCGCCGCGACTATGTCAAAATGGAAGACCGGTAAAATTCAACAGAGAAAATTTCGCTTTTTGTGGGAAGACGGCGCGCCGTCTTCCCATTTTTTCGGTATGAATTCCCGTCCTTTGCAGATACTAACCGAAAGGGATATTACGGAGGCGGAATATGGGAGAATCGGCTTGGACGGTGGGCGCGCTTCTGCCGCAGTTTCCAGAGCTTGTGTCGGATATTCAGACGAAAAATCTGATTATTGGGGGCGGACTGTGTGGGCTGCTCTGCGCGTATTTTTTGGATCGGGCGGGCGAGGATTATTTACTTGTAGAGGGCGGGAGGATCTGCGGCGGCACCACGCAGAATACCACTGCGAAAATCACAGCGCAGCATGGGCTTATTTACGACCGGCTGCTTCGCATGTTTGGCCGGCAGCGCGCGGCGCAGTATCTTCGCGCCAATCAGCGCGCACTGGAGGATTACCGCACGCTCGCCAAAGAGATAGAATGCGGTTTTGAACCGGCCGATGCGTTTGCGTACAGCCGGGATCCGGAGCTTTTGCGCCGGGAGTCGACGGCGCTGGCGGAAATCGGCTTTGAGGCGCCGGTAGTCAGCGATGTACCGCTGCCGGTTGCGGCGGCGGGGGCAGTAAAATTTCGTAATCAGGCGCAGTTTCATCCGTTGCAGTTTGCCGCGGGGATTGCCCAAAACCTCCGCATATTTGAAAACAGCTTTGTCCACTTTGCCGAGCCGGGCGCCGCTTTTGTGAACGGGCATAAGATTTCTGCGGAAAATATTGTGGTTGCAACGCATTTTCCGTTTATCAACACGCACGGCTTGTATTTTATGAAGCTCTATCAGCAGCGCTCCTATGTGCTTGGACTTGAGGACGCGCCTTTGCCGGACGGGATGTATATCGACGGAGACGGCAACGGATATTCTTTCCGGCGTTTTGGCGGTCTTCTTCTGCTTGGCGGCGGCGGTCACCGGACCGGCAAGAACGGCGGGGGATACGGCGCGCTGCGGAAATTTGTGCGCGAGCATTATCCAAATGCAAAAGAGCGATTTGCATTTGCGGCGCAGGACTGTATGTCGCTGGACGGCGTGCCCTATATCGGGCGGTACGGCCGTTTCGCCAAAGGGATATATGTTGCTTCCGGCTTCAATAAATGGGGGATGACTTCTTCTATGGCGGCCGCGCGTCTGCTCTGCGATTTGCTGTGCGGCAGGGAAAACGAATTTTCCGGTCTGTTTGATCCGGCGCGGAGTATCTTTCGGCGGCAGCTTTGGCTGAATGTTGCGGAAACGGCGGGGCATCTTTTGCTGCCTGTACCGCGGCGGTGCACGCATCTTGGCTGCGCGCTGAAATGGAACCGCGCGGAGCATAGCTGGGACTGCCCTTGTCACGGTTCGCGCTTTGACGCCGGCGGCAGGGTGTTGGAAAATCCTGCGATGAAGAATCATGCAAAGTTTCAGCCGCCAAACGCGCCGGATGCGGAAAAATAAGCGCGCAATGCATGCCGGTAAGCTTTTGTGTCTGAGATTTCAGGTAAGTGCAGCAGATTATAAAAAGTCTTGAAGGCGTAAATGTCTTCAAGACTTTTTCTGTTATTGAAAAAGGAACTAAGATATGCTATATTTAATATGGTACTATTATTTTGCAGTGCCGCGTTGTCGGTGGATGCGGCGTATTGCTGGTGGAAGCTATGGAACTGATTTTACAGGGGATTCAGAAGCGTTTTAGCGAAAAAGAA
Source organism: uncultured Eubacteriales bacterium (assembly GCA_958352145.1). Classification (GTDB taxonomy): domain Bacteria; phylum Bacillota; class Clostridia; order Oscillospirales; family CAG-272; genus UMGS902. The sequence continues at coordinate 33,316 of CATWNM010000015.1, forward strand.
GTGCTGCGGGATGTATCCCTTTGCGCTTCGGGCGGAAAAGCGTCCGGTCTGCTGGGGCGCAATGGCGCGGGGAAAACGACTACACTCCGCATTTTGATGGATGTGTTTCCTGCTGGCGCGGGAAATGTGCTCTTTGACGGCGTGCCGATTGACTATGAAATAGTAGAGATCGGCTATCTGCGTGAGGAGCGCGGTTTGTATCCGAATCAGCAGAAGATTCAGTTGATTATCGCCCTGTCGTACGATCCGCAGATTGTGATTTTGGACGAACCTTTTCGGCGTAGGCATCCTGTCTGCAAAAATTTATCGCGCCGGCGTTCTGCTTTATGGTACTGCGCCAAAAATCGGTGCAATTATGAAAGCTGTATGGAGAGCCTGAAACTTGGGCGCGTTTTCGCTTTTTGCGCTGTTTTTTCAAAAGCAGCGTAAATTGTTCTTTAACTGTTTACATTTTTGGCAGAATACGGTATACTAAATATGTTTGCGAGGTTTCAAAATGGGCAAAGCATTCCGTCATTTCCTGGTTATTACAAGGCATCGCCATGCGGTGATCCGCAACTGCCGCCGCGCGGGCATTTTATGGCAGGGACTCTGGCACGATCTGTCCAAATATTCGCCGCACGAATTCCTGCCGGGCGCGCGTTATTTTGTCGGTACGCGCAGTCCAAACGAGATTGAACGCGCAGAGCATGGGTATTCGGCGGCTTGGCTGCATCACAAGGGGAGAAATAAGCACCATTTTGAGTATTGGACCGACTATAATCCCGTTGAGCGCAAGGTTATGCCGGTCAAAATGCCGCTTTGCTATGTGATCGAGATGGTTTGCGACCGCATTGCCGCAAGCAAGATCTATCAGGGGGACAAGTATACCGATCAAAGCGCGCTCGATTATTTTTTGCGCGGCAAGGATCATCGTTTCATCCATCCGGAAACGTCGGAACTTACGGAACGCCTGCTTCGGATGCTTGCCGAGCGCGGGGAAACGGAGACTTTTGCATATATTCGTGTACTTGTTAAAAACGGACGTGAATATTGAATTTTTTTCATATGGAAGATTTTGGAGGGCAAAAGATATGATTGAAATTTAAAGATTAGTAATTGGTAAATATTAGCACAATTTGTGCAAATGCACAAAATTGCGTGTTTGGAAAAAAATTTTAAACAAGCACTTCCATTTCTGTGCGAAATATGATATACCATTGTACGAAAAAATTAAAAAAGGAGTATAAGTAATGAACAAAAAATGCAGAAAAATTTTATCGTTACTACTGGTTGTGATTATGCTGGCCGGCTTTGCGGCCGTGCCCGCCTTTGCCGATGGCGAAGAGTCCGGCGACTCCGATAGCAATGTAATCACTATCAGCGATGTGAATGCGCTGAAAGCATTCGCAGCGCGGGTTAATGAAGGCGAGTCTTTCGAAGGAAAGACTGTCATACTGGAAAAAGACTTAGATTTACAAAATGAGGAATGGACGCCGATCGGTACGGCGGAGAACCCTTTCAAGGGCGTCTTTGACGGCGGCGACAATACGGTCAGCGGATTGAAGATTTCCGCGGAATGCGCGTCTTACGTTGGTTTGTTCGGCTATGTAGTCGGAGGCACGGTCGAAAATTTGACCGTGGAAGGCGCAATTTCGCTGAACAATCAAGAAAACGGCATCGGCTATGCTGCAATTGTCGGGCGGATTGACGGTGGTTCTGTGCGCAATTGCATAAATAACGCGTCGATTGGCGGCGGCAAGAGTGGCCGTTGGGACGACAGCGGCATAGGCGGCGTCGTAGGTCTTGCAAATGAGAGCATCGTCGACGGCTGTGTAAATAAAGCGGAAGTACATGTGAACTGCAATACAGTCGGCGGCGTCGTGGGTTTGACACACGCTTCCGACGTGACAAACTGCATCAATACCGGTGCGATTACCGGCAAAGATACTTCTATCGGCGGTATCGTTGGTGAAGCGCGCGTGCGTGGCGCGGTTTCTAATAATACGAACGAGGGAGCCGTGGCGCAGGACGCGCCCAATAATGACGGTTACGGCGTGGGTGGCGTCGTCGGATGGATTCGGTATCTAGTACATAGCGACGTTACGCTTTCGGATACGTCTGAAATGGCTGTTCAAGTGATGAGCAACACCAATAACGGCAGCGTTTCCGGTCAGGGCGTTGCGGGCGGCGTCGTGGGCGAGATTTATAACGCGGCTGTTTTGACCGGCAATGAAAATAACGGCGAAATTGTTTGTATCGGTTCAAGGCCGCGTATCGGCGGCGTAATCGGTTCCGCCAATGTGAAGAACATTTCGGCAGGTGCGGAGATCAAAGGTGTTCTCATTTCCAATAATGTTTCGACGGTCAAAGACCTAGCTCTGATCGGCAGTGAAACTGATATTGGCACTGAGGCGTTTGAAGCGGTTGACAATGGCGCTGCTTGGGTTGCGCAGATCGTTGATAAGGCCGTCAAGTACGCCACGCTTACGGCCGCTGTCGATGCTGCTGAGGCCGGCGACACGATTGAACTGCTAGCGGACGTGGATATGACCGATGTTAACGCTGTGTTGACAATTGACGGTCTGATAATCGACTTGAACGAATATAAGGTTTCGGTTACGAATTCAGGAAAGAATTTTGTATATTTTGAGGGCGACGACGCCACGATTAAAAACGGAACGTTTGAAGTTATCGACGGCAACTACGCTTTGTTTATCGGTGACGAAAGAGAAAACGGCACTAGCAACGTAATTGTGGAAGACGTTACGCTGATTGGCGGAATCAATATCTACAATGTAACGGACGTCGTACTGAAAAATGTTACTGCAAATGGCAAAAAGTATTACGCCGTCTGGTGCGATCAGGGCGGGCAAGTGACTATCGAAAGCGGAACCTATAAATCCGACGGCAACGCAGTGCTGGGAATGTCTGCCGCGAAATACGAGACTAAAATGAACATCAATGGCGGTACGTTTATTCTTAAAGACACGGATCAGCCATTGGTTTTGGACGGCACGGATGGTGATGGCGAGTTATGGAATGCACCTGTCGTTTATGGCGGTACGTTTGATGCAGATGTATCTGCGTTCCTGGCCGACGACTGCATTCAGAGCGCAAACGGAATTGTAGGACGGAAGCCTGAGATTGTCGACGACGTCATTCAGGTAAATCCGGAAAACGCGCAGTTGGTTCTGGACGGCGCTTTCGGCGACATTGACGGAAAGACCATCAACTTTGCTGCCGGAAATTATGATGTTCTCATTCTCGCTCGTCCTACCAAGTATGTAGGCAGCAATACCGTGTACTACAATATGGCGTGGACGCAGCAGGGCGGCTGGCAGGTGACGGGTGACGCTGTTTCTTTGGAAGAATGTACCAGCGACATTCGCACGTATACCCGCGCGGTGAAAGACGTGACCTTTACGGCAGATGACGGCGTTGTTTTGACGGGCTTTGGAGCCTATGCGGGGCACAATTATTTAAATACGTATGATTATGTCAAAGATGTGGCGGTTCTAAATCCTAACAATAGTTTCTATAACAGCTATACCTTGGAGAATATCACTTTCTCCGGCTTGACCATTAGCGGCGGGGCGGACTTTGGCGTGTCCCGCAATGATGCGGTGACCAAGAATATTACCTTTGAAAATTGCAAATTTACCGGCGATGAATCTAAAATGGGTCAGAACACTTTTGTCGCTATTCATATGCAGGGCAATGGCGACGGTGTGAAATTTGAGAACCTTAAGGTTATTAACTGCGAGTTCACCGATTATTTTCAGGGAATCTACGTTCAGGGACCCGAGAATTTGACTGTTACAGGCAGCAGCTTTACCAATACAACGCATAATGCTGTTGCGGCACAGAGCAATGCGAACGGAGTGAATCCGGCCGGTCAGATTGTGATTTCAGAAAATACCTTTGAGAATATTCACGACCGCGTAATTCGCTTTGGCGATGTGGATGACAATGCAGAAATCATGATCACCGGCAACACTGCCGAAAATTCCGGCGACAGCGACGGCGAAGTGATCAAGGCAAACAAACTTCCTGACAGTGTAATGATTACGGTGACGGGCAATGATTGGGGCGAAAACGCTTCTTTCGGCAGTCCAGAACTGGCTGAGGCTGCGGCCAAGATAGGTGAAAAGTACTTTATTACGCTTCAGGATGCTGTCAATGCCGCCGTGGATGGCGACATGATTGAATTGTTGAGAGATGTATCCGACGGCGATGGCGTTATCATCGGCGACCGGACTGTCGCTAAAAATATTATCATTGATTTTGGCGGCTTTACCTACACTGTTGTGGATAATTTCGCCGGCTCTACCGGAACGAAGAATCAGTGCTTCCAACTGTTAGCTGGTCATATGATTACTTTGCAAAACGGCGCAATTGCCGCAGCTAGTGACGCTATTAGGATGATTGTTCAGAACTACAGTAATCTGACGTTGAAGGACATGACTTTGGATGCAAGTAAGAATGCGGGCGTTCAGTATGTCCTGAACAACAACTGCGGCAATGTGACGATTACCGGCGATACCAATATCACTGCATATGAGGGCGCTTATGCTTTTGATGCGTATTACTGGAATTCCAGATATCCGGATGGCGTCAAGGTTACCGTCGATAAAGAGATGACCGGTACGGTTACTGGTAAGATTTCAGTTGATGGCGACGATGATGAGCATCAGGGCGAGTTGACTATTGCAGGCGGCACGTTTACCGATAATGTCAGCAGTTATGTAGTTGGCGATATGCTCCAAGATTCCACCGGTAAAATTGTCAAAGCCAGCGTACAAATCGCTGCAGAGAGTGCGAGTGTTCGTGTTGGCAAGACAGTCAAGCTGACCGCGACGGTTGAACCGGAAGGCGCGGCCGTGACATGGGGTTCGAGCAATCCTTCTATCGCTACGGTGGACGCAGACGGGGTTGTGACCGGTGTTAAGGTTGGTACCGTTACCATTACCGCAACCGTATCAAAGGACGTTTTCGCAGATTATACGGTTACCGTGCTTCGGAAATCCAGCAGCAGCGTAGGCGGTTCTTCCTCAAAGCCTAGTGAACTTGACGCTGACGTGCCCGACGGTCTGCCTGAGACGGCTATAATCGTGGGCAGCCATGTGGAGAATGATGTCGCTGTGGCCGAGGTCACCGACGTTCAGGCTAAAGAGATTGTTAAGCAGGCTACTAAGGATAAGTTAGACGAAATCATTATTGCCGCTGGTTCTAAAAAGGCCGCAGCTACTGAGGTTATCCTCGATAAAGCGACGGTTTCCGCTGTGGCAAGCGACAGCGACACTGTTCTTACGGTGACTACGCTTGCCGGCAGCGTTACGATTCCCAACGAGGGGCTTAAGCAGCTTGCTGGACAGAAAGGCAATACGGTTACTGTTTCTATAGCTGAAGTTGACGCCGCTGTTGCCGTCACCGTTAAAGTGGGAAGCACTGTGGTTTCCTCGATCTCCGGAGGCGTGATCGCCTCTGTTCCCGCTGAAAAACTTACTGCCGGTTCTGTGGCCGTTCTGATCGAAGCTGATGGTACGGAGGCAGTTGTTCGCAGTTCTGTTGTTAACGGTGAAGCCATAATCGTGCCTTTGGAGGGTACCGCTACTATAGTCATTCGCGACAACGCCAAGAAGTTTGAGGATGTTCCCGCTTCCGGCTGGATTGCCGACGCCGTGGCCTTTGTCAGCAGCCATGAACTGTTTAACGGCACGAGCGCGACTACTTTCGAGCCTGACGCAAACATGTCCCGCGCTATGTTGGCTGTTGCTCTTCATAATTTGGCAAATAACTCCGCAGCTGGAGTCAAAGCATCCTTCCTTGATGTGCCGGATGGCCGTTGGTATTCGGAAGCCATTGCCTGGGCTGCTGAGAAAAATGTGATCAAAGGCTATGATGACGGAAACTTCGGTGTCGACAGCAATATTACCCGTCAGGATATGGTGGTTATGCTGTGGCGCTATGCCGGCTGTCCCACTGCCGAAACTTCTGCGTTAACTTTTGTTGACGCCGCCAATGTCAGCGACTATGCGCAGGAAGCTCTGTGCTGGGCTGTGCAGAACGGTATTGTGAACGGCAGGGATGGCAACGTTTTGGATCCTCAGGGGCTTGCTACCCGCAAAGAGGTTGCGAAGATTTTTCAGTATTTTTTGCAGAGCACTGTAAAATAATTCACATTTTAAGTAAGAAAAGTCTCCGGTTTTACCGGGGATTTTTCTTATATTGTGCAACGAAAACCACCAGCATTGCTGGTGGTATCGAAAAGCTTGAGCTATGAGTGGGAAAAATAATCCTCTTTTGATAAAATAAAGGCAGGTCTAGCCAACCGCTGAAAAGCAACAAAGGAGGAGTCAAGCCGTGAAGGAACAGAAAGGCGATAGAGCAGTACATTCGGAATCCGCTACAGGAAGATATATCTTCAGATCAAATTAGTATAAAAGGGTATATCGACCCGTTTACGGGTGAGCCAGTAGGAGAAAGTAAATAAAGAAAGCCCCTTTAGGAGCAAGCTGGCGAAAAAGGTGCGGTTGCAGACCTTTCGACGGGCCTATAGGCTCGCCCAGCTTTATGCCCTAAGGGGGTGCAAGCTACCGGCACGTCCAGTGGTCATGCTATTGAAAAAGGAACTAAGATATGCTATATTGAATATGGTGCCATTATTTTGCAGCGCCGCGTTGTCGGTGGATGCGGCGCATTGCTGGAGGAAACTATGGAACTGATTTTACAGGGGATTCAGAAGCGTTTTGGCGAAAAAGAAGTGCTGCGGGACGTATCCTTTTGCGCTTCGGGCGGAAAAGCGTTCGGTCTGCTGGGGCGCAACGGCGCGGGGAAAACAACCACGATCCGCATTTTGATGGGCGTGTTTCCCGCCGACGCGGGAAATGTGCTCTTTGACGGCGCGCCGATTGACTATGAAAAAGTGAAGATCGGCTATCTGCCTGAGGAGCGCGGCTTGTATCCGAAAAAGAAGATCATTGATCAACTGGTCTATTTTGCGCAGTTGAAGGGCATGAGCAAAAAGGAAGCGGTAAAATCCTCGGATGCGTGGCTAGGGCGTCTTGGCATGACGGAGTACCGAAACCGGCGGCTCGATACGCTTTCAAAGGGCAATCAGCAGAAGATTCAGTTGATTACCGCCCTGTCGCACGATCCGCAGATTGTGATTTTGGACGAACCGTTTTCAGGGCTGGATCCAGTCAACGCGATGCTGCTGAAAGATGTGGTGAAGGAGCAGATCGCTAAAGGAAAGATCGTGCTGTTTTCCAGCCATCAGATGAGTTATATTGAAGAGTTCTGCGATCATATTGCGATCTTGAACGGCGGCAAGGTTGTTTTGTCGGGCGATTTGTGCGAGATCAAGCGAAACTATGTTCGCGACCGTTTGGTCGTGCGTTCTGAGAACAAGGAACAAATCCAAGCCGATTTCGGTTCCAGATGCAAAGAGACCGAGGATGGCTCGCTCCTGATTCAATTGGAGGCTGCATCGGAAAAGTCGAGGGTCATGCGGTGTCTTGCTGAAAATTATGATATGGATGAGATTCGGGTATTTGAGCCCTCTTTGAACGACATCTTTGTCGAATATGTGGGAGATAAGGAATAAGGAGGCTTCGGTTATGAAACAATTTTGGACGATCTTGCAGTTTGAACTCAAATCCTATTTTAAAAATAAAATTTTCATCGGCGTCACGTTGTTTTTGGTTGCGCTGATCGGTATTGTGATGCTTTTCCCCCGCTTTCCCGCACTGGCGGATATACAAGCGCCGGCGGAATTGTCTGAGCGCCCCGTGATGCTGGTCAGCGCCGGGCGGGCAAAGGATCCGGCAGCCGTGGAGCGGGCGTTTGCCGCTGCGTTTTCAGGGTATGAGGTGCGCGGTACGGCAGAACCGGCGGACTGGATCCGGGAAGCGGTCGTTTCCGGCGCGGCGGAATGCGCATTTTTCATCGAGTCGGCTGACGCGTATATTTATTATGTGAATGATCTTTCCATGTATGACACGAACACGGCTGTGGCGGATGAGGTTCTGCAAAACCTATATCGGGTGGAGGCGATGATCGACGGCGGCATCGGCGCCGGCGAGGCGGAGCGGATTCTTTCGACCCAGATTACGCATACGATCACAAATCTCGGCAGGGATCAGATGCAGAATTTTTTTTACACGTATATTTTGATTTTTGCGCTGTATATGGTTATCTTGCTTTATGGACAGATGGTTGCAACCAATGTGGCGACCGAAAAGAGTTCCAGGGCAATGGAACTTTTGATTACCAGTGCAAAGCCGGTCAGCATGATGTTTGGCAAGGTGGTCGGTTCTTGTTTGGCCGGTCTGTTCCAGCTTGTGGCCATTTTCGGCTCGGCGTATCTGTTGTTTAACGGGAACCGTACGTACTGGGAAAACAATAGCATCGTCGTATCCATATTTGACGTTCCGCTGTCGTTGTTTGCCTATATGTTTGCATTTTTTATTCTTGGTTTTTTCTTGTACGCGTTTCTCTATGGTGCAATCGGCTCCACGGCGACTAAGGTGGAGGATGTCAATACCTCGGTTATGCCGGTGACGCTTTTATTTATTATCGCGCTTTTTGTGGTTGTGTTTTCCATGACAAGCGGATATGTGGACAATACGCTCATGCAAATCTGTTCGTATCTGCCGTTTACCTCTCCAATGGCGATGTTTGCACGGATTGCTATGAGCACTGTGCCGTTCTATGAAATTGTGATTTCAGTCGGCATTTTGATTCTCGCCGTTTTCGGCGTAGGCATCCTGTCTGCAAAAATTTATCGCGTCGGCGTTCTGCTTTACGGTACTGCGCCAAGAATCGGTGCAATTATGAAAGCTGTACGGAAAGCCTGAAACTTTGATGCGGTTTGCTGCATGTTTTCGTCTTTTGCGCTGCTTTTGAAAAGCAGCGCAAATTGTTCTTAAATCGTTGACATTTTCGACAGAATACGATATACTAAATATGCTTGCGAGGTTTCAAAATGGACAAAGCACTCTGTCATTTTCTGGTTATTACAAGGCATCGCCATGCGGTGATCCGTAACTGACGCCGCGCAGGAAAACGGAAACGTTCGCATATATCCGCGGTCTTGTGAAAAGCGGCCGCGAATATTGATTTTGTACGGCATATGCCGCGGCTTTCAGCAAAAGGGAGGGGACATGGGAAAATCGGCTTTTCGGGAAAAAGCGCATTCTGCGCTTTTCGCTTTTCGTCTGGCATGGCGGATCAATAAGAAGGTATTTTTGGCATGGCTTGCAGCCAGTGTGATTTTGTCGGTACTGCCCGCGATCGTGCTCGTGCTCAACCGAAACGTCATCTCCACATTGTCTGATTTTATCGCCACGGGGCAGGGGCAGTTTTCGGATATTGCAGGCAGCATTCTCTTGCTTGGCTTATTCATCGCCGTAAACGGTCTTTCCGACCGCGTGAACCACGACCTCATCTATATGATGATGTACGACGCCTATTATTACGGCATGGGCGAGCAGTTCATGAACAAGCGGCAAAAGGTCAGCCGGGAGTATCTGCTAAGTAAAGCCGTGCGCGACGAGATGCAGTCCACTTCGATGAAATATTCTACCTTGAACAGCTTTATGACCGGCCTTGTCGCCTTTATCGGCAAACTGGTTTCGGCAGTTTCACTTTTGGCGGTCGCTGCGTCTGTTTCGTGGATCATTTTCGCCATCGCGCTCGTCTACATAATCATTGCCGCCCTGTACAGTGCGCACGCTTCGGACAAGCGGCAGTCAAAATATGAGGTTTATGACCGAGCTCTGCATCGCGCGCAGTATTATCAGAGGATGCCGAAGAATCCCGGACTCGCCAAAGAGGTGCGCATTTACGAGTCGCGAGCGGATATCCTGACGCAGTGGCGCGAGGCATATAAGACAATCGAAGATTTTGACAAAAAGCGTAAATTGTCATGGGCAACAGAACCGTTTATCAGTGGGCTTTTGTTTTACTTCGCCATGGCGGGGATATTGCTTTATTCGATTTTTGCGGTTGCAAGGGGTGAGATGCGCGCGGACGTTTTTCTGATGGTCTATTCGCTTGCAACCAATCTTTCCGGTGCAATTTCAGGGATGATGAAGGGAATCGGTTCGATTTCATGGTCTCTTTTCGAGCTTGGAC
>CATWNM010000016.1 GCA_958352145.1 uncultured Eubacteriales bacterium
GGAGTTACCCGGATTGGTGCTGCCGGTACCGCCCGGGTTCGTATTGCCGGTGTCGATGCTGTTGTCGCAGTCTTCATAAGGGCAGTCGGGCGTATTGTCTTCCGGCGGCCAATAGCGGTCTTCGCAGTCTTCAAAATAACACATTTTTTTGTGTCTCCTTTAATTTTTCTTCCAAAAATTTGTTTATCCTGCAGGATGGCAGTATTAAAGCACACGATTTTGGATTTGTCATAGAAAATTGGGAAAAAAATACAAATCATAATAAAAAAGTCCCAAATCATAATATCGGGCACAAAATTTTTGATTGAAATCCTGCGTATTTTCAGACGTTCCAAAAGCCGGGAAGCCTTGCAGGTACAGCGTTTCCCGGCTTTTGTGTTTCAAGGCACGCGGGGGATTTTGCCCGGTCTGAAAAGTACCGGTAAAAAAACAGTCGAGCCACGGCACATTTATCCGCTCTTTGTCGAAAAAATCTTAAGTTTTGAAATGGACGCAAAAAACCGCCGTCTGAGACGCCCACAGCAGACTGCGCCGCGGCCATCCAAATAATCCATAAAAAATGGGTTTTGTCTCAAAACAAAACCCATTTTTTAATAGTATAACGCACATGCGTCACGCGCGCGCGGCCGCCGGTCAGCGTGAACCGGTCGGTCCGATAAAAAATCGGCACGCAGTTAACGATTGTCGTTTTGAGCGGATCATCGACCAGCGTATCCACCGCTGACGCATATCCCTGCGCTTGAATCTGCGCAACCAGAGGAGAAAAAACCTCCCGGCATTCCTGAAAACCGAAGATATCCGGCTGCAGATCATCGATCACGGCACGAATATACGGAAAACGCGCGTTTTTCGTATCGTCGTTCAGAACATTGAGCGACAAAACTCGCAAAGACACATTCGAAGACGCTGCCAGCGAAGTCAGGTAAGTCCCGCCGCGCAGACGATCCCGGCAAGCATCAAAAGCAGTCCGGAAACCTTACTTTTCACCGTTATCTTTTTTCCTCTTTCAGCATACGCGCCCCACGCGCTTCATTCCAATATATTGGTCGTCAGATAATCCACGCCCGCAGCGATCAGCGCTTTGGCGCTTTCTTTGTCGTCGCAGGTCCAGCAGTTGACCAAAATACCGCGCGCATGCAGCGCTTCAATGCGTTCCTTCGAAAGCGCGCGGTAATAAATATCGATGGCAAAACGATTTGCGGCAAGCGTTTCCACCAGATCGCCGTCATACCGTTGGGTCAGAAACTGGATCTCCTGCTGCGGAAGCATGGAACGCAACGCGGTCAGATTCTCCCAGTCAAAAGAAATGAACACAGTCATTCCGAGATAGGCCTCGCTTCGGATTTTGGAGACAATTCCAGCGATATGCTCTGCACGCATGTGATTTTTCAATTCCAGCACGGCTTTTTTGCCATATCGCTTGCAGATGCGGATATAATCGAGCAGATCCGGCAGAACAAGGTCGCTGCGGCTTCCGTAAAGGTCATAGCCGTATAAAGGGATTGAACGAAGTTCGTCATAGGTACTCTGCTCGACCATTTTATTGTAGCCGGAAACACGGAGCGTATTGTCATCGTGGATCACGATAAATTTTCCGTCCGCTGTCACATGAACGTCGGTTTCGATGCCGTAATAGCTCCGGTTTCCTGCCGCGACAAAAGCGGCGCAGGTATTTTCGGGTTCGATGCCGCTGAGCCCGCGGTGCGCAATCATTTTCGCGGCGGCTTTTGGAATTTTAATCGTATCCATACTTTCTCCTATATAGGTATTTTCATTATATAATAGTATTAAAAAATATACAAGTGCGAAAATAAGCACGATATTCTACCATACAGCGCAAAATCAAAAAAATTGAACCGCAGTGCCTGCGGTTCGATCCAGACTGTCGAAAAAGTATACGAAACAGGTAACCCAATAAAATGTGCATACAGAGCAGACATGTGCCGCTCTGTATGCACCTTATGGTTTGGCAAGTGCCGCATAGCGGCGCGCGGCGCGAGCGCACCAAACCCTTTCTGTTGAAAAACCTTTGTTTTTTCAACAGACTCAATCGAACCACAGTGCCTCGGTTCGATTGGCAGTTTATTTGATTTGTCCCTCAATCTCCGTCAGCCCCGTGTCAAAGAGCGTCCAATCAGGATGCCAGCGGAAATTCTCCAGCCGGAACGCACAGGGCCATGCGGGCAGCCATTGGGAGGGACCAAACGGCTTGACGCCATGCCGCCCCCAGCGCGTATGGAAGATCGCCTCGTCCTGCGCCCCGGCGGGACGGAGACGGCCGTTTATGTACTGCGTGCCGTCCGAAACGCACTGGCAGGCATTACACCAAAACGCGATCGCCCGCTCGCGCCACTGCGCAAAGCCCGTAAGTTCATAGAGCTTCATAAACGAGATCACGTCGCGCAGCGCATACTGATCAAGCGCCTGATGCGCCGTGGAGACCGAGGTCGAGCCAAACGTATCGTAGCCCATTTTTCCGAGCAACGAATCGGCGGGATACTGCACGGTAAAGTGCATCATCCAGGTGCAAAGATACCATGCGATCTTTTCGGCCTTTGCAATGTATTTTTTGTCGCCCATTTCGTCGAAGAGCGCAAGCGCCGCACGAAGCAGCGGACTTGCCGACTCTTTGTCAATGCAGTAAGTATCCAGCGCCCCCGCGGTCGTAAAGCCGTCCCGCTCCAGCGCAGCATAGTAAAAGTCAAACGCGCGCGCCGCGCCCGCAAGATATTTTGGCTCCTTGACCGTGCGGTAGGCCGTAATCAGCGGAAGGATCAAAAAGGCGGCGATCGTCCCTTTCTTCGTCAGCACGTTTCCGTCCTCGTCCCAGGATTTAGCAAACGCGCCGTCCGCATCCTGATTGGCAAGCGCAAAATCACACACGCCGAGCGCCGCTTCAAGATATTCCGGTTTGTCGATGCCCGCCTGTTTCAGCAGACGATAGGCTTCAAAATAGCCCTCGGCTCCCGTTCCGCTGTTGCAGGCGTCGTGCGTGAGCAAAATTTTTCCGTCGGACGCACGGCGGAACTTTCGGCCCGCGAATCCTTTGAACATCTCATAATCGCATTCGCCGCATTTCCATCGATCAGGCTCATACTCTTTCGGAAATTCCTCATACCGCCACGGATCGAAAACGATCCGCGCGGCAAAATGTCCCGCAGGGAACCGCCCTTCGCGAAGCCAGCTGTCGTGCGCCTCAAGCGCCAAATCCAGCTTCTCTTTATCGCCGGTTTTAAGATAATCCCAGATAAAAGCGTTGGCCATAGACGCGCTTTGTCCGACCCAGCCGATCTCATAGCAGTGCTCGGTCTTACGGTAGGTCGTGCCGTCCATATGCCACTGCGCGCCCGTCGTAAACGCGGCAAACCCGTCTTTTTCGCGTTCAAACAGATACCGGGAAAAGGCGATAGACAGACGATACAGTTCTGCCGCAGGCATCGGAGGCAGGATCGAATGACCGTAATAGCGCCATGCAAAGTCGAGCAAGGTCTTGTATCGGTGGCGCCCGCCGTCTGAAGAACGCGCAAGCAGAATCGTCGTAAAATCACACCGCGGTTTCATCGTCCCCGCAAAGGGTTCACCCCAGAAATGCCGCTGAAGCGTTTTCGGTCCCTCTTCTTCCGGGAAAATCACGACATGGCGCTCGCCCTCCGGCGTTTTATAAAGCGAGCAGGCCGTATTGTCCCCTGCTTCCGCCATCAGTGCAAGACAAACGCGGTCGTTTTCGCTGTAAGTGCAGGAGGGAATCGTACAGCGATGAGACGCAAACGTCCACGGCACGCCCTCGAAGCAATCACCGACATATTCAGGCGTATTTCCCCAGCCGTTGCCATTATAGCTGACCGCAGGAATCATCGTGAAAGAAGGCTCGCCAAAGAGAACGGCCTCCATCCGCATATGGCCGGTCGGTTCAGCCGTGCGGCGACGCCAACGCCAAGCGCCCGGCTCAAGTTCCTCAAACGTGTCGGACGCACCCGCTGCCGGCAGAATTTTCGCAAACGCTTCGCCGTCAGAAAACAGCCAATATGCGCCGCCTATTTCTCTGAGCCCGATCATATTCAAACATCTCCTTTTCGTCACAACTTATATGCGCACCGCAAACTGTTTACTGCCACTCCGCAACCGCTGCCTGATAATATTCATTAATAACATTCAGCAAATTTACTGCGGAATTTTTATAGGTGTCGTACATAGACGTAAAATTTGAATCGCCGCGCTGCGTCATATTAATTAACTGCTGGTTGTATGTGCCTACCCGATAGTAGAAGCCCAGGTCAAATACCAGCGAATCAAAAATAATATCCAGCATACCCGCAGATTCCTCATCGCGTGTGCTCTGCCCAATCAGACTAACATCATAATACGCAGGTGTAACTATCTGTTTTCCGTAATAAGCCAACGCCTCAGTAATAACCCCCGTACGCTCGACATCATCCTGAATCAGCGGCACACAGATAAACTGGGAATTAAACGGCGACACCGTTGTATAATAATTGGTTTGCGTATCGGAAAACTTCGGGAATGGCAAAATTCCAAAATCCGTTTCCATTTCGCGAAGCTGCGGAAGCTTTTCTAATGCGACCGTCCAGAACAGTCCCTGATTGTTTAACCACATCGGCAATGCAGATGTAACATACCGCTGGTAAACCAGCGAATACTGTGTATCGAAAGCAAGAGAAAAGAACTGTTCAAGCGCGGCAACCGTTGTTTCGTTATACAGGGTAAGTTCAATATTGCCGTCCTCGGCAACCGTCGCACACTGCTGTCCCGAACCGTTGACAACGCCAAGCACCGAGTCGATCCACACAAGCAGGCCATACCGGTCGTTCTGATCCATCACGCTGTCCTGATTCATATCTTCCGTCACGGTTTTGCAAAGCTGTGCAAACTGATCGAGCGTCCATCTGCCGTCGTAGACCATCTGATATAAATTTTCGAGATTATATTGCGCGTGCAGTTCTTTATTGAACAAAATGGCCATCGCCGCGTCATTGTCCGATACGGTGATCTCCCCGGTTGTAAAAAACATAACGCCGCTCACTGAAAGGCTCTCGTTCGCTTTCTGATCCCACCAGCTTTTGGAAAGATCGATCCCGGGAATCGAATTCATATCATATAGAAAATTACTGTAAGCCAAAACGCTCACGTCATAGCCCGAGATCAGCGCAAGATCAAAGTTGCAGTCCCCGGCGTTTACGTCCGTGCTGATCTGCAAAAAGCCTGCACCGCCGCCGCTCGTCGAAAATACTTCGCGCACCGTCTGCTCGATATTCACGTTGTAACTTTGCTCTACAAGCGCCTTGCGCTTAAACTGCGCGCTGTCGAGCGGCAGGGAAGATTCCTCGTCGAATGTGAAATCCTCATAGGCTACGCTGCCGGCGGTGAGTATGCGGAACGTTTCGCCGCCGTAGTCGGCCGTCTCTGGAACGCCAAGCCGTTCTTCGGGCGTCTCCGTGTCCGAAGAAATATCGACCGTACCGCTTGGCAGCGGCGTCTTCTCCCCGCAGGCAGACAACAGAAAACACAGGATGAAAACGGTAGGCACAAAAAGAAATACGCAGCGCAGTTTCATAATAACTCCTTTCCGCGCGAGAAAAGCTCGCGCCGCTCCGTACACAGAGCGCCTATTCGGACGCCGCCGTGCGCTTCAAACTATTTTTCACTGTCCATAACGCTGTGAAAGCCGGTGATTTTATCCGCAAGCGAGCGGGGATTGACTTTGACTGTATAGACGGTATCGGGGTCCTCCGGATGTGTCGAGCCATTGCCGATGGTCACGCCGCTTTGATCTGCGGTATACGGCTCGACGAACGCATAGCGAATGCCGTTTGCGTCTTTGCCGAGGTATCCGTTGTAGCAGATCCATCCCTGCCCGTCCGTATCGGTGACATAGCACGCGTGTCCGCAGCCGTTGACCTTATCCGATTTGGACAAAATCGGCGTGGGCAGTTTTTCCCAGTTGTTTTTGTCCAGCGGATCGCCGCCGAGATACTTTAGCTGGCCAAGCTTATATTCAGTCGTCGAATAGTTGCTGCCTGAGTAGACGATATAGACCGAACCATCGTCGCCGTATACGGCCGTAGCGCCCTCCACAACTTTCGGCGACCAGTGGCCGGTCGCAGGGTTGTACGCATAACCGCCCATCTCCCAGTCGTACTCGGGCACGCAGATCACCGAGGGCTGCCCGACGATCGTCCAAGGGTTGGTCATTTCCACAATGTTGATGGTCTGATGAAAATCCGCCGTGCCCCGTCCCACTTCGGTTACATAGGTCATGTACAACTTGCCGCCGATCCGAATATCACTCTGCCCGGCGGCCCATACGCTGTCAAAGTCCGCGATGTCCCTGGCCTCTACCCGCTGCGGCACGTTGACCTCGCCTGTCACGGGATTGCCCCATCTGCCGAGCAGATTATCGCCGTCAAGGCATTTGAGCACATACATGCGGTGATTGACGACCGCTGCGTCCGTACCGCTGTCTCCGCCGAAATAGCAATACCAGCCGCCGTTGCCCTCTCCGACTTCCGCATCCGTGTAATAGTGGATCTCCGGCGACCATGTGCTGGCCGAATAACCCTGCCCCGCTGCCGGCGTGTAAATCGTCGTACCGCTTGCATACGGAAGATCACCGATATTGGCCACTCGAACCAGCTTCAGCGACGCGCTCCCCGTCGTCGATGTGTAGTAGTAATATCCATCATGATAAAACAGCCATGGATCCGCGCCGTCCTGCCGAACCGGATTTTTGAACGTCATCGTCCCGGTTTCCGCAGCCGAAAGATCAATGGTACTTGTCAAAGAAGAAGTCATTCCACCTCCGAGATCCGCCGTCCCCAAAAGATCGGTCAAATGAGCAAACTCGCCGCCAAAGACCGACACGTCAAAACTGCCTCTGTATGTGCCGGCCGTAGATGCCGCAGCCGCAATCTTTGCATAGAACGTGCCACCCGTGATGGTCAAAGTAACATGGCTGTTAAACGTCTCAGCCGCGCTCGACAGCGTAGAAGCGTAGATTCCCTGATAAAATGTGCCGCCGCTGATGTCCGCGCGGATATCGCCATCGTGCGATCCCGAACTGCCCAGCGTCAGCCGCTCGATGAACGAACCGCCGGTGATGGTCAGTTCAACCGTGTAGTTCCGGCTGCCGCTTGCCGCCGTACCGCCGCGGACACGCTGCCATATTCCGCTTTGGATCGTCACATGGCTGCTCGTATTGAGCATAGCATTGCGCGTGCCGCCCATGACCGAAAGCTGCGTCGTTCCCTCTCCAACGATTTCACAGGTGATATTTTCTCCAAGAACCAGCGAGTGGCCGCCGGCAAAAATCGAAAGATAAGTGCCCGCGCTTTTCAGCGTGATATCGCTGAACTGGGTATCCCCGCCGCAGTAAAAATTCGATTTGAAGATCAGCGCCGCGCCACTTGTTTTGGCATAATCGACGCCGCCGTACACCGAGGTGATCGTGATTTTTCCGGTATTCGTATGACCGGTAAACGCCGAGGAAAGCGTATATTCGCCGCAGAGCACGACCGTGCCGCCTTGCTCAGAGAGCGCGGCGTAGGCGGCGTCAAGTGAACCGCCGGCAGAATTTACGCTGCCGCCGTTTCCGTTCCCGCCGTCGCGCAGATAATATACTTTCTCCGTGCTAACTGTAAACAGTTCGGCAGCTATGCCGAGATCGGCCAGTGAAAATTTGCTTTCATCCAGCTTGATCGTGCCGCGCGCATTATTGCCCGACGCCTCATAAGATAAAACCGTCCCGCCGTACAACTGGCAAATCAATTCGGTTTTTACATTATAAAAGACGATCCGTCCGACGCTGCCCCCGTTCACCGTGACCGAGAAGCGCTCGATCTCCGTATCGGTGGATTTTATAGTACCGGCGCTGCCGCTGACCACTTCAATCACGGCGTTGCCGCAGCCGCCCGTGACCGACTCGACCTCGGCGCCGTCGATCAGCACGTCCAAAGCATCCGTAATGCGGTCAAAGCTGCCCGAATAGAGCGCCGCCGAGCCGGTAATGCAAAGCGTACCGTCCGTCTTGACGCCGTCCGACGCAATGAAGCGGCCATTTTCGGCGCAAACTGTCCCGCCGCCGCCAAGTGCAATATCTGAAAACTCGGTCTCGCCCGAAAGCGTATACCGGCCGCTGATTTGCAGACGCGCAGAAGCGTCCAATCCCCGAATCACAACCTTTTCGCTGTGCGATGGCTCCGTGAAATTGGAAATTGCCGCGCTGCCTACGATCACCAGCGTGCCGCCGGTCTCCGCCGCCCTGGCAAACGCCGCGTCAAAGGGCGCAGGATCCGCGGCTGACAGGCCCGTGCCGTTTGCCGGCGCACCGGCATAAACGCTTGCAACATTGTTTACCGCGTCAAAACCTGCGCCAAGCTTTTCGATCTGCGCGGCTGTATACCGGTTTGCATCATAATTCAGGATTTTCGGCTTGTCCGCCGCCGTCTCCAGTTTTTGTACTTCCTCGTTGTAGCAGGAAACCGAAGCCGCGCCTACCGTCGCACCGCAGAGCGAAATCACCGCGCTGCCGACCACGTTGTTAACGTACAGCGCGCCCACCGACCCGCCGGACAGCGTAACCGCTGCGTCGCCGTTGAGCCGCCTCGAAAGGTCGCCGCCTACATACAGCGCGCCGATCTGGCCGCCGCTGACCGTAATTTTGGCGCTCTGGCTGTAATGTGTCCGCAGCGACGCGCCGTAAAGCGTCCCGATCTGGCCGCCGCTGACCTCGATATGATGCGTACCGGTAAAGGTACATATTTTATAGAGATTGCCGTTTACGCCATCCGCCTTGTCTCTCGAACCGCCCGCCACGATCAAAAATGTGCCGCTTCGAATCGTAATGTGCGAATCAAGCGAAGTATCCACTTTGTCCGTCGGGCTCTGATACCCGCCGACTACATATACGCCGTTTTCCCCGCCGGCACCGCGCATCACGACCGCCTCGCCGAACGTGATGGGGTTGTAGTTGGCGACAAAATTCAGCGTTCCGGTGTATTCCACTGTGATCCGTTCAAAGGATGTCTCCCCTGCAAGCATATAGCGCAACGCATTACCAAAAACAAGCTTTGCGCCCGACGCGCCGTAGTCGGTCGTCCCGTCGCTGGCCGTAACCGTAAAAGGGACGGCATGTGCAGGCTCGCTGAATGTAGACGAAAAATGATATTCGTTCGTAATCACGATGGCCGCGGCCTGCGCCCTGGCGCCTGCCGCAAGCGCACAGGCACGGGTAAAGGTTTTCACCGCCGAAGCAGCGCTCGTTCCATCCGCCGTGTCGTTCCCCGTCTCCGAATTGACATAATAATATACGCGCTGCACAGCCTGGCTGCCCTGCGGCGCCGTTGTTTCAGTCGACACCAAAGTCTGCGCTGTCTCATCCGGCTGCATATTTTCAACGCGCCCGGAAGTGTCCTGCGGCATCTCCTCCCGCGTCTCTTCACCGTCTGTCGCAAGCGATGCGGAATCTACGGACGCCTGCGGCGTTTGTCCCGCGCCGCATGCCCCAAGCAAGCAAAGCGGCAACACCAAAAGCACCGCGGCCGCACGTTTACAGAAATCGTTCATTTTTTCGCTCCCCCGCATCCTGTACATGGTCGTTCCTCCTTTAAACGCACCGCCGAAAAGTTACAAGAAAATGAAAAATCTCTATCTATGGAATAGATGCAGATGCGTCAACAGTTAATTTAAAAAATTTTGCTTTTTGTTCAAAAAATCTATATACTATTTTAGTATAAAACCTTTGGTTTTTCAGCAAAAAAAGCATGATACGCAAGCGCCTCGTACGGCAAAAACAGCGCTTGCCAAACCCCAAGGCGCACACAAAACGGCGCATGTCCGTTCTATGTGCATTTTTTAGTATATGGCTTTTTTCCATATGCCTTTTCAGCGGCTTTTCGCCTTTTTTGTATTTTTAATCATCGGCATCTCGGTCATACGCAGCTTGGCGCAGCCGTAAGGGTAAAGTTCTGTTTCTATGGGCTCGGAGCGCGCCGCAGACGAGCGCGGGCGGCAAGCGGCAACCGTATCAAAGCCGTCGGCAAAATCCCAATCCACGCGCGCGATGCGCGTTTTCAGCGTCAAACGCGGCTGCATAGAAGAAAACGGGATATCATCCCCACTGTTTTCACATACTGTAAAGGACGAATCGGCAAACCCGTAGCGCCATTCCGAGCGCGGAATCAATTCGTAATCGCAGTAAGGGAATTTCCGTGTCACGCCATTTTTTTCATATTCGAGCCGGCGATACTCGGTCTTAACCGGCAAAGCGAACACAAGCGGGCCGTATTCTACGGTTTTCAGCCCAAATGGACGGCTGACAAGATGCGGCGTGTCCGTAAAGGAAAGCTCAATCGTTTCCACGCCGCTCCATGTCCTTTCCAAAGTCAGCATCGGCATTTTTTTGACGGGCTGGCCGTTGACTGACAGGGATTGCGCAAAGGAGGGAATACGGATTTTCAGCGCAAATTTGACCGGTTGTGCTGTTTCCACATACAGTTTCGCACTGTGCCGGAACGGGTATTCGGTTTCGATGCGTACAGTTATATTTACGCCCTTTATCTCAGTCCTAAGTTCTGTAGGCAAAAGATGCGCTGCCAGAATTCCGCTTTTGGTTTTTAGAAATGTCTGCAAAACAAATTTGGGCCATGCCTGATTAAAGTTTGCCGTGCAGCAGCCGAAGTGCGGCTGCAGCCCGAACAAATGGGCATCCGCGCCGTTGGTGCGGAAAGCCGATTTGCCGGGAAATTTGATGCAGGCGATCTGATTGACCATTTGGTCGTACTGATGGCTCCACATATCGTCGCTGATCGTGGCAGGCAGCGCATTGAACGCGGCTTTTTCAAGCCGCTCCGCCCAGACGCGCTTTCCGGTAAGCGCATAGAGCCATTCGCAGGAATACATCAGTTCCGCCACACTGCAAAGTTCGGTTCCATGATTGTTTCCGATACCGGACAGACATTCGTCCCCCGTGAAAGTGCCTACGGCAGTGCCGTTATATTTTTCAAGCCGTTTCCATAGTTGTTCCGCTTTGTCCGTGCAGGGTTCTCCAAGCAGCTTTGCGCTGACCGCTTCGTATTTCAGCATCATGCATAAATTAACGATATGGGTCTGCAGCGTCCATTTGTTCAGCGGGCGCTCCCATTCGGCGGCGTAATCGTTATAGTCCGCGCCGCGCTCGCGCAGCATCCGCGCAAGCTCGAGTATCCATTCCTCCGGCTTTTGATCATACAGGTGAGAAAGCGGGATCATACATTCGAACCAGCGGAATTTTCCCCAGTTAAACAGCTTGATCCGCTCTTCTTTCATCAGGTCGTAGAGGCACCGCATCGCGCGGTAAAGTCCGTCTTCCGCGCGCGCGCTGCCGGTAAACTCACAGTAGAGCGCGAGCACCTTGCCGATCAAAAACAGCGCCCAGACATCGTATTTTTCGCGCGCCTCTTCCGTGCAGGGGCAGATCCAGCCATCGCTTTGCTGGCGATCCAAAATGGCTGTTATGTATCGGCCGGCGCGCGCGATTTTATCCTCGTCGTGCAAAAGGTACGCAAGCGGGATAAAGCCGTCCAGCCAGTAGGGAACGCGTTCCCAGCCCTCACAACTGCCGCCGATCCAAGCACTGTCGCGCACATCCGGCCATATTTTGTCCAGATTCCCCGAAAGGCCATTCGCTTGGATTTCAAGCTGCCTTTTCATCCAGCCGAGAGGCTGGATGGTGTCTCTTTCAAAAAAAGAATACATTATTTTCTCCATTTCTTCTAAAGTCGGTATATATCTTTTTAAAAATAATATCATACGTTTTCGTCAAAGGCAATGAACAATAGTGGTATGAATCTTGCAAATATTATGCTGTCTTGGCGCGGCCGTTTTTTTTTCGCTTCATGCGCCTTGAAAAAAAATCGCGCTTCGCGTATAATATTTTTGACAGCGGACGTCAAAAACTACTCTGCTTTGCGGATGGAGGGGATCGTTCATGTTAAATATGGATAGTTTGCCTGCCTATCGTTTTTCATCGTTTCGTCATTTTGAAAAAGGCGAAAAGCATATGTACCGCGTGTTCCGTGAGGATGTTTTGCTGCTTGTGATGGACGGAGTTCTTCGCTTTCACGAGGACGGCGTGCCGGTCGAGGTTGGCCGCGGGGAATTCTATATTCAAAAGCACGGCCTCGAGCAGGACGGCGTGGAGCCGAGCGATGTTCCGCATTATTTTTTTATTCATTTCGCCGGCGATTTCAGCCCCTCCAAACATGCGCTTCCGATCCGCGGAAAAGCGGATCTTGCCGCGCTTTTTCCTCTGATGCGACAGCTTGAGACGCTGCGCGTGTCC
This sequence comes from uncultured Eubacteriales bacterium, assembly GCA_958352145.1. Taxonomy (GTDB): domain Bacteria; phylum Bacillota; class Clostridia; order Oscillospirales; family CAG-272; genus UMGS902. Next base: position 12,335 of record CATWNM010000016.1, read on the forward strand.
GCCGCGCCCGCCGTACTGCTCAACGCGGTATTTTATCAAATTTTGTCCGAGCTTTATAATGCTGTCAATTGCTCGCCTACACGGGAATTGACAATGAAAATCCTTTCGCTCGTTTCCAAGGATATGCGCAGCACGCCTACGCTTGACGAGCTTGCAAAGGCGTGCGGCTACAGCCGGAACCACGTTATCCATGCGTTCAAACGGGAAACCGGAATGACGCCGTACGCCTATATTTTGTCTTTGCGGCTGGACGCCGCCAAAAATCTTTTGCGCAACTCCATGCTGCCCGTCGGTCAGATCGCCGATCTCTGCGGATTTGGCAGCTATATCAATTTATATAAGGAATTTAAGAAAGCGGAGCATTGTTCGCCGCAGCAGTGGCGCAGCGCGCAGCGGTAAAATGGAGCGCGCTGCGCTTTTCTGTTGCTTTTCCGCCGTGTTCGAATCTTACAATAATCATGATTTTCGCATAATCAAAACGGGAACCGCATTCTGCGGTTCCCGTTTTGATTATGCGAATACGCGGCAGCGTACAGCCGCTTGTAAAAATTACTGTTCCTCGGGCGCGTCCAGGCAATCGAAGCGTTCCTGGCACGCGGGGCAAATCAAATCGCGCGGATTACAGGTTTCGTCAAAGCAGACAGTCTCGCCGCAATGCGGACAAACCGCCTCATAAAAACCGTCGCAGTCGCACGCGCAATCCGAGCAGTCTCCGTCGCAGTCCTCTGCATCCTCGCCGTCCTCGTCGCCGCAGAGATATTCCTCCACTTCACCGAGATCTTCGTCCAGTTCCTCGACATACTCGCCGAGCGTCTCCACTTTTTCCTCCAGTGCAGCCACCGCCGAAGACATTTCATCCAGCGTCTCGACAACCGCATGGAGAAGCTTGCCCTCCGGCTTCGTCTCATCAACCGAAAGCCCCTCGAGCAATCCTTTCAGATAAGCTGTTTTTTCCGTAATGTTCATTTTCATCCCTCTTTTTACGCTCTGGAGAGGTACTCGCCGGTGCGCGTATCGACCTTGAGCACATCCCCTATATTGATGAAGAGCGGCACCTTAATCACCGCGCCGGTTTCCAGCGTCGCAGGCTTAGTCGTACCAGTCGCCGTATCGCCCTTGAAACCGGGCTCGGTATCCGTCACCTCAAGATCCACAAAAGTAGGCGGTTCCACCCCAAACACGTTGCCCTTATAGGACACGATGCGGCACATCATATTTTCTTTTACAAACTTGAAATCGTCTCCCAGTTTGTCCGCATTGATCGGAAGCTGATCGTAGGTCTCCATATCCATAAAATAGTAGAGTTCACCGTCATTGTACAGATACTGCATATCCTTGCGCTCTACATAGGCGTTTTCAAACTTATCCGTAGGGCTGAACGTACGTTCCACCACCGCACCGGTGATGACATTTTTCAGCTTAGTGCGGACGAACGCAGCGCCCTTGCCGGGCTTTACATGCTGAAATTCTACAACCTGAAGCACGTTTCCGTCCATTTCGAAGGTAACGCCGTTTTTGAAATCTCCTGCTACTACCATATCCATAATCCTTCCCAACGACCCGTGAATTTTAAAGATAAAGGGCGCGGGCGACTGCCCATGTCTTGCGGTCGTTGTCGCAAATCCCGCCCGTTCTGTCCAAACCAGCCGCACAGCCGGCATACTTTCGCCGGCAAACGGCAAACACTGTATATTATACCCCGTTTTTTCCAGTTTTGCAATAGGTTTGGATAAAAAAGGCGTAATTTCCAAAACAACCCCCCGGCCATACGTCAGGAATTCCAAAGGAAACCGACCAAAACCGATATGCGTACCGGCCGGTTACAGCGTATACGCCTCCCGCACCGTAAATCCTTCACTAAGCAAGGCTGCTCCGGCTCGAAAACGCGTGCCGGTATCCGGAAAAACGCCGAAAACCGTCGGGCCGCTTCCGCTCATAAGCGCGCCGAGCGCCCCGTTTTCAAGCAAAAGTTCCTTAGCGCGAGCGGCGCGCGGCCTGTGCGGAAAAATGGCGGGTTCAAAAACATTATACATGCTTTCCGCCGCGCGCGCGGCGTCTCCGGCGCAAAGCGCCGCCGTCAGCCGCTCGAGCCGCACGGGGCCGGATGCGCGCGCGTCAAAGTTTTGATAATATCGATCGAGCATTTCAAACGCCCACGGCGTAGACACGTTTTCGCCCCCGGTCACGATCAGCAGGCACAGCCGGGTCCGGCTCCGCACGCCGGACATGATTTCGCCAAAGCCCGTACAAACGGCCGTTCCTCCGCGCAGGCAAAACGGCACGTCCGAACCGAGCGCGCACGCAAGCTCGGTTAGGCGGGCGCGGCCAAACGGATACCCAAACAAGCGATTCAGCGCGCGCAGCACCGCCGCCGCGTCCGTGCTGCCGCCCGCCATGCCGCCTGCGACGGGAATCCGCTTGCCAAGCGTAATCCGGACACTGCCGCAAACGCCTGCAGCATCCATAAACAACTCCGCCGCGCGGTATGCGATGTTGCGCGCGTCGCGCGGAACATACGGCAAATTGCAGCGGACAAAAATACTCCGTCCGGGCTCCCTGCTTACCGATACGGCGACGCGGTCGCATAGACTGACGCGCTGCATCACGCTCTCTATTTTATGATAGCCGTTTTCCTCGCGCGCCGTCACATCCAGGTACAAGTTGATTTTGGCATAGGCCGGCAGTTCCACGCCGTTTGGATTTTTCATAACGCACCGCCTTTCATGAAATTTTAACATAACTTAAAAATTTTTTCAATAGAAAAGCCTTTACTTGACCATCCTGAAATTATATAATAGAGACAATCCTTGCTTTCCGCAAAGCGAAGCACCCTGCCGCGCGCATCGGGGCGCAGGCCATTCTATTTCAAACGAGGGAAAACATGTTTCAGATTCATTGGACCCGGCGGCATACGACGCTTTTGATCTACACATGCGTGACGATCCTTGCGGCCATGCTCATTTTGCTGATTACCATCTTTCCGGGAAAACTGGCCGGCTTTATCGGCGGCCTGCTCGGCGCGATCAGTCCAGTTTTCATCGGCTTTGCAACCGCGTATCTTCTCTATCCGATTTGTATGTTTTTTGACCGGAAAGTGCTGAAATTCATGGACAAAAGCAAACCGCGCCCGCGGCTGCGCCGCATTTTCGCCCTTCTGCTGACTGTACTTTTGATTGCGGCGCTACTCACACTTTTCGTATCGATGATCGTTCCGCAGATCAAATCCAGCTACATTGACCTTGAATCCAAATTCGACGGTTACCTCGCCGCCGCGTCGCAGTGGCTCGACACCATGTTCTCCGATTTTTCCATGGGGAACGCAGACGAGCAAAATCCGCTTGCCGAACTGCTCAGCATCGATATGATTTTCGACCAGCTCGGGAAGCTCATCGATTCTTCATTTGACCTAATCGGCGACTTTATGAATACGGCGGTCGCTTATTCCTCCAAATTCTTCACGACCGTTTCCAAGGTCGTAGTCTCTATTTTGTTTGCCGCCTATTTTCTGATCGAAAAGGAAATGCTTTTTGACAAAATCAACGGTTTTGCCCGCACCTTTTTGTCTGAGCGCGCCGATCGCTTTCTGCGGAAATGGATCGCTTTTACCGACAATTCCTTCGGCGGCTTTATTTCGGGCAAAATGCTGGACGCCATCATCATCACGATACTGAACTTTATCGTATTCGGCCTTTGCGACATTCCCTATTACCCGCTGATCGCGCTGATTACAGGCGTCACGGATATTATTCCTTATTTCGGCCCATTCATCGGCGCAGTTCCCTGTGCATTCATCATCCTGATCGCCGAACCAATCAAGGTCATCTGGTTTATAGCGCTCACGCTGGTCATCCAGCAGCTCGACGGCAACATCATCGGCCCAAAAATCCTCGGCGAAAAGGTTGGCGTCGATTCCCTTCTGATTATCGTCGCGATCACCGTCACCGGCGGCCTTTGGGGATTGTTCGGCATGTTTGTCGGTGTTCCGATTTTTGCAGTGCTCTACCAGATCATCAAAGAATTTATAGAATACCGGCTCATTAAAAAGCGGAAACCGCGCGAAACGGCGGCATATTATGCAGAGGAGGCGCAAAAATGAGGTTCGACCGCAATACAAAATATAATACCTACGCCCTGCTTGCGCTGATCGTCGCCGCCTTTACCGGCATACTCATCAGCTTTACGATTCATGCGGATGATGTGCGCGGCTTCTTTGGCAAAATGTGGTCCGTCTTTGCGCCGATTTTTTACGCTGCGGTCATCATGCTGATCCTGCTCCCGGTAGTCGAGCTTTTTGAGAAAAAGCTAACGCCGCATTTCGCAAAGAAAAAGAACGGAAAAAAGAAAGCGACGACCTTGGCCATCCTTTTTACCTACCTGATCGTAACGGTTCTGCTTGTCCTCGCGGTATGGATTATTATTCCGCAGTTTTCGGTGCTCTATGATTTTATCATCACGTCCAAGGATTATCTTTCCATTTTAGACAACATCGGCGCGTCTCTTGCGGATAAATCCGAATTGCTCGGCGAACGCTTTCTCGAATTGGTGGAAAAGCTGAAAGACTCGATCGTTTCTTCATTATCCGAACTGACCTCGCTTGTGCCTACCGTGGTCAACACCTTTGGAGACGTACTTTCAGAAGCCTCCAATCTGCTGATCGGCACCATCATTTCCATTTATGCACTGGCCAGCCGAAAGCGCCTCAAAGCGCTCGGCAAAAAAATCTGTACGGCGATCTTTCCCGAACGGGCATACGGAAGAATCACCCGCGTAACCGAGTCGCTGTACAACAACACGGTATGGTTTTGCTCCGCGCGCGCATACAACTCAATTATTCTCGGCGTCGTCTTTTACTTCGTGCTTTTGCTGATGGGGCTTCGCTTTCATTCGGTGCTCTGCCTGATTATCGCGTTCTGCAATTTTATCCCGGTGTTCGGCATGCTAGTCGGCGGCTTTATATGCACCATGATCGTATTGGTCACAGATACGCGCCTTACCGTATGGTTCATTACGGTATATCTGGCGCTCACCGTGCTGGGCTTTATATTTGTACGGCCGCGCATCACCAACAAAGAAGTTCGGCTGACACTGGGAACAACGATGGTCTGCGTGCTTGCCGGATATTTTTTAGGACGTCTCTGGGGCGCCATATTTGCCATTCCCGTCTATGTCACCCTGCGCGGTCTTTTCTGCGAATGGGAGCAAAAACAGATCAAAAAGAAAGAACAAAAAGAACAAATCGTCCGGCAGTCAGATCAGCAGTAGGCGCCCACAAAGCTGTCCATAGATTTCAGCGGCCGACCGGATTTTTCAAAAAAGCAAAGGCGTCCGTCCCTTTTGGAACGGACGCCGAAATTTTTGTTTGGACATTTTCCGCTCAGCGTAGCTTTTCAAGCGCTTCGAGCAAACCGCGGCGCACCTCTTCATATTTTTCCAGCTTTGCGCGTTCCGCCTCGACCACTTTTGCAGGCGCTTTGGAAACAAAACTTTCGTTTTCCAGCTTGCTCTTTACGCGGCGGATCTCTCCGTCGTTTTTTTCAAGCTCCACGGAAAGCCTTGCGCGCTCCGCCTCAAAATCAATCATATCCGCAAGCGGGATATAGGCTGCGGCGCTGCCGGTGATAATCTGCACAGCGTCGCTGTCAGAAAAATCCTCTACGAGTTCAACTTCAGAAGCGCCCGCGAGCTTTTTAAAGAATTCCGACGACGCCGCGAACGTATCCCTGTATTTGGTCACGATATACAATTTTGCGCGGCGCGCGGGCATAACGCCCATCTCAGTGCGGCGCGCACGGATCGCACGGATCAGCGCAAGCACGCGCTCCATCTCTTCGGCTTCTTCAAAAAAGCACAGTTCTTTTTGGTATTTAGGATACGCGCTGATCATAATGCTCTCGTCCGTATGCGGCATCGTCATATAGATCTCCTCGGTAATGAACGGCATAAACGGATGCAGCAGCTTCAGCGTTTCAGTCAGAACATAGGCTATGACCTGCTGCGCCGAACGATCGCCCGCGCTAAGACGCGGCTTTAAAAGTTCGATATACCAATCGCAGAATACGTCCCAGACAAAATCATAGATATTGGCCAGCGCCACGCCGATCTCATAGCGGTCAAGATTTTGGCAGACCGTACCGGCCAGCGTATTGAGCTTGGTCAATATCCACTTGTCTTCCAGCGCAAGCGCATCCGCGACCGGCAAATCGACCCGGTCGATCTCCAGATTCATCATGACAAAGCGCGCAGCGTTCCAAAGCTTATTGGCAAAATTGCGTGCCGACTCGATCTTTTCGTCCGAGAACCGCATATCGTTTCCGGGCGCGTTGCCGGTTGCCAGCGCAAAACGAAGCGCATCCGCGCCATAGGCGTCAATCACTTCCAGCGGGTCGATGCCGTTGCCGAGCGACTTGGACATTTTGCGCCCCTGCGCATCCCGAACAAGGCCATGGATAAACACGGTGGAAAAAGGTTCCCTGCCCGTATGCTCCAGGCCGGAAAAAATCATGCGCGCCACCCAGAAGAAAATGATGTCGTACCCGGTCACAAGTACGCTTGTCGGGTAATACTTGGCAAGCTCGGGCGTTTGATCCGGCCAGCCGAGCGTCGAGAACGGCCACAGCGCGGAAGAAAACCATGTGTCCAGCACGTCGCTCTCCTGCGTGATCTTTTCGCCGCCGCACTTCGGGCAAACGCGGACATTCTCTTTGGAAACCGTCATTTCACCGCAGTCGCCGCAGTAATACGCGGGAATGCGGTGCCCCCACCAAAGCTGGCGCGAAATGCACCAGTCGTGGACGTTTTCCATCCAGTTGACATAGATTTTGGTAAAGCGCTCCGGTTCAAACTTCACCCGGCCGTCGCGCACAGCCTCGAGCGCCGGCCCGGCCAGCGGCTGCATTTTGACAAACCACTGATCCGAGGTAAGCGGCTCCACAACCGTACCGCAGCGGTAGCACGCGCCGACATTGTGCGTATGCGATTCCGTCCGAATCAAATACCCGCCGGCCTCAAGATCGGCGACCAGTGCGCGGCGCGCGGCATAACGGTCCATGCCCGCGTACTTCCCGCCGTGCCGGTTGATCGTACCGTCGTCGTTTATTACTTTGATCTGCTCAAGATTATGCCGCGCGCCGACCAGAAAATCGTTCGGATCATGCGCCGGCGTGATCTTGACGCAGCCGGTTCCAAACCCAATTTCCACGTATTCATCGGCAATGACCGGGATTTCCCGTCCGACGACCGGCAGAATCAGCGTTTTGCCGACCAGCGAAGTATAGCGCTCATCCGCGGGATTGACTGCGACAGCCGTGTCGCCGAACATCGTCTCAGGGCGCGTCGTCGCAATCTCGACATACCCGTTCTCGCCCTTGATCGGATACTTAATATACCAAAAATGTCCGGCCTGCTCGCTGTACTCCACTTCCGCATCCGAAAGCGCGGTCATACAATGCGGACACCAGTTTATAATGCGGTTTCCCCGATAAATCAATCCCTTTTCATAGAGGTTGACGAAAACCTCTTTGACCGCCCGGGAACAGCCGTCGTCCATGGTAAAGCGCTCGCGCGTCCAATCGCACGAAGCGCCCAGCTTTTTCAGTTGGCTGATGATGCGGCTGCCATACTGATGTTTCCAATTCCACACCCGCTCAAGAAACTTCTCCCGGCCAAGATCATAGCGCGTCAGCCCCTCGTTTTTGCGCAGATGCTCTTCCACCTTGATCTGGGTCGCGATACCGGCATGATCGGTACCCGGGACCCAGAGCGTACTGTAGCCCTGCATCCGCTTATAGCGAACCAAAATATCCTGGAGCGTTTCATCCAGCGCATGTCCCATATGCAGCTGCCCGGTGACGTTCGGCGGCGGGATGACGACCGAAAAAGACGGTTTATTGTCCTGCACATCCGGCGTAAAGTAGCCTTTATCGCTCCAATTTTGATAGATCCGATCCTCAAACGCTTTCGGCGCATAGGTTTTTGGCAATTCGTGTTTCATAGATTCCTCCGGAAATAGTTTCAAAATCCGCCGCGAAAGCGGCAAAGCACGCCGGAAAGCGTGCGCGCATTTCATCTATAAAGACGTCTTGCGCGAAAAACAAAAAACGCCCCGAGAAATACTCAGGGCGCAAGCGCGCGGTACCACCTGTGTTTATCACTCGTCTACCGTATAACGGCGGTTGCCGTCGGATTCTACTCTCTTTCGATTTCTTTCCGAGACTCGGGGGCGACCTTCACCGCATTTCACATACGCGCCTTGCACCAAAACGGCGCGCTCTCTTTCTGCAAAAAAACGGTTACTCCTCCCCGTCCACATCCTTGACAAGCCAAGTTTAGCACATTCCATGCAAAATGTCAACCTTCTCCGAGCATTTTTCCCATCAGCCACCGGTGCTCCGCCGCGCGCGCAGCGGCGCCAATGTTGCAGTGCCCCGCAGATGGATATTCCTGAAGCGTCACATCGAAGCCTGCTTCTTTCATCAACGGAATCATTTTAAAGGAATGCTGCGAGGGCGCAAGCGATTGATCCAAAAGACCGACGGCAAAGCGATACGGAATTTTCGGCAGGCGGCTTATCATATTGATCGGCGAATTCTCACGGACATACGCGTCAAAGTCGTCGCAATCCTGCATTGCGGAATCATAATAGGTATGTAGCACGCTGGATTTGTTGCAGTACACCTCGTATTCCATATTGCAGCAGGGGCAGTTTAAATCAGCGGCGACGACATTATGCTTTGACTTTTCCGCATAATGAAACGCGCTGTAGCCGCCCATACTGCCGCCATATAGCCCGACAGGCAAACTGGCGGGCAGCCGCCATTTTTCCATAGCGATCTCGACCAGCATATCGACAAAGTCCACCGTCTTTTTGTTCATCCACGACCAGGGATTATAGCATGGCGTAATGTAGAGAATATTGTTCTCCGCCGCGGCGGGCGCGTCGATCATATCAGGGCCGGGTTTTACAATATGCCCAAGCCCGTTAAAATAGAGGATAATGCCGCGGATGCCGCCGTGAATCAGTTCAATGTTGGTATAGCAAAACTCCTCGTAATGCGAAGAAAGAAATTTTTTATCCATAATCTCTCCAAATATCCAAATATATTAAAGCGCCGGGGAACGCGGCGCTCCCCGGCGGCTCCGTCTTTCATTCTGCGCCGGACTCTGCCTTTTAAACGAACACGGTTATCTGGAAATCTCGTACGCCAGATCGTAAAGCTTCTTTAACGCGTCAAATTTCTTTTTGCAGAAGCAGCGCATGTATTCCACGGTTTTGGCGTCGTACTTCTGAAGGTCGCCCTCTTTGAGCTTATCCTTGTACATCCGGTCGATAATCAGCGCTTCGCCGATGTCCATCGTTGTGATCTCGCCCTTCTGTTCGCAGACGACGATATTGCTTTTCCCGCGCAGCAGCATTTCAACCGCCGCCGCGCCCATGGTCGAGCCGAGCATACGGTCGCGCAGAGACGGGCTGCCGCCGCGCACGACATGCGCCAAACGCGCAAACCGGGTCTCGATGCCGGTTTTCTCCGGAATCATAGAGGTCAATTTCTCGCCGTACCCCGGAAGACCTTCCGACACGATAATAATAAAATTTCGTTTGCCGCTTTCGCGGGAGGCTTTCAGATCCTCCATCATCGCCTCTTCGTCGAACTCGACTTCCCGGATCGCAACGGCGCTCGCGCCGACCGCAATCGCCGTCTGAAGCGCAATGTCGCCCGCATCCCGGCCCATGACCTCCACAACGTTACAGCGCGCGTGCGACTCGCACGTGTCGCGCAGGCGGTCGACCATCTCAATCGTCGTATTGACCGCCGTATCGAATCCGATGGAAAAATCCGTCGACGTGATATCGTTATCGATCGTACCGGGCAGTCCCACGCAAGGGATCCCGTGGACGGTCAAATCCGTGGCGCCCCGAAAAGTACCGTCGCCGCCGATGGCCACGATGCCGTCGATACCAAAACGACGGCAATTTGCTATCGCTTCGCGCATCCCTTCCGGCGTTTTAAATTCGGGGCAGCGATCAGAGTACAAAACAGTGCCGCCGTGATTAATGATATTGGATACCGAGCGCATATCCAGCTTTTTGATATCGCCCTCGATCAGTCCGCGATAGCCGCGGTAAATACCCATACACTCCACGCCACGGGAAATTGCGGTACGGACCACGCTTCGGATCGCCGCATTCATGCCGGGCGCATCGCCGCCCGAAGTCAAAATGCCGATCCGCTTGAATTCCTTCGTCATATTGTTCCATCTCCTCTATCTAAGGATTGTATTCATAAAATTCGTTTTTCATACACTTTCGGACAGCAGGCGCTTCGCTTCCTCCAGCGCTTCGCAGAACATCCGGCGAACAGACTCCGCCCGAACTTCATCCCGGCCGCCGGCTTCGGCCAGCGTCAGCTTGACTGTTCGGGTTCCGACAGGACTGTCCACACCGATATAAACCAGTCCGACCGGTTTTTCCGCACTACCGCCTCCGGGACCCGCAATCCCAGTCACGCTGACCGCAAGAGAAGCGTCGAGCGCTGTGCGCGCCCCGCGCGCCATCTGCGCCGCGCACGCGGCGCTGACCGCGCCGTCGGTCTTCAGCGTCCGCCGCTCGACATACAGAAGATTTTCTTTTACGCTGTTGTCATAAGCGACGACGCTTCCAAGCAGGACGGCGGACGCCCCTGGAAGATTGACAAGGCTCGCAGCCGCAAGCCCGCCCGTACAGGACTCGGCAAACGCAAGCGTAAGTCCAGCACGAGACAAAACAGAGAGCAGCCGCTGCGCCTCGTCTCTCGCCAAAGAAAACTCAACAGGCATCACACAAAAAGCGGGAACCGCTCGCAGAGCTTAGCGACTTCCGCGCGGATATAATCCGCCTGCGCCTCATAATCCTTCGCACAAAGCGCGATCAGGCGGCCGATTGTCTTCATCTCCTCCGCCCCCATGCCGCGGCTAGTCACCGCGGGCGTTCCAATACGGATGCCGCTGGTAACAAACGGTTTTTCAGGATCAAAGGGAATCGCGTTTTTATTGACCGTGATATGCACGGTGTCCAACCGGCGCTCAAGTTCCTTGCCGGTAATCCCCATGCCGCGCAGATCCACCAGCATCAAATGATTGTCGGTGCCGCCGGATACCAAATCAAAGCCCTCGGCAACAAGCGTCTCCGCAAGCGTTTTGGCATTATCCAAAATCCGCTGCTGATACGCTTTAAATTCAGGACGAAGCGCCTCCCCAAAGCAAACCGCCTTCGCAGCGATGATATGCATAAGCGGACCACCCTGCGTACCCGGAAAAATCGCTTTGTCAATCGCTTTTCCCAGGTCCTCACGGCAGAGGATCATGCCGCCGCGCGGACCGCGGAGCGTTTTATGCGTGGTCGTAGTCACAACGTCGGCATACGGCACCGGAGAGGGATGCAGTCCCGCCGCGACAAGGCCGGCGATATGCGCCATATCCACCATGAAATACGCGCCGACCGAATGCGCGACGCGCGCCATACGCTCAAAATCTATGATGCGCGGATAGGCCGACGCGCCCGCGACGATCAATTTCGGCCGGCATTCGTTTGCAATCCGCTCAAATTCGTCATAATCGATCCTGCCCGTTTCCTCGGCGACGCCATAGGGAACAAAACGATAGCTTTTGCCCGAATAATTCACCGGGCTGCCATGCGTCAGATGCCCGCCGTGCGCCAGATTCATCCCCATGACCGTGTCGCCGTGTTCAAGTAGCGCGAAATAGACCGCCGTATTCGCCTGCGCGCCGCTGTGCGGCTGCACGTTGACATGCTCCGCGCCAAACAGCTTTTTCGCGCGTTCAATCGCAAGATTCTCCGCCACATCCACACAGGCACACCCGCCGTAATAGCGGTGGCCGGGATATCCCTCTGCATACTTATTGGTCAAAATCGATCCCGCCGCCAGCAGCACTGCGTCGGATACCACATTTTCAGAAGCAATCAGCTCGATGCCGCCCCGCTGCCGCTCATATTCGTCCAGCACCGCGCCGCCGAGTTCAGGATCGTAGCCGATCAGTTTGTCTATACTTTCTCTAATCAAGGATATGCCCTCCGTTTCGCTTAATCCTAGTTATTATACACGAAGCAGAGCTTTTTTACAAGAGGCACGGCAAATTTTGTAAAAGTATTCACAAAAGACACATTTTTTTCCTGTCCGCTATGCAAATCATAAAATAAATGCACAATATCTCCCTGAATTTATTGACACCGGCGCTGAATTTATGGTATAATTGCATGCGGATAACTGTGCGCTGCGCAGCTATAACAGCCGGCTTCGGAGGTGGAACATTTGAGCAGAATACTAGTCACCTCCTGCAAAGGCGGCGTGGGGAAGTCCACGGTCAGCGCAAATCTTGCCCTGGCGCTCGCACGGGCGGGCAAACACGTTCTGCTGATCGACTTTGACCTCGGCAACCGCACGCTGGATCTGCTCCTCGGCATGCAGGACTCTGTCATTTACGACATCTGCGATCTGATGTGCGGACGCGTCGGCTGCGAAAATGCGATGCATATTTACCCCGCTTGTCCGAATCTTGCGTTCATCGGCGCGCCGTTTTGCTATGAAGGCGGCCGTACCGAGACGGAATTTAAGCAGACTCTGCTCCGCCTGGAGGAAGTTTATGCGTTCGATTTTATTCTGATCGATACCTCCGGCGGCGCGCATGAATCTGTCGCGCTCAGCGCCCCGGCCAGCGATATTGGGCTGATCGTCTCCTCGCAAAGTCCCGCCGCCATCCGCGCGGCGGAAAAATCCGGCATGATCTTAGACGAAGCCAACATGCGGGAACAATATTTGATCATCAACGGTTTTGACACCGAAACAAAAAGCCTCAAAGAACGCACGGGCATCATGGAAATGATTGACCGCACACGTACGCCGCTACTGGGAATCATCCCCATGGATCCGGGCGTGACCCTGCTTGCTGAAAAAGGAAAAAGCGTGTTCGACGGAGCCTGCGGCAACTGTCCCGCAGCTTTTGAAAATATCGCCGCGCGGCTGTGCGGCATGCACGTACCGCTTCTGCACGGTTTTCGCGGCGCAAAGCGGCGGCCTTTGCTTGGCATATAGCGCCGGCAGTTATCGTGCGTTAAAAAATAATTTATATTATATCAATATTATATCAATTCAAAAAGGACGGTAGAAAGATGGACATCGCGATCATCGCAAGCGACACAAAAAAAGAACTCATGACGCAGTTCTGCATCGCTTACTGCGGGATTTTGTCAAAACATAACCTATGCGCCACACAGATCACAGGTAAATATATTTCTGATGCGACCGGCTTGTCGATCGAAAAGCTGCTGTCAGGAGAAACCGGCGGCGAGCAGCAGATCGCGTCTCGCGTCGCCTACGATGAAATTGACGTGCTGCTCTATTTCCGCGATACCGTGCCCAAGCCCAAGTTTGACGAGGCGGAATACCAGCTTCTGCGCCTGTGCGACGTGCATAATGTTCCAGTAGCGACCAATATCGCGACCGCCGAAGTGCTGATCTGTGCACTTGACCGCGGCGATTTGGATTGGCGGCAATTCATCAATCCCCGCTCGGAATACAACCGGCGCAAAAAAGTGAAATTCTGATTCTGCATGGGAAGCGCTCGTCCCCGGCGGCAAATCCGCCGGGGTTATTGTTTTCAAACGCCGAGCGCCGCAGTAAAAAGAACAGCCGGTCATTTGATCCTTGGCGGAGAACGCCGCCCCGGCGCTCCGTGCAGATTTTCTATAAAGCCACGTAAAAATTTTTAGAAAGTGAAGCCGATGCCATGCCCAAAGTCGCCCTTGTTCCCTGTACGGATTACACTCAAGCCAACCGCGCGGTTTCCGCGGCCATCGACCTGCTCGGCGGAACGGACATTCTGCCCGATCCAAAGGAGAAGATCCTGCTCAAGCCCAATCTGCTGGCCAAAGCGCCGCCCGAACGCGCCTGTACCACGCATCCCGCCGTTTTTGCGGGCGTGGCCGCCTACCTTCAGGAAAACGGGCGTACAAAGCTTTCCTACGGCGATTCTCCCGGGCACGGAAATCCTTTGCAGATTGCTAAAGAATGTAAAATTGCCGCCGAAGCGGACCGGCTCCGCATTCCGCTTGCCGATTTTTCCCAAGGAAAAACGGTTGATTTCCCGGACGGGAACCGCGCAAAATCCTTTGTTCTGGCAAACGGCGTCCTCGACAATGACTGCGTGATCAATCTATGCAAAATGAAAACGCATATGCTGGAACGCATCACCGGCGCGCAGAAAAACATCTTTGGATGCGTATTCGGTTTCAATAAAGGCGCCTCGCACGTCGCCTATCCAAACGCATTCGATTTTGCGGAAATGCTGGCCGATTTAAACCGGCTGATCCGCCCGCGGCTTCACATTCTCGACGGAATTGACGCTATGGAGGGCAACGGCCCGCAGTCCGGTACGCCAAAGCATATGGGCGTAATTCTGGCTTCAACAGATCCGGTCGCGCTCGACAGTCTGTTTGCCTCGCTGATCTGGCTGGATCCTTACCTTGTGCCGACGAATAAGACCGGCGAGAAACGCGGCGTCGGCGTCTGCGATCCGTCGAAAATTACGGTCGCGACACCGGACGGTCAAATCACCGTTAAAGAAGCGCGAGAAAAATACGGAAACAAAAGTTTCGACGTTTACCGGGGACAAGAAGACAAAGGGGAAATCCGCCAACTCCGCATGTTCCGCAAACTGCTCCGCCGCAGGCCGAAAATCAACGCGCGCCTATGCGTGCGCTGCGGCGTATGTGTGCAAAGCTGTCCCGTGAAAGGCGGCGCGCTGCATCTGATCGAAGGGAAAAAAACGCCCGTTTACGACTACGATAAATGCATAAGCTGTTACTGCTGCCAGGAAATGTGCCCCAAGCGCGCGATCTACAGCTACCAAAATCCGATTGGAAAAATCGGAAACATTCGATTTAAAATTTAAGCCGAAACGCGCAAAGCGCCGGCAAACCTAAAACGCGCGGAACCCCATAAAAGAGTTCCGCGCGTTCTTTCATTTCAACTTTTTCCGGTCTGCGCCCCGCTGAGCCGGCCGAAATCCGCCGTCAGCCGGTACAGCTTTTTTGCAAGCGCATCCGACGGCAGTTTGGTCATGCGCCACGTCCAATTTCCGGACGACGTCGAAGGCGTGTTCATCCGCGCCTCACTGCCAAGTCCGAGCAGGTCCTGCATAGTATAAATCGCCGTATCGGCGATCGTTCCGGCCGCGCCGCGGATCATACCAAATGCATACCCCTCGCGCTGGTTCAGGCCAAGATACCGCTTTGCATAGGCGACGTCCTCAGGCGCCGCCGTCCGCATCCATCCGAGCGCCGTATCGTTGTCATGCGTCCCGACATACACCACCGAATTCTTATCCGTATAGGTGTGCGGCAGATAGTTGGACGTCTCGCGGCTGTCAAAGGCAAACTGAAGCACTTTCATCCCGGGATACCCGCACGCATGGAGCAGATACGCCACCTCCGGCGTGATATATCCAAGATCCTCGGCGATAATATGCAGTTCCCCGACATTTTTTTTGATCGCGCGAAACAGCGCCGTTCCCGGCCCTTTCTGCCAGCTTCCGCGTGCGGCTGTCTCGCTGTCCGCCTCAATCGCATAAAAGGATTCAAACCCGCGGAAATGATCGATGCGGATCACATCATAAAATTCAGCCTGCCGGCGCATGCGCCGGCACCAAAAATCATACCCGTGCGCGCGCTGATAACTCCAGTTATAGATTGGATTGCCCCAAAGCTGCCCGTCCGCCGAAAATGCGTCGGGCGGACAGCCCGCGACCAGACGGGGATTTAAACTTTCATCCAGCAGAAATTCCCGGGGATTGGCCCACACATCCGCGCTGTCGCGCGAAACATATATCGGAAGATCGCCGATAATGCGAACCCCCTTTTCATGCGCATAAGCGCGCAGGGCGTCCCATTGAAGAGAAAACATATATTGTAAGAATTTATAGAATCCGACGTCCCGCCCAAGCCGCCGCTCCGCCCGGTCGATCGCGCCGCGGCGGCGGAATTTCAGCCCATCGCTCCATTGGTCAAACGGCGCGCCGCCGTTTTCATCTTTGATCGCCATGAAAAGCGCATAAGAATCGAGCCAAACGCTCTGCCGGCGGCAAAACTCCAAGAACTCACCGGTCAGCCGCTCTGAAAAGCGTTCATATGCGCGGCGCAAAATCGGAATACGCACCGCATATTGCTTGGCAAAATCCACATGCGCGGGATCCGCACCGAAATCGGCCGCGGTCAATTCCTGCTTTGTCAAAAGCCCTTGCTCCCGTAAAAGATCAAGGTCGATGAAATACGGATTGCCTGCAAACGAAGAAAAGGATTGATAGGGTGAATCTCCGTAACCGGTAGGGCCAATGGGTAAAATCTGCCAATACCGCTGCCCCGCGCTGGATAGAAAATCCACAAACGCATAGGCCGCGCGGCCGAATGTTCCGATGCCGTACGGCGAGGGAAGCGAGGAAATATGCAAAAGCACGCCGCTGCTTCTCATAGGAAGATTGTCACCTCAATTTAAGCAAAGTTTGCCCGCTCAGCCCTTGACCGCGCCCGCCATGATGCCCTTGATAATATGCTTCTGACAGGTAAAGTAAAAAATGACGATCGGGATGATCGAAAGCACGATCAGCGCCATGATAGCGCCGATGTCGGTCTGTCCATAACTGCCGTTCAAATATTGGATATGAATGGGGATCGTCCGATAAGACTTGATATCGAGCACCAGATAAGGCAGAAGGTAATCGTTCCAGATCCACATAGTCTCCAAGATACACACGGAAATCAGCGTCGGTTTCATGATCGGCAGCACGATCCCAAAAAACGTGCGCAGCGGGCCGCAGCCGTCGATATTGGCCGCCTCTTCAACCTCAAGCGGAATGCTTTTGACGAAACCGCAGAACATAAACACAGCGAGTCCTGCGCCAAAGCCGAGATAGATCACGATAATGCCGAGCGGATTGTTCAGCCTCAGCGTATCAGCCGTTTTGGACAGCGTATACATCACCATCTGAAACGGTACGATCATTGAAAAGACGCAGAAATAGTATATACCCCGGCACAGCTTATTGTCAACCCGCGTGATATACCACGCGCACATCGAAGTAAAAAGAAGGATCGCAAGCGTGGAAAACACCGTGATGAACAGGCTGTACAAGGCAGACATATAAAATGGATAATTGCCAAACGTCATGCCTTGGATATAGTTATCAAACCCATAGAAGGTCTGCGCGTTCGGAAAAGTAAAGGGAGACGCACTGATCGCCGTTTTCGTCTTAAAAGAATTCATCAGCACGATAAAGATCGGCGAAACATATACGATGGAAATCGCAGCCATCAGAATCGTAATCAGCGTTTTGGAAAAACGTTCCCGGCGTACCATTACTGCTGCACCTCCTTGCGGCGGGTGAAATAAAGCTGCACCAGCGCGATCGCCGCCACCAGCACAAAGAATATGACTGCTTTGGCCTGTCCCACACCGCGCGTATTGGCATTCTGATAGAACGTATTGTAAATGTTCAATGCCAGCATCTCGGTCTGATACACCGTATTGCCGGCGGCGCCGACCACGCCGGGCTCTCCGCCCGTCAGCGCAAGATTCTGGTCAAACAGCTTAAACGAGTTCGTTAGAGTCAAAAACGTGCAGATGGTGATCGAGGGCATCATCATCGGCAGCGTCACGCGCCGCAAAATCTGCCCTTTGGTCGCGCCGTCCACCCGCGCCGCCTCATATAGAGATTCCGGAATGCTGTTCAGACCCGATATATAGATAATCATCATATATCCGATCTGCTGCCAGCACATGAGAATGATCAGCCCCCAAAATCCGTACGTGGAATTCAGCTTGACCGTCGTCCCATAATTTTGCAGAATCCCGTTGAAGATCAACTGCCAAATGTATCCGAGAATGACGCCGCCGATCAGATTGGGCATAAAGAATACCGTTCGAAACACATTCGCCCCCCGGATCCCACTCGTCAGCACATAGGCGACGGCAAAAGCCAACACGTTGATGAACAGCACCGATACCACGGTAAAGAGAGCGGTAAACCAAAACGCATGGAGAAAGCCCGGATCCGAAAAAGCGCGGATGTAATTGCCTATACCGATAAAAGTCGCATCACTCGTCGTTTTAAACGAACAAAACGACAGATAAATGCCGCGGAAAAAAGGATATGCGAATCCGATAATAAACGCGGCCAGCGTAGGCAGCACAAAAATCGGAAAATAATAACTCAGTTGTTTTTTATTCATAATCAACGCCTCCTGTGCGCGATAGAAAACCGGAATCGTCCGGCGTCTTTTGAACTGCCAAGTGTGAACGAGCGCCTAAAAAGCCGAATAAGGGGCGGCGTCCGCCCCTTATTCGGAGAAATCAAACGCCGCTGAACTTACCGATTGGCCGCCGCATATTCAGTCTTCCAGCCGTCCACAAACGCTTTCACGACCGCATCCCACTTGCCGATGCCGGCGGCGTACTGCGTCAACGCCGTGCCGACGCCGTTTTTCCATTTTTCAGAAGGAATCGTAGAAAAGTTCCAAGAGACCGGCGTTTTCCCTTCGTCAATATACTGGTTCGCCATGGTTACCAGCGGATTGTGCGCGGTTTTCGCATTTTTAAACGGCGCAACAAACCCCATATCGTCGGCCAGCGCCGAAGTGCCCGTCTCGCTCGTAACGACCCAATAGAGAAAATCCAGCGTCGCCTTGATGTCTTCTTCGCTCGCTTTGGCGTTTACGCACCAGTAATTTTCGGAACCAGTGCAAAGTCCCTGATTTTCCTCTCCGTCGACGCCGATATAAACCGGCAGAATGCCAAACTCTTCGTCGGCAAGTCCAACGCCTTTCTCATCTTTGGCAACCGTGCCGTAAGCCCATGTGCCATTTTGATAAAATACGGCTTTCCCGGTCTTAAATTCGGTTTCGGCGTCCGTACCGGTCTTTCCGGAAAGCGCGGTGGGCGAACAGGTCGCATTGTTGATATACAAGTCCCAGATCGCCTTGTAATTATCCAAATAGGTGCCTTCGATCTCCTCGGCCATCCCGATATTCTTATCCCTGTATTCATAATAGATCGGCAGGTTGGCAAGGTGGGTCTTAAAGCGCCAGTCGGAGGAAGAGTCCATACCCGCGGAAGTAAAAGCGCCGTCTACGCCAAGCGCAGTCTTGTTTGCCTGAATCTCTTCAGCCACCGTCTTCAGCGCTTGAAAATTATTTAACTGATCGATCGATTTGACCGTAGCGAAATTTGAAGCAAAATATTGATTCAGCAGCGTCTTATTGTAAATGATGCCGTATGTTTCGAGAACATAGGCGATACCGTATACGTGATCTCCTTCGGTCAGCGAAAATTCATCGCTGGTCAATTCACCATAGAGCGCGCTGTTTTTCAAATCATAGCAGTAATCCTTCCAGTTGGCCAGGCCGACCGGACCGTTGACCTGAAACAGCGTGGGCGCGTTGTCTTTGTCCATCTCGGAAGTCAACGTCTGTTCATACGTGTTCGACGCCGCGGTCACTACCGTCACCGGAACGCCGGTCTCCGCCGTATAAGCCTTTGCGAGTTTCTGCCAAGCGGCGTCCTGTTCGGGCTTGAAATTCAAATAATACACCGAAGGCGTGTCTTCTTTCTTCCCGCATGCCGAAATCAGGGGAAGCAGTAGCAAAAGTGCAAGCGTCAATGCCAGAGTTTTCTTAAACATGATAAATTCCTCCTAAAAATTGATTTGCACAACATAGTATGCCCCCAGACAGGAATTTACAGTCCTGCTACAAGTCAACTATACCATATATATGCAAAATTGGCAATATATTTCTTTTATTTTTGATTTTATTATATATATTTCACAATATTTGTGGTTCTTATGTTAAAAAAACCACCCGATACAATGTTAAATTTTTGTCTATGTTGCCGCAAAGATTCGTCATTCTGCATGGAAAGCCGCCACGCGCTTTCGCCCAGGAACAAAAAAAATCCACCGTGCTACAGGTGGATTTTTTGCAAAGCGCGCAAAAATTATTCATGCTTTTTTTCTTCAGGAAACGCATTTTCAAGCAATTGGTTTAAACGCTCATGCCGGCCGGAAAGATACAGCGCCGCGCAAAGCGTTTCAAATCCGGTCGCCGCGCGGTATTCCGCGCCCGTAGCGCTTCTTGGCGCAGAAAGATGCGGCGAGTTTCGCCCGCGGCGGAAAAAGCTGCGTTCTTCCTCTGTGAGCAGCGACTCGATCCGGTAAAAAGCTGCGCTTTGATTTTTGGCAGTCACATAGTCGTGCGCAGCCGCATTCAACATGCCTGCGCGGGTCAATCCGCGGCGAAGCAGCCGTTCTCTCACCCAAAGCTCAAAAACGCAGTCTCCGAGATACGCCAGCGCCGCGCCGTCCGCCGTTTTCAAAAGCTCGTGATTTTCCATTTCTCACCTCTGAAAAAACCAAACTGCAAGCACGACGGCACCGAGCACGATGCGATACACGCCAAAAGCAGAGAAACTGTGTTTTTTAACAAAATCCATCAAAAAACGAATCGCCGCAATCGAGACGAAAAAGGCGACTGCACAGCCGACAAGCAGGATCAGCGCTTCTTCCCCGCCAAATACAGCCTCGCCGCCCGCGACATCCTCCGCAAAGCCGGCGCACTTGAGCAGCGACGCGCCGAGCATCACCGGCACCGCCAAAAAAAACGAAAATTCAGCGGCCGCATCTCTTGAAACCGAGAGCAGCGACGCACCAAGGATCGTCGAACCCGAGCGGGAGGTTCCGGGGATCAGCGAAAGCACCTGAAAGCAGCCGATTCCAAATGCCGTGCTATAGCGGATATCCTCGGGCCGCGTCACGCAAAAAGACTTGTTTTTGTGCCGGCGCTCCACCAAAATAAACAAAACGCCATATACGATCAGCGCAGCGGAAACGACGACCGAATTATAGAAATGCGCATTGAACCAATCGTCAAACAAAAGGCCGACGACGGCTGCGGGCAGCGCGGCGACCAGCACGTGCCCCCAGAGCCGCAGGGTATCTTTTTTCATCATCACACGGCCAATAAGCGGCAGCGCGCCGCCGTCCCCTATATTTTTGCGCAGGCAAAACGGATTCAGCCGTCCGAAATACAGCACGACTACGGCGAGAATGGAGCCAAGTTGGATAACCACTTCAAACATCTCCCAAAACGCATCACTCACATCCAGCCGGATCAGATCGTTAAGCAGAATCATATGCCCCGTGCTCGAAACCGGCAGCCACTCGGTAATCCCCTGCACAATGCCGATCAGAATCGTCTTAATCAACTCGAAAATAAACATGGTTCTTCCCCTCCGCGTAAAATGTCGCCCGCCCGCACTTCAAACGGAACGCGCATCTGAAATGTCATCGACGGATGCGGCGCGCTCTCGATTGGATTTCCGTCCGCGTCAAGCAGTTCCTCCGCAAAAAACGCACGGCCCGTCCGTCCCGGAGAAATCAGTTCGACCGATTCTCCCCGGCGGACTTTGTTGCGCTGTACAAACAAGGCCAACCCGCTTTTCGCGTCATAGGACAAAGCGGTCGCGATATAGGCCTTCTCCCGAATATATCCCGCGTTTTTACAAACCCCGGCGTCCGCATCCGGCCCGCCGAACCAGAAGCCGGTCGAATACTCGCGGTGGCTCACGCTTTCGAGTTCACGCCGCAGCGCCGGATCGAACCGGTAGGCCGCGCCGTCGCGCAGATAGGCGTCGAGCGCCATCCGGTACGCGTTGGTCACGACCGCCGTATAATAAGCGCTTTTCATCCGTCCCTCGATCTTGAAGCTATGGACGCCGCATTCGACAATCTCCGGAATATGTTCGATCATGCACATATCGCGCGAACTCATAACAAACGTTCCCGCAGTGTCCTCATAAAGACTGAGCGGCTGGTCCGGGCGTTTTTCCTCACAAATTTCAAGCGTGCGATAGTTCCACCGACAGGGCTGCGCGCACGCGCCCCGGTTGGCGTCCCGCCCGGTAAAATAATTGGAAAGCAGGCAGCGCCCGCTGTAAGCGACGCACATGGCTCCATGGATAAAGCTCTCGATCTCCATATCCCCGGGCGCCCCCTCGCAGATCTGGCGCACCTCTTCAATCGAAAGCTCCCGCGCAAGCACGACGCGCCGCGCGCCGAGCGCGCGCCATGCAAGCACATCGGCAAGGCTCACGGCCGACGCCTGCGTAGACACATGAACTGCAAGCTCAGGCGCTACCCGGCGCGCAAGAGAAAGCACCCCCAGATCGCCGACGATCAGCGCGTCTACGCCGCAGCCGCGCACAAAGTTCAGATACGCCTCAAGCGCCGGATATTCGTAGGTGCGGGGCATCGTGTTGACGGCGAGATACACCCGAACGCCGCGCTCGTGCGCATACGCAGCCGCGCGAGGCAGTTCCTCATCGGTAAAATTCCCGGCCGCCGCGCGCATGCCGAATGCGCCGCCCGCAAGATAAACCGCGTCCGCGCCGTAAAGCACGGCCGCCCGCAGCTTTTCAAAATTGCCTGCCGGAGCAAGCAGTTCCGGCTTTTGTTTCATGCCGCGCCACCTCTCTTTCCTTTGGACTTCATACTTTACCATGATACATGATTCAAGCGCGCGTGTCAACGAAAAAAACTGTTTACTTTTCCCGCACGGTATGCTATGATTAAAACATCTGACAAAAAACCAAAGCATTTTCCGCCGTGCGGATATTAACTTCGGATGCAAAATACCTCTTTAAAATTATATTGCGCGCATTTGAAAAAAATTTTATAATATGAACGGAAACAGCATGCAGCTTTTTGCCTGATCTATTTCCGATTGATTATCCAAAAGTACAAAGAGATTCTATTGTAAAAGGGGCTTCGATATGAAAACAACAGACCTGATCCAAACCATTGAAACCGGCGGGTTAGACAAGACGCTGGCCGCGCTGTACGGCGCCGGGCTTGAAGCGCAAAAGGCGCGTTATATCCGCGCAATTCAAGGCTTTGAGGAAAATTACGGCGCAGGACGCGACGTCGCGCTCTTTTCCGTCCCGGGACGGAGCGAGATCTCAGGCAACCACACCGACCACAATCACGGCTGCGTATTGGCGGCTGCGATCGACCTTGACATCATCGCCGTCGCCGCAAAAACCGGCGACAGTGTGGTACGCCTCCGCAGCGAAGGGTACAAAGAGGATCGGATGACGCTTGCCGAATGCAAAACGCCGAAAAAAGAATTTTTCTTCAAATCCCGCGCGCTGATCGCGGGGATGGTGCAGGGATTCGTAAACTACGGACACCATTCCGGCGGTTTTGACGCTTTTACCACCAACAATGTACATAAAGGCTCCGGCCTTTCTTCGTCCGCTGCGTTTGAAGTCATGGTCGGCAATATTATCAATCACTTCTACAACGCCGGACAGGTTCCAAACGCCGAAATCGCGCGCATCGCGCAGTATTCCGAAAACGAATATTTCGGAAAACCCTGCGGCCTGATGGATCAGACCGCATGTGCGGTCGGTGGCTTTGTCGCGATCGATTTCAAGGACCCGTCCGCACCCGTGATCGAACCGCTTGCTTTCAATATGAACGAAGCGGGCTACAGCCTGTGCATCACCAACACCGGGGGCAACCATGCCGATCTGAACGACGATTATGCCTCGGTGCCCGCCGAAATGAAGATGGTCGCCGCGCACTTCGGCAAAGCAGCGCTCCGCGAAGTAACCAAAGAAGAAATTATCCGCGAAATCCCGAAACTCCGAAAAACCGCCGGCGACCGCGCGATCCTGCGGGCGCTGCACTTTGAAAATGAGAATGCAAGAGTCGGCGCACAAAAGCAGGCACTGCTGGACGGCGACACCGATGCCTTTTTTGCCGGTGTGCGCGCTTCGGGCAACTCCAGCTTCAAATTCCTGCAAAACGTGTACACGACGAAGAATGTGCGCGAACAGGGTCTGTCGCTCGCGCTTTGCCTCAGCGAGGACACGCTTGCCGGACGCGGCGCCTGCCGTGTGCACGGCGGCGGCTTTGCGGGCACGATACAGGCGTTCGTTCCGCACGATGCGGTAGACGGCTATAAAGCGGTGATGGACGCGGCTTTCGGAGACGGCGCCTGCGCCGTCCTTTCGATCCGGCCGGAGGGCGCGATCCGCGTTTTCTAAAGGACGATCCAAACTGCAAAAATATGCGTACAAGGCGGACATGTGCCGCCTTGTACGCGCCTTATAGCCGCGGGGACGCCCCATAGAGCGGCGAAAATGCGCGCGGCACTTCCCGTCTCAAATTCCCCGATGTTGAGACGCAGTAAATAACGGAGAAACCTATGAATGATCTGTCTCTCTGCACGCTGTATTCCGGTTCTAAGGGCAACTGCATCTATATCCGGGCGGGCGAGGATGAAATTCTCATCGACGCGGGCCGCAGCCTGCGCGCGCTGACCGCGGGACTTTGCGCCATAGGCAGCGATCTGTCGCGCATCCGCGCGATCTTTATCACCCATGAGCACAGCGATCATGTCAGCGCGCTCGAGATGCTCTGCAAACGGTATACAATCCCCGTGCATATGACGTCCGGTTCCGCGGACAAGCTGCAAAAAGATACCGTTTATCTCCGGCAGAACCTCGTCGTACATCCCCCGCTGTTTTCTGCAGAGGCCGGCGCGCTGCGTGTATCCTCGTTTCAAACGCCGCACGACAGCGAAATGAGCGTAGGATATACCGTGCGGCTGCCCGACGGACGGAAAATCGGCGTTGCAACCGACATTGGACACATCACAAGCGAGATTCGAGAAAATCTGCTTGGCTCGGAGGCGGTCGTGATCGAATCCAATCATGATCAGGGGATGCTGGAAAGCGGCCCTTACCCCGCATGGCTTAAACAAAGGATCCGCTCGTCCACGGGGCATCTGTCCAACGACGAATGCAGCGCTTTTCTCCCCGAACTTATCAAAAAAGGCGCGCGGAGCATCCTGCTTGCGCATCTGAGCGCGGAAAACAATACGCCGGAAGCGGCGCTTGCCTGCGCGCGAAGCAGATGTCCGGACTCGACCATTCTGGCGGCCCGCGAATCCGTACCTACAAGATTGCTGTAATGTTCA
The DNA here is from genome assembly GCA_958352145.1 of uncultured Eubacteriales bacterium. Lineage (GTDB taxonomy): Bacteria > Bacillota > Clostridia > Oscillospirales > CAG-272 > UMGS902. Next base: position 37,416 of record CATWNM010000016.1, read on the forward strand.
AAATTACGATTGTTTCCGTCGGCGCGCTCAAGGAGCGGTATTTTGCCGAAGCCGCCGCCGAATATGAAAAACGCTGCTCGCCTTATGCAAAAATCGTCCATGTCAATCTTCGGGAAGAACCGGACGGCGCAGGGCATACGGGCGATATTGAGGCCGCGCTTGCGCGCGAAGGCGCGCGCATTCTCGAATGCCTGCCTCAGCGCGCCTACAAAGTCGCGCTCTGCGTGGAAGGGCGAAGCTATACGAGCGAACAGTTTGCCGCGCTCTGTGAAAAAGCGAAAAACGAGCGGGGCGAGCTTTGTTTTGTAATCGGGTCGTCGCACGGTCTCAGCGAGACGGTCAAAGCCGCCTGCGATCTTCGGCTTTCGGTGTCCGCGCTGACGTTTCCGCACCGGCTGATGCGTGTCATTCTTGCGGAAGCGCTCTATCGCGCGCTTTCAATCTCGGCAGGCGGAAAATATCACAAATGACCGGCCGAAATTCCAATTTTCCAAGCGGCGCGCCGCTTGGAAACGCTTTGGCATGCTTTTCGCGGGGCTACCCGTTATACGAAAGCGCCGGCGGCGCGCTGAACGCTTTCGGCAACCATTTTCTTTTTCAAAGGCGGTGAAACTTTTATGGAATACAAAGCCGACGTCGGTGTCATCGGCGCGGGACACGCGGGCATCGAGGCGGCGCTTGCCTGTGCGCGTCTCGGCCTCGATACGGCGCTGTTCACGATCAACCTCGATGCCGTCGGAAATATGCCCTGCAATCCATCGATCGGCGGTACCGGAAAGGGGCACCTCGTCTTTGAGATCGACGCGCTCGGCGGCGAAATGGGCCGAGCCGCCGACCGCGTGACGATGCAGAGCCGCACGCTCAATCTGGGCAAAGGCGCGGCGGTGCATTCCAAACGCATTCAGGCGGATCGTGTAAAATACCGCACGCTGATGAAGCACACGCTCGAAACCACGAAAAATCTCCGACTCATTCAGGCGGAAATCACCGCCGTTCAAACCGAAGAAAAGAACGGACGGCCCGAGGTTTCTGCGCTTGTGACTGCGCTTGGCGAGGTGTGGCGCGTCCGCGCCGCCATCGTCTGCACGGGCACCTATCTGCACAGCGCAGTGTTCGTCGGGGATCGCTCGTACAAAAGCGGCCCGGATGGGCTGATGGCCGCAGAGGGGCTCTCCGATTCCCTCCGCGCGCTCGGCATCCGCCTGATGCGCTTCAAAACCGGCACGCCCGCGCGCGTCAGCCGCGCAAGCATCGATTTTTCGGCGCTGCAGGTACAACCGGGCGAAACGCCGGCGATTCCGTTTTCCGCAGACACCGATCCGCATTTTCTGGACGGCGCCGCGCAGACGCCCTGCCACATCGTCTATACCAACGAAAATACGCATGAAGTCATCCGGCAAAATATTCACCGCAGCGCCATGTATTCGGGAAAAATCCACGGAACCGGTCCGCGCTACTGCCCCTCGATCGAAGACAAGATCGTCCGCTTTGCCGGCAAAGAACGCCACCAGCTTTTTGTGGAACCGATGGGCGCGGACACTGAAGAAATGTATATCCAGGGCTTTTCCACGTCCCTGCCAACCGACGTGCAGTACCAGATGCTGCACACGCTGCCTGGTTTTTCGCATGCGCAGATCATGCGCTACGCCTACGCCATCGAATATGACTGCGCCGATCCCACCGAGCTTTTCCCGACGCTTGAATTCAAAAAAGCCGCGGGACTTTACGGCGCGGGTCAGTTTAACGGTACCTCGGGTTATGAAGAAGCTGCGGCGCAGGGGCTTGTCGCCGGAATCAATGCCGCAATGAAGCTGCTTGGCAAAGAGCCGCTCGTGCTTTCCCGCGCTTCCTCCTACATTGGTACGCTGATCGACGACCTGGTCACGAAAGGGACAAACGAACCCTACCGGATCATGACCTCACGCAGCGAATACCGCCTCTTGCTCCGCCAGGACAACGCCGACGAACGGCTGACACCCTACGGATACCGCGTGGGTCTGATCGGCGACGCACGCTATGCGCGTTTTCTGGAAAAGCAGCGTATGATTCAGGATGAGATCGCGCGCATCGCGCGCACAGTTATCCCGCCCTCGGAGGAAACGAACCGGCTGCTTGCCGAACTTGGTTCCGCGCCCCTTCAAAGCGGCGCGCATCTGTGCGAGCTTTTGCGCCGCCCTGAACTGACGTATGAAAACCTCGCGCCGCTCGATCCAAAGCGTCCGATACTCCCGTATGCGGTTGCGTCTGGCGCGGAAATCCGCGTAAAATACGACGGCTATATCCGCCGGGAACTGGCCGAGGTGAAAAAGCTGCAAAAGCTGGAGGAAAAGCTTCTGCCCGAGGATATCGACTACGCCGCCATCGGCGGCCTGCGCATCGAGGCGCGGCAAAAGCTGGAAAAGATACGCCCGCGCTCGCTCGGTCAGGCGATGCGCATCTCCGGCGTAAATCCCGCCGATATTTCTGTGCTGATGATATGGCTTCACGGAAAGGAGCGCACATGAGCACATCCATACTGCGATCACAACAAGAATTTACCGCAGAATACAGGCGAATCCTTACGGAAAACGGCCTCTCAGACTTTGCCGGTGATGCGCTTGCAGAAAAATTTTATCGGCTGACCGGCTTTCTGCTTGAGCGAAACGCCGTCATGAACCTGACTGCGATTACCGCACCTGAGGAAATCATTCTCAAACATTATGCCGACAGCCTCACGGCGGCGCGGTACATCGAACCGGGAAAGACGCTCCTTGACGTCGGCTGCGGCGCCGGTTTCCCCTCGCTTCCCCTAGCAATAGCGCGCCCCGACCTTCGAATTCTTGCGCTGGATGCGACCGCGAAGAAAATAGACTTTGTGCGCACCGCAGCGGAGCATCTGGCGCTTGCCAACCTGTCAGCGGCAGCCGGCCGCGCGGAGGATCTCGGCGCAGGCGCACTGCGCGGGAAATACGATTATGTCACGGCTCGTGCCGTTGCCCGCCTCAATATTTTATGCGAATGCTGCATCCCGCTTTTGAAAATCGGAGGCGTATTTTTGCCAATGAAAGCAAAAAGCGGCGGCGAAGAACTGATCGAGGCGAAAAATGCAATAGCCGCGCTTCGCGCAAAAGTATTGTTTTCCAAGGAATTTTCGCTTGCGGATACAAAAAGCAAGGAGCCTCCTCTGACTCGGATGATCGCAGGGATTGAAAAATGCGGGGAAACTGAAAAAATTTATCCAAGAAATTATGCACAAATCAAGAAAAAGCCGCTTTAAGATGCGGCTTTTTTCCATTTTTCCCAGCCCGGCCTGCAAAGGCGCGCGCAAAACGGGCTTTTTTCGGCAGGGAAAGCACGGAAATACGGCCGCAAATTAATTTTTTATTTCCCACGCGATTTGTTATAGGATTTCTTTACCGACTTTTTTGAAAGGAAATCTGAAAAATGAACGTTCTGCAAAATATGCTCCCCAAACTGAACTTGAAAAGCAGCGAAGAGGGTGATCCGTGCGACAAGGTACATAGAATTCCGGTCTGCCGGATTCTACCCAATCCCGCGCAGCCGCGAAAATATTTTGACAACAACGAAACGCTTCGCCTTGCGGACAGCATCCGCCGTCACGGCATCCTCCAGCCGCTCTGCGTCCGAAAACCGGTTTCCGCAGGCGATCTCAGCGAATACGGCGGCATTTACGAACTGATTTCGGGCGAGCGGCGGCTCCGCGCCGCAAAGCTGATCGGCCTTGCGGAAGTACCCTGCATCATCATCGAAGCGGACAGCCTGCGCTCGGCCGAACTTGCAATCATCGAGAACCTCCAGCGCGAAGACCTGAATATATTTGAAGAAGCCGCCGCAATCGCCGCGCTGATCAATCTCTATGGGCTGACGCAGGAAGAAGTCGCCGCAAAGCTGTCGGCCAGTCAATCCTACGTAGCCAACAAGCTTCGGCTTCTGCGCTTCGGCGACGCGGAGCAAAAGCTGATTTTAGAAAAGAAGCTGACCGAGCGGCACGCGCGGGCGCTTTTGCGCATTTCGGATGAAAAAGAACGTCGCACGGCGCTGGAAACGGTCATAGAACGGGGACTCAACGTCGCGGAGACCGAGGAATACATAACCCGGCTGGTCGATACCGCAAAGCAGGAAAAACCGCCCGTGCAGAAGCGTACGGCCATGGTACGGGACGTGCGGATTTTTTACAATACCATCGACCGCGCAGTAGACATCATGAACCGCGCGGGCATCGACGCGAAAACGCAGAAGCGCGACTTAGGGGACACATGGGAAGTCACCATCCGCATTCCGAAGGCGAAAGAGGCATAAACGAACGATTTTGCTTTTTTATATGCCTTTCAGCTTGTCGAACGCCGCCAAAGCGGCGCTCGACAAGTTTTTTCTTTGGAAAAATCTTTAATTTTTTTGACAAATTCCAGCGAGTGCCTTTCTGCGTTCTTGCCGCAGCGAGAATTCGGAAATATGTGCAACCTGCTGAAAATGCAAGAGATTTTTATAAAAAAACAAAAATATATTGACAAATACCAAGAAACAGATTATACTAACATTAACGTTAATGAAAGCGATATAAAATAATGGGTACAAAGAGAACAACGATCAAAGACATCGCCCGTGAAGTCGGACTCTCACCAAACACGGTTTCACACGCGCTTCGCGGGCTTCCGGACATATCGGAGGCAACCAAAAAACGGGTAGAAGCCGCGGCAAAAAAGCTGAATTATATCCCCAATGCCGCCGCTTCTATGCTGCGCGGCAGCCCAAGACGCCGTATCGGCGTTCTCTATAGCTACCATCGAAATGCGTTTTACTGGAATATGCTGTTCCACATTCATCGGGCGCTTTCAGCCGCCGGATATGAACTCATGTTGCTGCACACCAAGTACACAGCCGATGAAACGGATATCCGCGACGCTTGCTCCAGAATGATCGACGGTCTTATCGGACTTGGTGACATCACCGAGGATGGGGCGCAAATCGTCCGCACGCTGCGCGTGCCGATGGTGTTGATTGGGACAGAAAGCAAGTATGAGGGTATTGACAGCGTATATGACGACAATTACGGCGGCGCGTTTCTGGCCACGCAGCATCTTATCCAATGCGGATATAAAATATTGCCGGCATGTATTTGCCGGACGATATTCGGAACCGGTATCTCGGATATGAAGGCGCGTGCAAAAAGTATGGCCTGCCGGCCAGAACATTTATTGTAAAAAACAACAACTATTATTGCGAAACCGACGCCCTGCTGCAGGCGTTTCCGGAAACGGACGCTGTCGTCTGCTATAATGATTTCATTGCGTTCGACGTGCTCCGGCGATTGAAAGACATCGGACGAAACAATATGGGAATTATCGGCTATGACGCGCTACAGACTGTTCTGAATTTTCCGCACAGAATGGCTTCCATTGCGCGAGACGATGCGTTTTGCGCAAAAAAAGCTGTTGAGATGCTGTTGACTCGAAAGCAAAATTTTGATGTTGCGACTCAAAAATTTATGCTTGACATGAAGCTTGTTCCCGGATTTGACAACATAGACCACGCATAAACCTTTCAAGAACTGCGCCCGCTTATAAAAACAGATTCCTTTGGTTCAACAAACGCTTCAAGGGGCGTTTACGAGCATACATTAACAATCATACACGGAGGAGAAGTTTTATGAAAAAGTTTCTTGCGCTTTTCATGATCGCAGTATTCGTACTTCTGGCAGCCGGATGCGGCGAACAAACGCACGAACAGGCCGGCGTAACAACAGACGGCAGTTCGGCAGGTACAACGGATCAACAGCCCGCCGCGACTACTGAGCCAAAACCCGCCGCAACCACTGAGCAAAAGCCCGCTGCAACCACCGAACAAAAGCCTGCCGCGACCACCGAGCAAAAGCCCGCTGCAACCAC
>CATWNM010000017.1 GCA_958352145.1 uncultured Eubacteriales bacterium
TTTTTACGCCCGGCTCCATACAGGTTGCCGGCGTGGTAATCTCGCCGCCGTCAAATTGATGCCGCGTGATTTCATCAAAACCGCTCTCCGTTTCCTCCGTATAGTCCGCATAGGTATGAAGTGTGCAAACTACATTATTGCCAGCAGCGCCTATACCCGGTTCTCTTGCTGCCAGAGCATAAAGACCGTCTGTTTGCAAAAGAAAGATACTTACACAGCCGCCCGCATTGCCCGCGTCGTCAAAAGCGTTAAACGAAGCGGTTCCTCCGGCGCGCGACATCCCGTAAACCGTGCCCGAATACGCCATGTTCCGAAGTGTGATGCTGGCGGTGCCCGTCATATAATTCATACCGGTCACGGCAAAGCCGTCCGTAAAGGACGCGCCGTCCACAACTACTTCAAGATTTCCCGAAAATGTTCCGAGCGAGGTTTCGGGCGCGCTGCGGCGGTTGCCGCCGAGAAAGCGGTAAAACGTACCGCCGTAAAGCTCAATCCGAACGTCCTTATCTGAACTTACACCCACTGCCGTATCCAGATTTACGGCAGAAGCGTTATGCTGCGCGTCAGCGTATACATTGTACCCAGCCATTACAAACGGATAGTATCCGTCAGACCGCTTCTCGGTTATAAAGTTTTCTCCAAGGGTCAGATTGTTGTAACGCGCCATGATAAATGGATAGGTTACGCCGTTTTCTGTTGAAAAGATCATATTGTCCAGCACCAGACTGCTACCGGCCTTAAAAACGTCCAGCGTGAAAGAAAGCTTAGGCGCGGTTCCCTCTTTTCCCCCAATATACAGCGTGCCCGTTATATCAATCGGCGTGTCAAAATTGTAATTTACCGTATAATCTCCAAGCAGAACGATCCTGCCGCCTTCGCGCGAAATTCTACCGAGCGCTACGTCTATATTCCCCATCGGATCCGTTTCCGTTCCCGCCGCGGCGAAGTCCGCGCCGGCCTTGACATAAATCTCCTCCATAAAAAAGCTGTCCGTGAATGCCGCATCCGTGCCGCATACACCCTCAAACAGCGCATCATACATATACGCCGCCATCACCCTGTATCCGGCGTCGTTCGGGTGCAGCAGGTCGCTCCCCAGCAGCCTGCCCGACAGCGCATCGGAGAGGGTCAGCGCATACAGATCGATCAGCGTATACTCCGCCGCACTGCTCTCGGCAGCAAGCTCTGCCGCAATTCTCCGCTGCAGCGGAATAATATAGGAAACCATGCGCAAATTGGCAGCGCGGGAACTTGCCGCGCCGTTTTCAACATGCCCGCTGTGGCGGTAAATGGCAGTCGTCACATAAACCTTTTCCACCGAAGGCAGTTCGCCATATGCGCGGATCAGTTCCTTATAATCGCTGTAGAAAATCTCAAGGCGTCCCTGCGTGCCGCCAACCGTCGCCGCATCGTTGGTGCCAAGTGCAAATACCATGATATCCGGGTCAAATTCTTCCATTGAGGTGTGATAATACAACGTATCGTTGTAATAATAAACGGTCGTCTCCAACACGCCAGCCGCAGGCACGCCGAAATCGCCGACAATATAGTCCAGCCCCTCAGCTTCAAGCTGTGCAAGTAGCTGTGCCGGGTATGAAGAAGCCTTGGGTTCAAATGCGCCCGTCCCCCAGGTAATACTGTCGCCCACAAAACCGATGCGGACCGGCTCGGCGCCGTCCGCGCTCCTGCCATTGACCCGATCAAAAGCGCGGATGACCGTTTCGGCTCCTGACGCGTCGGTCAGCGATGCGATTTTCTCTGCGCCTTCATAAGGTTCGACGCACTCCGCTGAGAGGATCGTTCCGTCCGCAAGCTCTGCACCCTCGCCGATGTTCAGCGTATAATTCCCGCGCAGCAATCCGGCTGACGAAGTTGTGATCTGAAAAGCACCGATCTCCCCGCCAAGGAAGCGGCCGCCCGTTATGTCAATCGTTATATCGCCGGTTCGCGTATAGCCTCCGAATGCCGTATTGCCATAGGCCGATCCAAGGCGCGCTACAGCGTACACCGGCCCTTCAAAGGTGCCGCCGCTGATTTTAACCGACAGTTCGCCGTCAAAATAGTTCATGCCCATAAACGAGGTGGCTACGAAGTTCTGGTTGCGGGAACCGGCAATGCCGCTTTTCGCGCCCACAGCTTTAAATGTGCCGCCCGCAATTTCAATTTCGATATTGCCGGTATGCATACCGATCGCCGCATAGGCGTCCTCGCGGTAATTGCCGCCGATAAAATTTTCCCATGTACCGCTGCCGATATACACACGGACATTTTCACTATAGGATACGGCATCCGCGTTTTTATATGCACCGGTCCTCGTACCCGGCGAACGGTACCCTGCAACAATCAGAGGATATCGATTGCCAACAGCCTCAACCGTCAGATTGTCGCCGAAATACATATTGTTATAGTTTCCGTAAATATGTACGCTGGCTGCGTTGCCGTTTTGAATTGTCAAATTATCCAGCGTGATCGTATTCGCCGCGCCTATATTTGCAAATTCCAAACGGGCTGCAAGGATCAGCGCTCCTCCCTCTCCGCGAATGCTGAGGTTTCCGTTCACAGCCGGAACCACTGTTGACGCATCTACCGTCACATCTCCGGCCAAGATGATCTCGCCGCCCAAGGCCAGCGCCTGCGCCGCGGCCTCCAAACTCCCCAGCGGCGTTTCGGCAGACGAGCCGTCTCCCGTTCCCCCATCCTTTACATAGACGGCCGTCCTACCCTCAATAATCGTCGCGCCATTGCTTATGATCGTACCGCCGCCGGTCACTTTCTGGAAAATACCGCCGTTTAAGATGACGGTAGAACCGGCTTCTACTTCGATTGTCATGTATACCGGCTTGGACAAATTCGTATTGCTGGAGCAGACGACTTCAGAACCGACCACCAACGTCGAATTGTTCGTCACTTTTATGACATTGCTTTTGCTAAACTCCTGAAACAGATGGATTTTATCAAAGATCACATCGCTCTGCAGCGTCAGCGAGGCGCCGTTTGTCATCTTCAGCGCACCCACCGGATTGTTTCCCGTGCCCATATAATTGACCGTGCCGTCATCGGCGGTAATGAGCAGCGCGGATCCAAGCTCCGGCAACACATAGTTGCCGCCAACCACGATCTTGCCGTTCGTTACCAATGTGCCGCCATTCTTTAACAGGCTGACTGCACCGCTGCCGTTCAACTGCCCAAGCGTAGCTTTGGCCGTATCGGGCGTAAGACCGTCTGCCTGGTCGTTTCCGCCGAATTTGACATACACTTTCGTTTCCTCTGTCACCTCCGGCAAATAATCTTGCGTAACGTCAAAATCATTGGCAATCTCCGAATAATTTGCCTGCGATTGAACCTGCCTTGACGCCCGCAGAAGCGTGCTTTCCGTCACCGTAAGCGTCTTTCCGGAGGATGCCGGGCTGACCCAATTGAACGAGCCGATCGTACCGGACAGCCATGTCATCTCGAAAGAATTTAGGGTTACATTATTTGTACAGCCATAAAACCTCTCCACATTGGCATTGCCCGATATTTCAACTTTGACATCCCCAAGTACCACCCCATCCGGATGGGCAACAGAGCCGTGAAGTACCGAAACCTCCGCATCGCCGCTGATTTTAATATTCGCGGTACCGGTGTAAGAAGCGCCCGTCACGCCGCGGGAAAAAGGAACTATGTAGATCGTATTGCCTGAAAGCACGGTAATATTCGTGTCCGTAGTACTCGTTTTCGGCGGACTGTTTTGACCGTCCTGATACCCGCCGAGAATGGTAAAGGAATTGTCAACAAGCGTCCCGAGAAAACTGCTTCCGCCGCTCATCAAAACCTCTTCTCCCACCGTAACCGGATTATGCTGGCCGATCACCAGCATATATTTCCCAAGCGCCGTAAAATGCATGTTTTCAAACGTTGTTTCTCCAAAGCATACAAACCTTGTATTGTTAAACATATATTCCGCGCCGCTTTCCCGGTAATCTGCGCCGTCATACACCGAGGTCAGTGTAACCGAGCCTGTGTAATTTGTGCCGTACACAAAATTTCCTGTCTGGGTAAACGGACCGCACACGACAATCGTGCAGTCCTTGGTCAGATCCAACGCGGTATACGCGGCTGTAAGCGTACCGAGCGCTGCGTCCGGTGAGGAACCGTCCCCCGTTCCGCCGTCTTTCAGATACACGACAGTCGACTGAGACAGAGCGTCTGACTGCACCGCCGCAGGCAGCGCCGCAAAAATACAGACAAACAGACACCCCAACATATATATCAAGCACTTTTTCATATTTTCTCTCCCCCGCATAAAAGTGAATCCGTAAACAAGCTTACAGCGGAAAGGCTGCTATAAATCAATCAACACCGAAAAATATGCTTCCCGCCATAAAAATCTCCGCTATGCACACAAACTCCGGTAAATATCGGCGCGCCACAGCAGCGATGCAGAAATAAAAAACACACGGAGCGTCTTTTATAATTGCTTTTATGCGCTCTCTCTGCTCCGCCTGCCGGCAGAGAGAGCGCTTTGGCCATGCTGTTTATTTTGCTCTATACTCCGCCACGGCAATTCTTGTAAAAATCACACAGGCCTCGCTTCGCACGATTTCATCATTCGGACGGTAATTTCCGGTGCCGCTGTCGCCGCCGACAATGCCCGCATTGTACAGCTTCTGCACTGCGTCATAGCAATCCATCCCTGCGGTCACGTCAGGATTGGAACCGCTGCGAACCACGGCATATGCATCGTCCGGCAGGATGTTGGCAAAAACTATAGCCATCTCACCCCGCGTAATGTTCCGGTTATAATCGATAAACTGCGTCTCCGTGATGATGCCGTGCTGCACACAATACGCGGCATACGGCGCGTACCATGCCTCGCCGGCCACCGCCGCGGAAACAGCATTTCCGGTATACGCAGTATGGATATTTGCCGCCGCTGTCAGCGCCTGCGCAACCGTAAACTTGCCCTCAGGCGAAAACTTTGTGTCCGAAGTACCGTTTGCAAGCGCATACTCATAAGCCGTCTGAATATACGGCAGGTACCATGCGTTTTCTTCAAGGTCGGTAAACTGATTTTCATAGGTACGGAAAGCCGAAAACGCAGACGCAGCCGTGTTCAAAATATCGAAACCGGCACTAATGGCGGCAAACTGCTCCGTATCAGCCACGGTTTTGCTGTAGTTGAGCGTAAAGCCGTCTCTTGCCGTATCCTCTGCGCCGCGCGCAAATTCACCGATTATACCGGACTGCCAATTCAATACAAGACTTTTCATGGGACCGGGCACATCGCTGCCCGAAATACGGGTAATCGACGCATCTCCGCGCATGTTGATTTCAACGTCTCCGTTTCCGGCAGATTTTCCGTTTACCTGCGCATAATAGAGTTGGCCAACCTCGGCGGTTCCCTCCACCGTGATCGTCGATTTGCCTGTATAATCGGCAACATCCTCCGGATGTTTAAGATCAAGGCGCGCATAAGCGCCAATTGCAATCTTGCTTCCGCTGCGCACAGTGATCTGCACCGGTTCAGCGCTGCTCATCGGCGGCATGCCCGCGCTCAGTGTCTCAGACTGGCCATACTGAAACCCGCCGAGAACCGAAAATCCTCTGGTAATAGACAGTCCGGTAAGATTCTGACTTTCCGCCCGCATCTCGACTCCCGTATCTATGGTGACGGGATTATGGTTGGCAATTACAAAGAAATAATCGCCGGTCAGCCGGAACGTTATATCCTTGAAAATATATACACCGGAGCATACAAAGCGCTGTGCCGGCGAAATATATTCCGCTCCCTGCGTCCGATAATCTGTTCCGCCGTACACCGACGTAATTGTCACCGTACCGGAAAATTCCTTACTGTATACATAGTCGCCTCTCTGCGTAAACGCGCCGCATATAACAATTGTACAATCACTTTCAAGGTCAAGCGCGTTCATCGCTTCCGTCAGCGTACCGGCGGGCGTTTCGGCAGACGAGCCGTCTCCTGTTCCCCCATCCTTTACATATACGGCCGTCCTGCCCTCAATAATCGTCGCGCCGTTGTTTACGATCGTACCGCCGCCGGTCACTTTCTGGAAAATACCGCCGTTTAAGATGACGGTAGAACCGGCTTCTACTTCGATTGTCATGTATACCGGCTTGGACAAATTCGTATTGCTGGAGCAGACGACTTCAGAACCGACCACCAACGTCGAATTGTTCGTCACTTTTATGACATTGCTTTTGCTAAACTCCTGAAACAGATGGATTTTATCAAAGATCACATCGCTCTGCAGCGTCAGCGAGGCGCCGTTTGTCATCTTCAGCGCACCCACCGGATTGTTTCCCGTGCCCATATAATTGACCGTGCCGTCATCGGCGGTAATGAGCAGCGCGGATCCAAGCTCCGGCAACACATAGTTGCCGCCAACCACGATCTTGCCGTTCGTTACCAATGTGCCGCCATTCTTTAACAGGCTGACTGCACCGCTGCCGTTCAACTGCCCAAGCGTAGCTTTGGCCGTATCGGGCGTAAGACCGTCTGCCTGGTCGTTTCCGCCGAATTTGACATACACTTTCGTTTCCTCTGTCACCTCCGGCAAATCATCCGCAAAAACACAGACAGCGCCGAAAACAACCAGAAAAACGCCCAAAATGCCCGTGAAAATTTTCTTTGCCATAATTAACTCCTTTTCTGCCGCAACAACCGTGCCAATCAAAAACATCCGGCAACCGCGAAGCAACAATTTTTTATTCATCATTTCGCAATTTCTTAGCAAACATCAGCATCGGCTCAAAGCACAAAGCGATGACAGCACGCACGGTCCCGTTACGTTCGCATTACGGTAATAATCTCGCCAAGCGCGATTGTGGACGAGCCGTCTCCACCTTCAAAATACAACCGAATATCGCTGACCGCTGCGCCCGCAGGCAGCATATCGGCCGTAATCACAACAGGCGTCATCGGCATGGAGGTTGTAAAGGCCTTAACCTTCGTCTGATACCGGCCGTTGACCACCGCATACACCGTCTTCGGCGAAAGTGCAGCATGACTAACCCCGTATATCCACAGGCTGTTTAAGTTTATGGCTTTATCATACCCAATGCGAATATAACCACCACCCGCTTCAAACTGATACAAATCCCTGTCGGACATGCCCGCATGCGGCACCACTTCGTCGACCAGATTTTCCGGATTTCCTGCAACGGCCGTATACGTGGAGGAAATTTCTACACCTGCGTACTTTTTATACAGGCTGCCCGCGCCGGACGGCAGCGGCTGCATCGCAACCGAGGGACCGTTCACCGCGAGGCTTCCGTCCGCCCGGATCACAAGCTTGTCGACGCAGGGCGTTCTGTCCGCGATCGGATTCGTCGTGTTCGTCACATCGGTGTGCGAGTGGTACACCATATACATCTCGCTGCCGTCCGGCGACCTTGTAATATTGCAGTGTCCCGTCCCCGAAGTATATTTTCCGTCTCCTACAAGGATCGGGTTATCCTTGGACTTTGTATAGACACCAAGCGGAGCATTGGAGGTGGCATAGCCGACCGAATAACTGGCGGAGGCGTAATAGTTTGCCGTATACAAAAGATAATACACGTCTCCCCGTCTGAACACGCAGGGCCCCTCATTCCATATAACGCTGCCCGACTGGAGTTCCCAAGGATCTGTAGGCGTCGCGAGAAGCGCCGGCTCTCCGATCGCCCCGGAGAGATCCGCTTTCAGTTCTACACCGTAAACTTGGCTGGTGCGCTTTCCGTTTACATAATTTTCTGAGCAGTCTCTTGAATAATAGAGATAGACGCGGCCGTCCGTATCGAAAAACAGGCTTGCGTCAATCACGCTGTAACCGGGCGAAAAGAGCGGATGGTCATAGATGTCGGTGAACGGCCCTGTCGGACTGTTCGATTTTGCAAGCCCAATGCTGTGCCGGTTCCCGGCGTTTGCCGCCGAATACACCATATAGTAAGCGCCGCCGTATTTGTACACCTCGGGCGCCCAGTACTTCTGCGTGCCGAACGACTTATCCGTCACGGTATACGCATTGCCATGTTCCGTCCATGTTTTCATCGTATCCGAGGACCAGCATTTAAAGTAGCCGCCGGTGCAATACATGTAGTATTTCTTCGTATCCTCATCATACAAAATAAATGGATCCCCAATATGCGTGATCTGCTTATAGGGATTTGTGTAATAGTCGGCGAAATTTCGCCGACCGGCTGAAAGTTCAGTAAGCTCTGTCATAGATAGCCTCCGTAATTCCTGTAGTCGCCGCAGTTCGGTCAGTCGATCCAGTCTTCAACCGCCTGCTGGTAATAATCGTTGATAATGGAAAGCATATTCTTCGCGGGTGTCGAATACGTGTCGTATCTCGATGTGAAGTTCGTATCATACTCCCGCACCATATAAATCAGCTGCTTGTTGTACGGGCCGATCTGATAATAGTAACCGATATCGAACACCAGCGAATCGAAAATGATATCGAGCATGTCCGCCGATTCCTCGTCGCGCGCCGTCTGGCCGATCAAGTTGACGTCGTAATATGCCGGCGTGACGATCTCTTTTCCGTAATACGCAAGCGCCTCGGTTATGATGCCGGTCCGTTCGACGTCGTTCTGAATAAGCGGTACACAGATAAACTGTGAATTATACGGCGCGACCGTGCTGTAATAATTTTCCTGAGTCTCCGTCAGCTTGGGATAAGGCAGGAGTCCGAAATCGCTTTCCATCTCTCTGAATCTCGGTACAATCCCCATATAAGTCGTCCAAAACAAGCCGTGATCCCCTTCCCAAAGCTTCTGTTCGGATTCCTGATTGCCAAGATTCTTTCTTTGATAGGTGAACGCATACTGGGTATCATACGCGATCGAGAAATATTTTTCCAAAGCAGAGAGCGTGGTTTCGTTATAAAGCGTAAGTTCGATGATGCCATCGTCATTGATCGTGCAGCACCGCTCGCCCGCCGCATTGACGATCCCCACAACAGAATCGTCCCACACAAGCAGTCCGAAACGGTCGTTCTCATCCATCACATTATCCTGATTCAGGTCTTCCGTCACGGTTTTGCACATTTCGGCAAATCTGTCAAGCGTCCATTTGCCGTCATACACAAGCTGATATGGATCTTCAAGGCCGTTATCACTCAGCAGATCCTTATTGAACATAATAACAAACGCGGCGTTGTTGTCCGATACGGTGATCTCGCCCGTGGTAAAGAACATAACGCCCCTCACCGACAGGCTTTCCCTTGCTTTCTGATCCCACCAGCTTTTGGTAAGATCGATGCCAGGCACGGAATTCAGATCATACAGAAAGCCGCTATATGCCAGAACGCTCACATCGTAGCCCGCGATCAGCGCCAAATCATAGTTACAGTCGCCGGCATTCACGTCCGTGCTGATCTGCATAAAGCCGGGACCGCCGCCGCTCGAATACCCCTGTTTTCGGGTCTGCTCGATCTGAATATTGTAATTTTGTTCGACAAGCGCTTTTCGCTTATACTGCGCATTGTCCAGCACAAGCGCGGACTCCTCGACATACTTGAAATCCTCATGGGCGACATTCCCGGCGGTCAGGATACGAAAAACCTCGCTTCCAAAATCGGCGCTTTGCGGAACGCCGAGTTCTTCTTTCGTCTCTTCGGCCGTATCCTCTTCTGTCGCGGTCATCTGCACGGATCCATCATCAGGCGGCTGCACTATATTGTCTTTGCAGGAAACAAAAAAAAGCGCGCACAGAACTGCAAGAAAGATAATAACGGTTTTTTGAATCTTCATAGCATACCTCCGAAACAAAATTTACAAAATTCAAACAAAAAGCAAAATGCTGTAAAATCCAGCAAATAAATTATAGCATCGGCCAGTAAATCTTATCAATGTAATTTTTGGTATAAATATTGTATTTTTCGGTTTTTGAAAATTCTGCACTCCGGGTAAAAATCTACCCACCCGCAAAAACAAAAAATGCCCGCAGCGCTTTTTCTGCAAGGCGGAATCAGGTTCTTTATCCATAATCTGCCTAAACAAAACAATCGCTGAGAGCAAAAACGCCTGTGTACAGGCCGCAATTTCCAGGGTATTTTTTGTATATTCAATTCAATTATTTTTCATCTCGATACCGCTTAGGCGTTTTCCCGGTGATCCGGACAAACGTTTTATAAAAATAGGAAATGTCATAAAAGCCGAGGCTATCCGCGATCTCGGCGATAGACATCTCGGGCGTGCTCTCCAATATGCTCTGCGCCTTATGGATCTTCACCAAGATCTTATACTGCGCCGGAGACATGCCCATGGAGGATTTAAACGCCTTGCGGAACGTCGACTCGCTGAGCAGGCACATCTTTGCAAGCTTTTCTACTGAAATGTTGTCTCCGATATGGTTGTCAATATAGAACAGCGCGGGCGCGACGGTGCCTTTGCTTTTGTTGCCTGCATCAAACAGCATGACGTGCGCCAAAAGTTTTTCAAGCAGCCCGTAAAAAGCCTTTGTGACGCGCAGATACGGATTTTTGATATTGGTGCTGAATTCCGCAATTTTATAAAAATCATTGGCAATCGCCGGCGACGTCTCCGACATCAGACAGATGATTTCGTCCGCAAGGCAGAACTCGTGCCCCAAAAAATCCCGGATTAGAAAATTGACCAAAATATCCTGAAAATCCTCGGCTTTTGTCGTGTGGAACTCCACGTAATATTCGCTGTCCTTCGGAATATACAGCAGATTTCCCCGGGAAAAAGTTGCCCGGCCTCCATCCTTGTATCGAATGCAAACCTCGTCACAAAGGATATACATAAAGCCATGATCCGCCCGCGGACTTCCGATAAAACTCCAACTCTCTCCGTCCGCCCATTTTTGTGCGAGTCCATATACATCGCAGAAAATATGATGCTGCGCGATATCCTCAATGGATATTTTCTGCACGAATATCCCTCCTATCCGGTCGCCGCTCTGTCAGCCAAAATTCATTTTGGATGCTGAGTGCAAATCTTTTCAAGTCTACCTGTGTCCCATATAATGTTAGCAAAGAAAATCAAAAAATACAATACACAAATCAAAAAATACATTGCGAACGGCAAAGGTCTGATGGTAAACTGAGCTAAACAAGATTTAAACAAGCAGTGAGACCGGCAGATCATCCGATTATTTCGGCTGTCGGTTTGAATATTCGGCGCAATTTGAATTTAGGAAACAAATTGAAAATACAGTATTATACATTCCCACAGTAACCGAATATTGAAAACGGCCGTCTCGAAAAAGCGCATTGCTCTTCCCTGCTGCGCTTGGTAAATTTATTTTAAAATACTGGAGAAAATTACAATGGATTACGGTTTTAAAGTGATTGGCAAAACGGTCGGCGGATTTGTCCGGGAAATACAGCCTGTGGTTACGGCGGCTGGGGATATTGTCAAGCTCATCGTCCCGAAAAGGCTGCTCTGCAATCCCCGCTATGAGGCGCTGCGCATCGAATCGACGCTTACGACCGCTCATTCCGGGGACTCGGGCTATATGTTTTATCCCACGAATTTTTATTACGGCTTCGCGCTGACCCGGTTTGAGAAACGCGAGGACACTTTGTTTCGTACCTGGCCGACGGCGACGACCGTCTGCGGCTTCTGCGAAAACGAAAATGCTGTTTTTGTACGCATCGAAGGCGAAGCGTTTGACGCCCGCTTCGAAGTGGAGGTTTCAAACGGAATATACAGCATTTGCCCGCAGTTTCTGTTTGACGGCGACGAGCCCGACGAAGACGTCTCGGTAATCTACCATAAAATGCCGAACGCTACGTATTCGGACATGGCGCGCGTATACAGAAAATATCAGATAGAATACAAGGGATGCGTCCCGCTGAAAGCGCGCGTACTGCAAAGAGAGGCACTCCGGCGGGCGGCGGACGGGATGGAACTGCGCATCCGCATGGGCTGGAAGCCAATCCCGACGCCGGTGCGGCACCAAAACTTGAAAAACGAACCGCCCATGAAAGTGGCCTGCGACATCGATACTTTAAATAAGATCATCGACCGCATGCATGAAAAAGGCATCGACAAAGCCGAAATATGCCTGGTCGGCTGGGGCCCCGGCGGCCACGACGGACGTTTCCCGCAGCAGTATCCGAGCGACGAGCGGTATGGCGGGGACGACGCGCTCCGGGCATTTATTGCCAAAGCGCAAAAAATGGGCTATCTTGTGGTCTGCCATACCGTTACCTGCGGCGCGTATGAAATCGCCGACAACTTCGACTGGGATCTTTTGACAAAAAAGAAAGGGGAAAACGGGGATCTTGTGCCCTATCTCCGCGACCATTACAAGAAAGACGGACTGAACGGCGGCGATCCCTGGCATCTGTGCGCCAAAACCGCATACGAAAACTATGCGGTCAAAGATTTCCCCAAGGTGCGCGGATACGGTTTTTATGGTCTGCACTACAACGACGAATTGACCGCGATCATCCCCGAAAAATGCTATGACCCCAATCACCCCGTTTCCCGCAAGGAAGCGTGGGAATACCACCGCAAGGTCGCGCAACTCTCTAAAGACCTCTTTGGAGGATACCAGTCCGAAGGGTATATGGACTATATGAACGCGGATGTAGACGCGGTTCTTTATATTGGTGTACAGTCCAAGCTGACGCACGAGCAGAATCCGCTGTTCGACGAGGGCATTCCCTTCTGGCAGCTTGTCTATCACGGGATCGTTCTGTCAAACCCGACCTCCCAGACCGTCAATTATCCGATCAAGGAGGAATATCAGCATCTGAAATTCATCGAATATGGCGGACGGCCCGTGATGTACTTCAACAGCAAATTCGGCGCGGACCGCAACTGGATGGGCGATCTGGATTTATTCTGCGAAAACGACATAGACATTGAGCGCAGCGTCGACGCCATCAAAGCGGCCTATGACGAATATGAAAAGTTCAAGCATCTGCAATACGAATTCATGGAAAATCATGAAAAGCTCGGCGACGGCTTATACAGAACAACCTATTCGGACGGCACGATGATTACCGTGGATTATAATGCCGGCGGCTATACAGTAGAAAAAGAAAACTGAGCGCCGCGCAGCATCTGCGCCTTTCACGCCGTTCAAAGTTCTGTCCATACATAAGATTTTTTATCAAAAACGGGCGTCCGGACGGCTCAAATGCCGTCCGGACGCCCGTTTTGTTTTATGAGCGCGCCACATATACCGGGTATGCACTACGTGAACACAACGCTTGCAAAAATCCTCTGACTATTCGCTTTTTATTGCTGCTTTTCCGGATGACTCTTCGTGTAAAGCAGCCATTTTACAAATCCATAGCAAGTATTAACCAGCATCGCGGCCACCGTAATCAGCATGATGTAAGCGCCGGATGAAACGTATAAAATCGCATAAAGCACAAGGGTAATGAACCACGCATACCATTGCTCATTGTAGCGCAGCAGAAGCAAAATCCCATTTGCCATGCCGCAGGCTGCCGCCAAAGCATCCAAATAGGAATCAGCCGCACCGGGGAGCATCGAGATCAGATACCCAACGCCAAGGCCAAACGCAATAATCGCCAGTATGACAAAAATATCCTGTTTGACAGAAAGACGCCGCACAACGGTCAATTCTTCTTTCTCACGATCGGGATGACGTTTCCATTTCATAAAGCTGACAATATCGATCGGAATCCAAAACAGCATGGTAACAATGGCGATCGTATACCAACCGAGCGCGATGCAGAGCACGAGTTCCGGAATTTCAATAAAAAACGCGTCCACCGCAAAATTCCATTTGCTCTGCTTGGAAATCAGCAATTCGCAAACGGGGTTGGCAAGCGTAGCGACGACTGAACAAACCACAACCATAGGATTCGATATATCGTCCAGCATATAGTCCGGCAGCAGAATGATAAACAGCGCAGTCATCAAAAAGACGGCGGAAAGGTAAGTAATTTGATAGGGCGTAAACGATTTCAAAAGTCTTTTCATGATAAAAAATCACTTTCTTTGATATAAAATTTCAGCCGAGGAAATGCGCGGAGGCAATTTTGATAATAAATCAGCGGAAATGACTCCGCACGAAATATTTTTTTAATGCTTTCGTCATACTCGCTTAACTGCGCCAAATTGATCGGCGGGCAAAAGTCGGTGCCGTAGAGAATTTTTCGCTCCATACCCGGCTGCGAATGTATGGCGGCGCGAAATATCGCAATGGCGCCGTCAACGTCGCCGCCCTCTTTTGTGCCGGTTTCATATGCGCCGGAAAAATCGGTAAACATATTGTCATGCTCGGAAACGATCCGGACGCATTCATCAAACCGCGGATCATCCATATGCGCAAGGATAAAATTGACCGTCGGAAAGTCCTCCGCTGCTTTTGCGGCATACTTTGCGGCGGATCCGTCAATGTCGTTGTCTGATGGCAGCACCAGCGAGCACAAGCCGGTATGAAACGTCACGGACAGCTGATTCTGCCGGGCAAATTCATAAATCGGGTAAAGGGGTGGATCGTTGGCCTTTGCGCTTTGATAGCTCAGGTAAATTTTCAGCCCCACCACTTTCCAAGCCGTCAGATTTTGTTCGATTTCTTCAATCTGCGGCCCAATCGGCTGCTTGAGGTCAATGCACGGGTTTAAAAAAAGTCGGTCGTCCTCCATGACGGTTTCAATACATTCCGGATTTTCCATGATATTTTTCGGGAACTGCATGACCAGCGCATAACCGGACGTCCGGTCAAAATATTCGTCCCGAATACGGCGGCTCACAATATGGGTGTGGCAGTCGATCTTTTTGTCCTTTAGCTGATGAATGTCCATCTGTATCTCCTGTTTGCCGGTGTCAAGGCTTGCCGCCCTGCGCATGATTTTGTTCCGATTTGCTCCGTGTGCGGCGGGGATGCCGCCTAGAAAAACGAACGAACCGACCGCTCGTCTCTCGTATTTTCTTTCAAAAAAACAACTCCTTGCAAACGCTCAGTTTACAAGGAGTTTTGATGGTGGAGACAGAGGGGCTCGAACCCACGACCTCTCGGATGTGAACCGAACGCTCTGACCAGCTGAGCTATGCCTCCATGCTGCCGCCGGAAAATTCCGGCGGCCTGGCCCGCCCTGGGGGATTCGAACCCACGACCAACGGAATCGGAATCCGGTACTCTATCCGGACTGAGCTAAGGGCGGAAACAAAGTTACGGACTGCGCCATATGCAGCTTTTTTATTATAGCACAGCTTTTTAAAAAATGCACTACTTTTTTTGAACTTTTTTAAAATTTTTTCGTATGCCCGCGAAAAAAAGGAAGTGTCGCGCGCGACGCGCCAAGGCCGTCCCCGTCAAAATCTTCATCGGCGGCATCTACGCAGTCGGCGTTCCTTCGATCATCATGGTCGCCATCGGCTCAGTGATGTATTACCTCATGAACAAAATTTGCCATGCTGTACGCATTTTGCTTTATGGACGCCGGTATTTTGCTGATGCAGCTGATCTCGGATTTGCTGCTGCGGTTCTTTGTCGACGATGAAACGGTTATTGCGCTTGGCTGCACCGCACTGCGAATCATCAGCCTCAGCTTCATATTCGCGGGATTCTGCATCGTCATCGGATCGGTACTTCACTGGTTCGGGGAATCCCGGCCGGTTTTTCACGTCACGCGCTGCACAAAGCGGCGAGAAGAGCGAAATTTGTCAAAATTGCCGGTTTTCTACCCGCCGGAAAAATCGAGTATCCATTTTCGGCAATGCCGGACAGGAAAAAGGAGTCCGTCAATTTGCCGAATTCACCCGGTTTTTTGTATTATCCTAAATATTGTTGTTAAAAATGTGCATTGACACTATATATTGTGTTGGTATATAATAAATGCAAATGTCTGACGGAGAAAAAACGATGATAAAAGTAATCAAAAAGGATGGAACAAAAGAAGACTACAACGTGCAGAAAGTGGTGGCGGCCGTAACCAAGTCGGCCGACCGTGTACTGATTCAATTTACGCCTGAAGATCTGCAGAAGATCTGCGCGTTCGTAGACAGCCGCGTGCTCGGACTCGGACGAGACGAAGTGCACATTGCCGAGATGCACAACATCGTGGAGGGCGCGCTGGACCTCGTCAATCCTGCCGTGGCCAAAAGCTACCGGGATTACCGCAATTACAAGCAGGACTTCGTGCACATGCTGGACGAAGTGTACCGCAAAAGCCAGGCGATCATGTACATCGGAGACAAAGAAAACTCCAACTCGGATTCGGCGCTGGTCTCTACCAAGCGTTCTTTGATCTTCAATCAACTCAATAAGGAACTGTACAAAAAGTTCTTTCTGACCGTCGAAGAACTGCAGGCCTGCCGGGACGGGTATATTTATGTACACGATATGTCGGCGCGCAGGGACACGATGAACTGCTGCCTTTTTGACGTGGCGGCCGTTCTGAAAGACGGCTTTGAGATGGGCAATCTCTGGTACAACGAACCCAAGACGCTAGACGTCGCGTTCGACGTGATCGGCGACATCGTTTTATCGGCGGCAAGCCAGCAGTACGGCGGCTTCACCGTACCCGAAGCGGATAAAATCCTTGCCCCCTACGCCGAGCGCAGCTATCGAAAATATATAGAAAAATACCGCGCGCTCGGCCTTGACGAAGCCGTCTGCGAACGGGAAGCGACAGCTGATCTCGAAAACGATTTTCATCAGGGCTTTCAGGGATGGGAATATAAATTCAACACGGTCGCATCCAGCCGGGGGGACTATCCGTTCATCACGGTAACCATCGGACTCGGCGAAAGCCGGTTCGCGAAAATGGCCGCAAAAATCATGCTGGACGTCCGGCGCGGCGGACAGGGAAAAAAGTGGTGTAAAAAGCCTGTTCTGTTCCCGAAAATTGTCTTTTTGTACGATGGAAACCTGCATGGACCGGGCGGCGCGCTCGAGGATGTGTTCGAGGCGGGCATCGACTGCTCGCAGAAATCCATGTACCCCGACTGGCTGTCCCTGACCGGCGAGGGCTACGTCGCCGATATGTATAAGCGGTACGGCAAGGTGGTCTCGCCGATGGGCTGCCGCGCCTTTTTGTCCCCATGGTATGAACGAGGCGGCATGACGCCCGCCGACGACACAGATGTTCCCGTATTCGTCGGCCGATTCAATATCGGCGCAGTCAGCCTGCATCTGCCGATGATCTATGCGCGCGCGCAGAAGGAGAGCCGCGATTTTTACGAAGTGCTCGATTATTATCTGAACCTGATTCGGAAACTGCATATCCGAACCTATGAATATCTTGGCGAAATGCGCGCATCCACCAATCCGCTGGCCTACTGCGAGGGCGGTTTTTACGGCGGGCATCTCGGCATCCACGACAAGATCAAACCGCTTTTAAAAAGCGCGACCGCCTCATTCGGTATCACGGCGCTCAACGAACTGCAAGAACTCCACAACCGCAAATCGCTGGTGGAGGACGGACGCTTTGCGCTTGAAGTGATGGAGCACATCAATCAGAAAGTCGCCGAGTTCAAAGAGGAAGACGGACACCTATACGCGCTCTACGGCACACCAGCCGAAAGCCTGTGCGGACTGCAGGTTGAGCAGTTCCGCAAAAAGTACGGCATCATCGAGCACGTTTCCGACCGCGAATATGTGTCCAACAGCTTCCACTGCCACGTTTCCGAAGAGATCACGCCGATTGAAAAACAGGATCTTGAGGGGCGGTTTTGGAATTTGATGAACGGCGGCAAAATCCAGTATGTAAAATATCCGATCGACTACAACCGCGAAGCGGTCAAAACGCTGGTCCGGCGCGCGATGGACAAAGGCTTCTATGAGGGCGTCAATCTGTCTCTCGCTTACTGCGACGACTGCGGCCATCAGGAGCTTGAAATGGACGTGTGCCCGAAATGCGGTTCCAAAAATCTGACGAAAATTGACCGGATGAACGGCTATTTGTCCTATTCCCGCGTCAAGGGCGACACCCGGCTGAACGCGGCCAAAATGGCGGAAATCCGCGATCGGAAAAGTATGTGAGGAATTATGCGCTATCATAATATAACAACCGACGACATGCGCAACGGAGACGGACTGCGCACGGTGCTCTGGGTGGCGGGTTGCGCGCATCGCTGCCCGGGCTGCCACAATCCGATCACCTGGGACACAGACGGCGGGCTGGAATTTGACGAAGCGGCCGAGGCGGAACTCTTTGAAAAGCTCGGGAAACCCTATATCAGCGGCGTCACGTTCAGCGGCGGCGACCCGCTCCACCCTCAAAACAGAGACGAAATCGGACGGCTGACAAAGCAAATACGCGCCCGCCTACCAAAGAAAACCGTGTGGCTGTACACCGGATATACGTTTGAGGAAATTCGGCAAATCGAATGGCTAGATGCGGTAGACGTACTGGTGGACGGACGCTACGAGTCGGACAAACGGGACGTCAAGCTGCACTGGAAAGGCAGCGCCAACCAGCGTGTCATCGACGTGCAAAAGACGCTTCGCACCGGGAAAATCGTAATTTTTGAGCCGGATTACGGGAGGATTTGAAAATGAAACGCATCGCAAGATTTGAAAAAGTCTCTGAAGCACAGTTTTGTACGGCCTGGCAGGAGACGTTCGGCACGGACGGGAAAGCCATTTACGAAACGATCCGCCTGCCCCGGCGCGCTACCGCGGGCAGCGCAGGCTACGACTTTTTCGCGCCAGACGGTTTTACGCTGGAACCCGGACAATCGATCAAAATCCCCACCGGCGTGCGGGTATGGATCGAAAACGGCTGGGTGCTGAAACTTTATCCGCGCAGCGGGCTTGGCTTTAAATACCGGCTGCAAATGGACAATACGGTCGGCATCATCGACAGCGACTATTACAGCGCGGACAATGAGGGGCATATCTTTATCAAGCTGACCAACGACTCAAAGGAGAAAAAGACACTGACCGTCCCGGCGGGCAACGGCTTTGCGCAAGGCATTTTCGTCGAATTCGGCGTCACGCTCGACGATGAAAGCGACGGCGTGCGCACCGGCGGCTTCGGCTCGACCGGCGGGGTATAGACCACCTAACATTTACATACAAACAACTGAGCGGCGAAACAAAAATGCTTCGCCGCTCTCTTGTACTTTTCAGGGGGCGGTCTCGTCACAAAGCGACGCTAATGCCTTTGGCGCATCGTTCAACGTTTCGCAAATCCCACGCCTAAGTCGCTTTTATCGAAACATCAAAACGCTCTCACCTTTGTAGAGAACGCTGTCCTCAGCGTTCCGCATTTTACCGCTTTGTAAATTTATACACGGAACGCTGGGGACAGCGTTCCCTACGGAGAAAATAATCTTGCTTCCGCGCATCACCAAACGTTCCGCAAATCCTGCACTGAAGCCGTTTTATCGAAATGTAAAAATACACTCGTCCTTGTAGGGAACGCTGTCCTCGACGTTCCGCATTTTACCGCTTCGTAAAATTTATACACGGAACGCTGGGGACAGCGTTCCCTACGGAGAAAATAATCTTGCTTCCGCGCATCACCAAACGTTCCGCAAATCCTGCACTGAAGCCGTTTTATCGAAATGTAAAAATACACTCGTCCTTGTAGGGAACGCTGTCCTCGACGTTCCGCATTTTACCGCTTCGTAAAATTTATACACGGAACGCTGGGGACAGCGTTCCCTACGGAGAAAATAATCTTGCTTCCGGCGCATTGCTTTGCGACGAGGCGTTCCCTACAAGATTGTACAAAATCAATCTTCTTCTATTCGGCCGAATTTACGTTATATTAACGTATTTATAAATATTTTTAAAATGATGATGCAGCGGGAAATGCCTAAAAATAGAAAACAGAGCGCGGGTTAACGCTCTGTTTTCTAAAAATAAGTCGCTAGCTGCAATCAAAAAATGCGCCGAAAGTGCGAACACGCTCTACGGCAAACCGTTTCTATACAAAACATTGTCTCAATCCGTGTAATCGGTATAGACGCAGTCCACGCCAAGGGCAAAAACCTGCTCCTGTGCCTCGGCGCCGTTGACCGTATGCGTACACAGCGGAATCCCGCTCGTTTTCAGCGTTTCCACATAAGACGGCGTTGCGAGTGTGCAGTCGAACGTCACCGCCAAAAGCTCGATTCGCTCGGTTATTTTGACAATACCCGCCGCGTCGGCTTTTTCATTGTACGTAGGCAGCCGGTAGAGCGTAAATATAATATTGGAATACCCGAGCGCGCGCACCGGCGCATACTCGGCTTCGGAATAAATCTGCGGCAGAATCTGCGGCAGAATCTCCGGATGCGCCTCGGCAATTTTGCGGAGCACGCCCAAGTTATCGTCTTTGACGTCCGTGACGATATACACGTCGGTATGCGCCGACAGCCAATCCGCAAGGCTGTCCAGGGTTACGGACGTATAGCGGTTGAAAATTTTTACTTTTTTAAATTCTTCAACAGAAACCGGTGCGGCGCCGAGACTGTACGAATAATAGCGGGACCAGTCGTGCAGCGCGACCGGATGACCGTCGGACGAAAGCAAAAAATCCATTTCGATAAAACGCCGTCCGGCGGCGTAAGTCGCCTCGAGCGCCTCCATCGAATTGCTCCCGGGGAGTCCGCCGATTTGGCCGCCTCCATGCACAATTTTGTCCGGAAACACTTCCCGATCCAGCGTGACCGCGCCGGTCAGCGGCCGCTCTGTGGAAATCATAGACGCCCGCGCGCCGGAATCGTACACGCGGCCGCCTTTGGCATACACATCCAGCGCGGAAAAATAGATGATCGTACGGCCGTCGATGTTAAAACTCTCCACCGCGCGCCCGTCCACATAGGTCACGATATTGGTGGCGTACACGGGCGAGAGAACAAAGCCGGGCGCAGCGGCGGCCGGTTCGAGTTCCAGCGGCGTATAGACCGGCCGCTCCATGCGGGTCACACGCAGCGTGCAATCCTCCGCGTTCCACAAAACCGAAAAGCCATAACTGCGCAAATCTTCCGCGACGACGCCGAGATGGCCGTCCACATTGTAGGACGGGATCGCGTAGCCGTCAATATACGCCGTAATATCCGTAGACAGGACATATCCCACGATTCCCTCCGCGCGCAGCGCGGCAGCGGACAGCGTTAAAAGCGCGCATACGGCGCACAGCAGCGCGCCGGTAAACCATTGAAACAATGAACGCCGCATATTAATCATACGCAAAATTCCTTCTATAGTAATAAGACACCGCATCGAACAGGCGCGCCGTCTCCTCCGTCCTATCGCTTGTGCGGTGAATCACCGGAGACGACTGCATGACGCTGCTTGTAAACTGCATATAGGCGCTGCCCGGATACCCGCAAAGTTCAAACACCTTGTTCATCAGGAAACTGACGGAGATCGGTTCGCCCTCTCCCAAAAAATCATTGCCGCAGAGCGCCTTGGCCGCATCATTGGCAAGGATCAGATACCGGGTGGCATAATAGTTGAAAAATCCCGCTTCCGTCGACGGATCGATGTTGATGCCGAGCGTCTCATAAACCGACCCGCTGTTCCCAAGCCACGGTTTGTGATCGCCGAAGAAAACCAGCACAAGCGGCTCCTCCGTGGCAAGCATGTCCGTCGCGTACGCATACAAAAATTCAGTCGTGGACGCAACGCTGTTCAAATAGTTGTTGACGATCGTAAAATCCGCGTCGGGATACCCTTTGTTTTCAATATACGGTTCGGTGTAATAGGCGTTGTCCGATTCATACGGACCGTGCCCCTGATAAGTGATATTGAAGCTGAAATAAGGCTTTGAGCGATCCCGGTTTATGTAGAGATCGTAGAGCATCGGAAACAGCCGCGCGTCATACGTGATGTCGCCGCCAGTGCGCGCGGCAAAATAATTCTCGCTGAAATAATAATTTTCAAAACCGAGATTTTTATTGATATTCTGCCGGTTATAAAACCAGGCGTAACAGGGATGCGCGCCCTCAGTATAGTATCCGTTTTGACGCAGATACCATACATAGGAATTCGAGGGCGCGACAAAATTGTCCAGCCGCACGTAGGGCAGGCCGGTCAGAAACTCCCGTTCGCTGACCCGGGTATCGCCCGCAAAAATATCGGTAATCAGCGTACCGCTGTAGCCCATCTCTTCCAGCGCGTGATACTTTTCGTACAAATCGGAGGTAAAGGTCAATTCTTTGAAACGGGAAAAATCGGTATACGCCTCGAGCATGACGCAGACGATATTGACCGCGCGGCCATCCGGTATTTCAGCGTCGGTATACGCCTCGAGCGCCGCAGCAGCCTCAGCCTCGTCGTAACCGTCGGGTGCGGGATGAAAGGCGGATTTGACCGAATGCAGAAACGGGTACACAAATCCTTTGGAAATATACTGCTGCGTTTCGGAATATGCGTTGATGAGCGAATGGTTGGCGGTTTTCGTGTCGTAAATCCGGTTGCTTTCATACAAAGGAGCAAGCGAAAAAAAGGCGGCAAGCGCCAAAACCAGCGCCGAGAGCAAACGCGGCCACGCGCGCCGGAAACGGCCACGGGCAAAGCAGGCGAGCAAAACAACGCACAGTGCCGCGACCGCGGCGCAAAGCTCAATGCGCGCATCCCAGAACAGCGGGTAACTCTCCAGCATTTTCTTCGATTCGACGATCAGGGAAAAATCCTCGGCGATCAAACAATCTCCGCGAAACGCAATTTTATAATAATGGATCAGCGACGGGATCATTACCAAAACGCCGGTCAAAAGAAACGACCAGACCGCGCGGTTGGTCAGCAGAAAAAAGAAAGCGGAAAGCAAAAGCGGTACGCAAAGATTCAAAAAAAGGATATACGGATTCTCAAAATACGATGCGAACATCTCGTCCGCATAACTTCCGCACGCAAGATACAAACTTCCAAGTCCGATGATAAACCCACCAAGCAAAGCGGCGACAAAAGAAAAAAACACCCACAAAAAAGACGTATGTTTTTTGCCGTTTTGCGGCTTCCATGCAAACAACTGCCGCACACCTCCCAAACGCCTGCACACGCCGGAATATCCCGGCTCTTTAGCAAACGGTATGTTTTGTAAAATATATCCTATTATACGCTTTGTCTCCGTAAAAATCAAGTAAAAAAGGCGGCCCGCAATCTAAAGCGGCAGCAGGATATTGCTTGCCGCCTTGATTTTTCTGCCCGCCTAAACTTTTATTTTTTGCTCCGAGTTCAAAATGGCGCAGGGACAATCGGTCAATTGTACGGCCATGCGATTTCGAATAAAAACCGGCGCGCCACGGATTTCAGTCCTGTTCCGGCCCGCAGAGAAATTCATCCATCCGGCGCAGGGTCTCGCCGATCATCTCCGCCACGGAAAGATCGCGCACACCGACGACGATGTTGTCGCACCGGCTGACCGGAATCAAAAGCCGAACCGCCTTTGCACCCGCAACGGCGGCCGCCATTTTCGGCGTGACCTCTCCGTGCAGCGCGTCGGCAATGACAATGCCGACCGGGCCTACAATCACATCGGCGCGGCGGCAGGCCACCAGCACCGGATTTTCACCGGTCGCCGCCTGCTCGGCGCCGCCCTTGACCATCGCGGCGGTCGCTGTGCTGTTGGTGCCGACCGCCATGACCGTGCAGTCCGGATAGCGTGCCAGAATCGATTCGACAAGACAACGGCCAAGACGGCCGCCCTGTCCGTCGATCACCAAAATACGTTTTCCGTTTTTTTTCATCGTCCGCACGCCCCCGCGCCGTCTATCAACAGCAATTCTGAAAATTTCTCCGCCTCATATGCCCCTGCAAAGCGCACATGAAAAAACAAAACGCCCGTGTTTTCGCTCACTTTTACGCGTCTTTTTCCTTTGCGCTTTCGGCATGCGCCGCCTGAAGCTTGGTAAATACTCGCAGGACGACGAAAATGGTAAACGCCACGATCAAAAAATCCAGCACGGTCTGTATAAAGTTACCGTACATCAGTGCATTTTCGGCGATCTGCGTACCGTCCGCCGCTGTCTCGGCCGGGCGTATGACCCATTTCCAGTCCGAAACGTTCAGCCCGCCGGCAAGCAGGCTGACGAGCGGCATAATAATGTCGTTGACGAGCGAAGTTACGATCTTATTGAACGCCCCGCCGACAACCACGCCGACCGCCATGTCCACCACGTTTCCTTTGGCAATGAACGCTTTGAAATCCGATGCAAATTTCCCCATTCTCCATTTCCCCCTGTTTTTTTCTATCATAGCACAGCTTTTCCGCTTTGTCAATAATACAAAAACCGCGCTTTCGGTTCCAAAGATTTTTCATTTTAACAAAAAAGGCGCCAAAGCATCGTTACAGACTGTCGAAAAGTTACGGAACGCTGAGGACAGAGTTCCCTACGAAGGAAATAATCTTGCTTCCGCGCATCACCAAACATTCCACAATCCCGCATCGAAGCCGCTTTTATCAAAACGTCAAAACGCTCTTGCTTTTGTAGGGAACGCTGTCCTCAGCGTTCCGTGTATAAATTTACGAAGCGGTAAAATGCGGAACGTCGGGGACGACGTTCCCTACAAATATAAGCAAAAATTTAAGCCGCTTTCGCGGCGCGCACTTTGACAGACGCAGAAAAAAGACGCCAAAACGGCGTCTTTTTTCGATAAAGGAGAACGGGGAGGCAAAGGCGGTATTTTCCCGATCATACCGCCCTGCCCGCGGCACAGCCGAACTGTTGTCTGTCAGTCCCTTGTCCTTATCCTAGCACAGCGGGGATACGAAAAAGCATGCTTCCTGTCGCCGCTGGAAAAATTTTCCTTAAAAGAGTTCGACAAGATACGCAAAGCCCCGGCGAAAGCGGTCGAGCGACGGCGCTTTGAAGCCAAGAAGCGATATATCCAGCGGCGTAAGCGTCAGGGAAACGGTGTTTTTGCTCTCTTCAAAAACAAAACCGGCCGCACCGGCAACTTCCCGGAGCCACAGGGAAAGCAGTCCCCGATCCGGCACGGACAGCTTTTTGCCGCCGATGCTGTCTGCAAACACACTGACACGCCCGCAGTCGGTCACAAAGGACACAAGCAGGTCCGAACCGCCGGTTGCCGCCAGACGAAGCAAAAGCGTAAGCGCCAGCGCAAACGCGTTCGGCGCCACCTGCACCACGGCGTCTGCGTGGGGCGTCCGCATTTTTACGACGACGCCCTCCTGTTCCAACGCGCCGCCCGCTGATTCGAGAAAAAATCGGATCAGCCCGCCAAGCGAGCACTGCCGCTTCGCCTGCAAAGGCAGCGCCGCAGGATCGAACATCTGCGCAGCACGGGCAGCGCCCTCTCCAAAGCAGGCATGCATACGGTCAAAATCCAAAAACAACAAATACCGGCGGCCGCCGAGGATCAGTTCCCGGATAAGTACGCGCCGCCCAAACGCGCTGACGAGTCCGCGCATGCTGCCAGCCGCATTTTCAAGCCATGCGCGCTGCGCGCTCTTGAGCGGCGTGCCGGCGCTTTTATACAATACGGCGCCGCTTTCATCGGTGATAAACAAGGGCGGCATCACGCGTGCTCGGCCTCCGTACTGTCCGCCGTACTTTCATTTGACGACGGCGCAGGACGCGGCGAGCAGAACTGATAATTCAGCAGAGCCGCCTGCTCCAAAACCGAAAGCAGGGCTTCATCCTCCCCCCGAAGAACCAGACGAAGATTATATTTTGTAAAATAAAAAGCAAATTCTTCAATATCTGCTGCAAGCGTTTCAGCCGAAAGCGAATCTGCAAGCAGCGCGGCCGAACAGCCGCTGTCCGAGACAAAAGCAAAGAAGCGGGCCAGCAACGGCGAATGCAGGAGCGAATACGGCACGCAGACCGTAACCGGACTGCCCACCGCCGCCGCCATTTCAAAAATCGCCTCGAGGTTCTCCTCCGTCACCTCGCCGAAGACGAGCACGGTCTCTCCGAGACGGCTCGCGCAGAATTCCCGAAGCAGCGAAAGTTCGTATGCATACATCACGCTGCGCGCCGCTTCGTCCCAGTCAAGCGCGCCGGAATAAAACAGCCCGGTCGTGCTGTACGGGATATCGAACGCGGAAAGAGGCGGCCGCCCGGAAACATCTACCCCGAGCGCCGCGTCGGTCTCGGTAGCGAACACACACCTGCCGTCCCGATACAAAACGGTAGACGCATACGTAAAGGGATCTTCAGGCGAAAATTCCGCAAGCGCCTCCGGAAGCACGTACTCGCCGTGCACCGTGCGCTCCACGATCGGCGTAGCCGTCTCTTTGCCGGCCGCATCCGAACTCGGCAGGGGAAAACGCTGCGGGTCGGCCGCGCGCCGGGAAAGATAACTGCCCAACCAGACCGTCGCCGCAAAAATAATCAAAACGGACAAAACCAGAATCAGCAGCGGCCATTTAATCTTTTTCCGGCGGGTGTTATACCGTTTGTAGATCGCCATTACCGAATATCCTCCATAGAAAGACCGCGCACATAATCGGTTTCCCGCACGGACAGCGCGGCGGCGCGCGCTTCGATCAGCCTGTAAAACCGAGAACTCTGATACTGCGCACAAAGCTCCTCAAAATGCGCGTCGATATAGCTGTCCTCCTTCGGCAGACGCAGGATGATATGAAACCCGACGCCGCTTTCCACAACGCCGCTCACTTCACCGTCTTTCAAGGCAAAGGCTGCCGCTTCAAATTCGTCGATCATTTCCATATAGGTAAAATAGTACCCGTCCGCAGGCATGGAATAATCCTCCGAATACCGGCCGGTCAGCACGTCCCACGATTCGCCGCTCTGATAGGCGGCAAGCGCCTCTTCGGCGATCTTTCGATTATTTTCCACATCCTCGCCAGGGTCGTTCTCAATGAAAATCTGCTTGGCGCGCACAAATTCATCCCCGCGGAGAATCTCGAGCAGTGCGGCGCTGTCGCTTTCGATCACACCCTCCGGCTGCGTCATCCGCTCGTAAAGCTTGTCCTCCAGCGCGTCGATCCGCATCAAAAAATCAAACACGTTCTCAGTCATATAATTCTGCGCAAGCTCGCCGGCAAAATCAAGGCCGTTTTCCTTAAAATACGCTTTCGTCGCGTCCACATAGTCCGCCGCCGCCTGCCGGACATCCGCGTCGTTTGGCGTAATGCCGTAATCGTCGGCGAGCGCAACAGAACCATACAGGCCCCGCACCGCGGCAATCACCCGTTCCCGCACAGCGCCGTCCAGCGCGGCGGCGTCCTCCGGATAATCCCCCTCGAGCGCGTCGCGGTAGTTAAGATAGAAATAGCGGTATAAATCGTAAGCCGCTTCATACTTTCCTACATACAGCGCTGTCCACCCATATTGTTCCAGATACTGTTCCTCTTTGCGTTTTTCCACAAAACGGACGATCAAAAATACCAATAAAGCTGCAAGCAGAACAAGTCCCGCAGCGGCGGTCAGCTTTCTGATTCTCTTTCTTTTCAGTTCCTTTGGCGCAAGCAGTTCCCGATTCATCCCCGTCTCCGTTTCTCCAGCCGCGTCCGGCAGCCAGTCTATACCTATAATACTATACAATCCCACGGATAGCAAGAAAATTTTCGCAATTTTCTTGACTTGGGACAAGTACGGCGATATAATAAATATGATTTTGAATTTCAAATTCATTTTATGGAGGCACGATGAAACAGCATTACAATACCAAGCAGAAAAACGCTGTCCTCGCCTGCCTTGCGGAGCAGACCAGCCGCAGCCTGACGGTGGACGGCGTGCTCTCAGCGCTCGCGGCACGCGGCGAACGAATCGGCCGCAGCACGGTCTACCGGAGGCTGGAGGAACTCTGCCGGGAAGGTCATGTGCGCCGCTTCGCGCCCGAAGAGGGGCGCAGCGTGACCTATCGTTTTATCGGCGAGGGCTGCGGGGAGGCGCATCATTTTCATCTGATCTGCGGCGCATGCGGCATCGTCTACCATACGCAGTGCCCGGAAATGGAGGCGCTGTTCCGGCATGTGGCCGACGCGCACGGCTTTACGGTAGACACGCAGAAAACGGTTTTGTACGGCATTTGCGAAAAGTGCCATGGAGGAAAAAAATGATGGCTTTACCAATGAAAAAAATGTTCTGCGCGCTCCTTGCCGCGCTGATCCTTTGCGGTGCGCTCGGCGGCTGTACGCAGCCGTCCGAGCCGGACGGCGGGCTGCAAATCGTCGCCACGCTTTTTCCGCAATACGACTTTGCAAGGACGCTCGCCGGTGGCCGCGCCAACGTCTCTTTGCTGCTTTCCCCCGGTGCGGACGCACATTCTTTCGATCCATCCCCCAAAGACATCCTCACCGTCACAGGCGCGGATCTCTTTATTTACACCGGAGACAATATGGAGCTTTGGGCGCGCCGCCTGCTGGAAAGCGAGGATGTGGCGCGCGCGGTGGAGTCGGGCAGTCTAACGGTGCTCGACCTGTCCGCGGCGCTCGGCCTTGACGAAGAAACGCACGCGCACGACCCTGCAAAAGAAGAAGCGCACACACACGAAGAGGAATCGGATCCGCATATCTGGACGTCTTTCCGAAACGCCGAAAATATGTGCCGTGCCATTGCGGAAACGCTCTGCGCCCTGGATGCGGCCGGAGAAGCGGTTTACCGTGAAAACCTCGCTGCTTATACGGCGCAGCTGCATACGCTGGACGTAAAGATGCAGGAGATGGTCGATTCGGCCGCGGCCGGTACCGTCTATTTCGGCGGGTCTTTCGCCTTTGCCTGCCTGTTTGACGACTACGGGCTTATGCACCGCTCGGTATATGAAGGATGCGCGGCGCATACCGAACCGTCCGCCGCCGCGCTCGACAGCCTCATCGCGGATATGCGCGCCGCTGGCGCACGGTACGTGCTGTACGACAGCGCTTCCGAAGAAAAAACCGCACGGGCCGTGGCCGCCGAAACCGGCGCCGAGGCGCTGCACATCCATGCGATCCACAACATCACCAAAGCGGAACTGGACGCCGGTGAAACCTATTTGTCCCTTTCCGAAAAGAATCTCGAAGTGCTCAGAAAGGCGCTGGACGCATGAACGAAATCATCACCTGTACGGACGTAACCGTACACAACGAAAAAACGCTCGCGCTCGAAAACGTGAGTTTTTCAGTATACGCAGGCGAATTTTTATCCATCGTCGGAGAAAACGGCGCGGGCAAATCCACGCTGGTCAAAACCATTCTCGGCATCCAAAAGCCGGACGGCGGCAAAATCGAAACCGCGCCGGGCGTGACCGGCAAGATCGGGTATTTGCCGCAGCAATCCAGCGCGCAGCGCCATTTCCCCGCAAGCGTCCGGGAGGTGGTCCTCTCGGGCTGCATCGGTTCGACCGGAATTTTCCCGTTTTATACCCGCGCGCACAAAGCGCGCGCGGCAGAAAATATGCGTCTGCTCGGAATCGGCGCGCTTGCCTCCAAGAACTACCGCGCCCTATCGGGCGGCCAGCAGCAACGCGTGCTGCTGGCACGGGCACTCTGCGCGGCCGAGCGCGTGCTGCTCCTCGACGAGCCGGCGGCGGGACTTGATCCGGTCGTCACGGCCGAACTCTATGCGACGATCGTGCACCTATGCCGCGAACACGGCATGACAGTCATCATGGTCTCGCACGACATTGCGGCCGCCATGCGCTTTTCCGACCGGATTCTGCATCTGGCAACCTCACTGCGCTTTCTCGGAACGGCGGCGGCCTATGCAAAGACGCCGCTCTGCGCGGCCATGACGGCAGGAGGAGAAAATCATGCCTGAACAAATTGCAAGACTTTTTTCTCACACCTTCATGCAGTATGCGCTGATCGTTGGCGTACTGGTTTCGCTGTGCGCAGCGCTGCTCGGCGTTCTGCTCGTGCTTCGGCGTTACGCCATGATCGGCGACGGACTCTCGCACGTCGGATTCGGCGCGCTGTCGGTCGCCTATGCGCTTGGCACTGCACCGATGGCGGTAGCCGTCCCCGTCGTGATCCTGACCGCATTCGCGCTGCTCGGCCTGTCCGAGAGCGAAAAAATCCGGGGAGACAGCGCGATTGCGGTGCTCTCCTCCGCCGCGCTGGCAGTCGGCGTGGTCGCTTCCGCCCTATCGGGCGGCACGGCCAGCGATCTGAACGGCTACCTGTTCGGCAGCATTCTCTCGCTCACCCGCTCGGACGTTTTTCTTTCTGCCGCTTTGTCCTTGATCGTGATTTTGCTGTTTGTCCTGTTCAAAAACCGCATTTTCGCCGTGACCTTCGACACGAATTTTGCCAAAAGCGCGGGCGTACACGTCCGCCTATACAACACGCTTCTGGCCCTGCTGATCGCCATTACCGTAGTCGTGGGTATGCGGATTGCGGGCACGATGCTGATCTCCAGTCTGATTATCTTCCCCGCGCTTTCAGCCATGCAGCTTGCGCGCAGTTTCCGGGGCGTGATTCTGCTCTCGGCGGTCATCTCCGTATTTTCTTTTAGCACAGGGCTTCTGCTCTCGCTTTCACTGCCCGCCGGCGCAATGATCGTGCTGGTCAATCTCGGCGTGCTGATCGTATGTTCGGCGGTCGGGCGTCTTTGCCGCCGGGCATAAACTGGCTATGGCGGAGATCGGCGGCCGATACAGACAAAAATTCTTCGATTTTTAAAAATTTGGGTTTTCATGGATAGCGCGCCGAAAAAATGGCAAATATACTATGGAAACCGCAATACAGGAGGATTTTTACATGGCAGTCGAATTCAAGGACAGCGTAACCAAGCAAAATCTGATGCGCGCGTTCGCGGGCGAAAGCCAGGCACGAAACCGCTACACTTTTGCCGCTTCGCAGGCCAAAAGCCAAAAACTACATGTGGTAGAGGCCATTTTTAAATTTACCGCCAATCAGGAAAAGGAACACGCAGAGATTTTCTACAATCATCTGAAAGAATTTGCCGGAGAAACCATCCAGATCGACGGCGGATATCCGGTCGATATTTCGCAGTCGGTCGTCCAGTTGCTCCGATATGCGCAGCACAACGAATACGAGGAACACGACGACGTATACCGCGCGTTCGGCGACAAAGCAAAAGAAGAAGGCTTTGCAAAAATCGCCGCTTCGTTCCACAACATTGCCGAGATTGAAAAAACGCACGGCGACCGATTCGGCCGTTTTGCGGATCTGCTGGAACAAAACAAACTGTTTCTTTCCGACGTAGAATGCGGATGGATGTGCCTCAACTGCGGCTATATAACCAACACAAAAGGCGCGCCGGAGATCTGCCCGGTATGCAGTCACGATCAGGGATTTTTTATCCGTCTGGAAATGGCGCCGTACTGCGGCTGAAGCTTCCGGGCACCGCAAAGGAAAACGCCGGGGAAAGCATAAATTGCTTTCCCCGGCGTTTTTGCCTTTCCGCAAAGCCGGACGCGCCGGTGCCTTTGACGCGACGCTCGATGTTCCGTATAAGAACAGCTTCAGCGAAAAATTTACGGAATGCCGAGGATGGCGTCCCCACAAAAATGAAAAATTATTTTAGATTAACATTACAGAAACATTTTTGAAAAATTCTGCAAACAATCGCGCGGTAGAATACAAGCACAAAAACAAAAAAACGTTTGTGAGGTTTTTAAAATGACAAAGAAAAACTTTTTTACCCTGGCGCTTGGCGTAATCGGCGGTATCCTGTTTGGAATCGGTATGTGCATGTGTCTTCTCCCCGAATGGAACGCGTTTGTCCCCGGCGCCGCCGTCGCCGCCGCCGGCGCGGTTGAACTGCTGGCATTGCTGATCGTGCGCAGAATCACGGACGGCAGAAAAATAGGCAAACCGAATTGGAAACGCATCGGGAAAATCGCCTTTGGCATTTTCGGCGCGCTGGTCCTTGGACTTGGCATGTGTATGATTATGGTATGGGATCTGCTGCTTGCGGGCATTGCGGTAGGGATCGCAGGGATTCTGCTTTTGCTCTGCCTGATTCCCATGTGCGCCGGATTAAAATAATGCGTAAAAAACGGCAAAACGGCTGAATTTAAAATTCGGAAAGCAAACAGGCGGCCTGACCAGAAAGTTTCGAGGCAATACCCGCCCCTATTTTTAACAAATACGCAGAACGCAAACAAAACTTTAACATTTCTGTGTTATAATACTACCGTAAATTGCTGCGGAGGTTTGTCTATGTTCAAGATTTTAGTGGTGGAGGATGACAGAGAACTAAACCGGTCGGTCTGCGCTTTCTTAAATGCCAGCGGGTATGAAACCGTCGGCTGCCTGGATGCAGACGCTGCCTATGACGCAATGTATGAAACCATATTTGACCTCATTATTTCCGATATTATGATGCCCAAGACCGACGGCTTTGAATTTGCCAAAACGGTGCGCACACTCAGCGAGGATATTCCTATTTTATTCATGACGGCAAGAGATGATTTTGCCGCCAAGCAGCGGGGATACCGCGCGGGCATCGACGATTACATGGTAAAGCCCATCGATTTGGACGAGCTTCTCCTTCGCATCGGCGCTTTGCTCCGCCGGGCCAAAATCGCAGCCAGCCGCACGCTGACCGTCGGCAGCTTTACCATGAATATGGACGAGCGCACGGCCTATCTGAACGGTGAAGAAATACCGCTCACCGCAAGAGAATTCAGCCTTTTATACAAATTGCTCTCCTATCCGAAAAAAACCTTTACAAGGACGCAGCTGATGGACGAATTTTGGGACGCGCAGACCACCTCCGGCACAAGAACGGTGGATGTGTATATGACGAAGCTGCGCAGCAAGCTTTCCGCATGCGAGGATTTTGAAATCGCAACCGTCCACGGCCTTGGCTATAAGGCGGTGATCAAATGAAAAAAAAGGAATTCTTCGCTGAAATACGTCTTGTGCTGCGCACCTATTTTATCTTCTTTATCCTATGCGCTTTTGTAGTCACGGCATCCTTTCTGATGTTTTTCCACGCCATTCAACTGCCGGAAGAACAAATTCGCGCCGCCGCCCCGATGACCTTAATCACCGTCTTGACGATTACGGCGATATTTGTCACGATAGACACCGTCCGCCGCAAGATCACAGTCGGCCGGCCGGTAAAAAAAATCAAGCATGCGCTCAGACAAATTACCAACGGCGATTTCTCCGTAAGGCTTCCTACGCAGGGAAGCAGTTCAATTTTTGCAGAAATTATGGAAAGCATCAACACCATGACTGCTGAGCTTTCGGGCGTAGAAACCCTGCGTACGGATTTCATCGCCAATGTTTCTCACGAAATGAAAACACCCCTCGCCGTTATCGCTAACTATGGCGCGCTGCTGCAGGACAAAAACCTGCCCGAAGAAAAGCGGATCGAATACGCCAAAACCGTCGCCAATACCGCGAAACGGCTGGCAGATCTGATGACCAATATATTGAAACTCAACCGCTTGGAAAATCAACAGATTTACCCGCAGGCAAAGGCATACGACGTCAGCGAACAGCTTTGCGAATGCCTGCTGCAGTTTGAACCGGTTTGGGAAGAAAAAGGCATAGAGATCGATACCGCCATACCCGAAAATGTGATTGTGTATGCCGACGCCGATCTGCTCTCCATCGTATGGAGCAATCTCTTTTCCAATGCGTTCAAGTTTACGGAGAGCGGCGGAAAAGTGCGCGTATCGCTTTCGGCAGATGCGCAATTTGCCGCGGTAAGCGTTGCCGACACGGGCTGCGGTATGACTAGCGACGTGGGCGCGCATATTTTCGAAAAGTTTTACCAGGGCGACCCTTCCCACGCCGCGCAGGGAAACGGTTTGGGACTTGCCCTTGTCAAGCGTATCATGGATATCACCGGCGGAACCATTTCGGTAAACAGTTCCGCCGGGATTGGCAGTACCTTTACGGTGCGCATACGGAGGAAACCGGATGACGCGCTTTAAGAAGATCCTGCGAAGAGCCCTTTATCCGCATACCGCCGTTTTTCTGCCGGTTGCCGCGCTTGCCGCCTTTAGCCTGGCCTACGTTTTCGCACACGGTTTGGATGCGCATCCGGTTTCCTACGCCGTGTACATGCTCTCATTCTACGCCTTATGCGTCGTGTGCGCCAATGCCGTCCGGCTGGCGAAAAATATAAAAAAATACCTGCATCAAAACGCCTATACGGAAAGATATCTTTCCGATGCGGAACTTCGTGCAAGAATTTCGCTTTATGCCGGTACGCTGATCAATATCGGATATGCGATATTCAAATTGGCTGCCGGGATACGCTATTCTTCCTTGTGGTTTGGCGCCGCCGCCGTGTATTATATGATACTGTCGCTCATTCGTTTTTTGCTGATCAGAGCCGACCGCCTATGTGTAAAACCGGCAGAGAATCGCTACCGCCGCGGATGGAAAAGCTACCGTTTATGCGGCGTGCTGCTTCTGCTGCTCAATATCGCAATATCGGGCATGGCTTTTCAGATGATATGGCAAAATAAAGGATACGCCTATCCGGGCTTTATCATATATGCTTCGGCCGCCTATACATTTTACCGTCTGACTATCGCTCTTGCAAAAATATTTTCCGGAAAAATTGCAAATCCCATATTGCTGTCGGCCAAAGCGCTGGATTTGTCTATGGCGCTTATGGCCATGTTTTCCCTGCAAACAGCGATGTTTGCCTCTTTCGGCCAGGATATGACAGCCGAGTCGCGCAGATGGATGAACGCGCTCACCGGAGGCGCAGTTTGCTTTGCCGTGCTTTGCATCGCCTTGTTTATGCTCATAAAATCCACGAAAAAACTGCGGGCGAACAAAACAGAAATATCGCTTGATCCGCGCGCCGGTTCACGGAGCGTATAACAAGCGCAAAAATGGATACGAGGTATTTACAAATGGAAAAAAACGATCACTTTCACTACACGTACTCCGCCCCAAAGCAGGAGGAAATCCAAAAAATCCGGCAGAAATATCTGCCGAAATCCGAAGAAGCCGAAAAAATGGAGCGGCTTCGCCGTCTGGACAAGCGTGTGGAAACGCCCGGCGTCGTTCTTTCGCTAATCCTCGGAATCGCGGGCACGCTGATTTTTGGAACCGGGATGTGCTGCGTGCTGGTTTTTGGCAAAATGCTTTTGGGCATTGCCGC
This sequence comes from uncultured Eubacteriales bacterium, assembly GCA_958352145.1. Taxonomy (GTDB): domain Bacteria; phylum Bacillota; class Clostridia; order Oscillospirales; family CAG-272; genus UMGS902. The sequence goes on from CATWNM010000017.1 coordinate 34,837, forward strand.
CGGTATAGCCGGCGCGGTCATTCTCGGCCTTGCCTACCCTGTGCATAAATGGATGACGGAAAAGCGCAGGGCCGCCCTTGCGCCTCAGATTCTACAGCTGACCGAGGAGCTTAAAAAATAAATCAGGCGCGGCGTTTTCCTTTCGCCAAAGTGCGAAAAAACGCCGCGTCTCCATTATGCCATATTATTCATCAGCATATAATTATACCAGCCAAGCACCTTTCCGAGATTCTCAAAAGAGACGCGGCTGCCGCCGTGGCGCAAAAGATCCAACATATCGTCCTCGTGCGGCGTCCTGTTCTGCTTTTGAATCAGGTCCAGCCTGAAAAATACGGACATGACCGCCGCCGCCAATTTACAGAACCCGCGCAGTTTTTTTCGTTCAAAGCCGCCCTGCACAGTAAACAAAGGCATAGAGAGCGTCAGACGGTTGACCGCGCGCACCTGCGTAATCTGATTGAGGCTGCCGTCCAGACCGACGGCGCAGATCCCCCGGATGCGGAAACGCTTTGCCGCGCGCCGATAGCCCTGCACTCTGCCGGCCATGATCCAGCCGAAATACATGACCAAAGTGCCCTCCGGCAGTTCCCGCTTGGCCTCTTTCAGCGAATATACGGGCAGTCCCGTACTTTCGCCGAACATTTTCGCATATTCGGCCGTATGGCCCCCACTAGAAGTATAAACAACCGCTTTCGTCATTTTGCCGTCCTCCGAAACATTTGTAAATTCATCAGCACATAGGCTGCAACCAGCGCGGCTACCGCGCAGAAAAGAATAAGATACATGGTATGGAGTTCCACTTTGCCGCCGAAAAAATAGAGATTGCAGTCCACCGAATCTTTGATTTCCTCGATCGCCTGCACCGGAAAATTTTCCGCCTCCATTTCGGCAAAAACACCGCGCAGCGCATGATTGCGTAGAAGCGACGTTCCGTATGTGCCGGGCAGAAAAGCGATCGCCCGCCGCAGCCCCGCGCCAAATTGAGAAATCGGCATATACGCGCCGCAAATAAAGCCGTATCCCGCGCTGACAACCGTCCCCACCGCCGAAATCTGCCCCTGCGAGGACAGGAAAAAATTGATGACGGAGGAGAGCGCCGTGCCAAACATCACAAGCAAAAACACGTCAAGTAAAATCAAAAGCACGTCGGAAACGCTGAGATACCAGCCCGTCCCGATAAGATAAAGAAAACAGGCGAACGCGGCCGTCAGGCAGACGATCAGCGTCGTCAGCGCCGTTGCGATATAGTAGCTCATCGCCAAAACGGAACCCTTGACCGGGGAAATGATCAGATCGCTTCTCGCGCCGGTGACTTTGTCCTGCACCATCAGCATGTTCGAGCAAAAGGCAACCGTCACGCAGCACACCGCGAGCAGGGAGGAAAAGAGTTGTCCGCCCACCATGCCGCCGGTCAGTTTTTCAGGAACCGAAAAGCCCTCCGGCATAGCGGCGGCAAAGCTGTCCCGATAGACGCCGCCAAGGAAGGTCGCATACAGCACAAGCAGGATAACCGGCGTAATCAGCGAAGTGAAAAACATCCCCTTATCTTTAAAGAACAATTTGATGTTGCGTATAATCAGGGCACTCAACGCATGCACAGCAAACGCCTCCTTTAATTTCTCAGAGCCATATCGCCATGCAGCGATTTGCCCGTCACAGCCAAAAACACGTCGTCCATGCGGCCCTTGATGATTTCGTAATCAGCGAACAGCGCCGGTTGCTTCACGATCAGAGCCGTCGCCGCGGCCGTATCGCCGACGGTGATGCGAAACGCGCCGCCAACGCGTTCATAGGGCAGGGCAAGCGCTTTGACCTGCTCTTCTTTAACATTGTAGAGCGTGATAAAATCGCCTGTGTACGCGTTTTTCAGTTCTAAAGGTGTTCCCTCGGCGGCAATTCTGCCGCCATCCAGAATTACCACATAATCCGCGTCCGCCGCCTCTTCCATGTAATGCGTGGTGAGAAACACCGTCATGTTTTCGTCCCTGCGCAGCACAGAGACGGCCGACCACAGCATTCGGCGGGTCTGCGGGTCGAGCCCTGTGGTTGGTTCATCCAAAATCAGGATTTTCGGCTTATGCAGAAGCGCCCGCGCAATATCGATCCGCCGCCGCTGCCCGCCGGAAAGCCTGCCGACCGTGCGCTCGAGCAGATTCTCAAAATCCAGCAGCGCGGCAAGCTCCGCCATGCGCGCTTTGAACGCCTTTCCAAAAATCCCGTACAGCGCCGCGCGGCTTTGCAGATTTTCCCGGACGGTCAAAGCCTTGTCCAAAACGGAATTCTGGAACACTACGCCGAGCCGCCGCGTAATCTCGCCAAGATTTTTGTCCAGGTTCATGCCGTCGATTTCCACGCTGCCGCCGTCCTTTGACAACTGACCGCACAAAATGGAAATCGTGGTCGATTTGCCCGCGCCGTTGACGCCAAGAAATGCGAACAACTCGCCGGTACGGACCCGAAAGCTCAGATCCTGTACGGCCTTGACCGCCCCGAAGCTTTTGTTTAGATGTTCGATCCGGATCATATTTTCCATAGAATCGCCTCTTTGCCCCCTCTTTCGTATGAAGCTGCGGCAAAGGCCTGTTCAAAACGATATTGGCGCCGGTTTTGCGCAGACCGCCGGAAACTGCGGCATACGTTTCCTTTTATTTCCAGAATCTTCCTATCTATTGTATACGGAAAACCGCCAAACGTCAATACATTTTTCACATATTTAGAATAAATTTATGAAAAAACCGATTCAGAGCGCGCTCTGAATCGGTTTTTTGAGAGAAATCATTCAATTTGCGGGAGCCGTTTCAATTCCGGCTGTTTTGCGCAGCGCGGACGAAACCACATCCAGATACACCTGTGCGGCGCGCTCCAGCCTTGCATAGCGGCTCTGCCAGTCAAAGCTGCCTTCATTGAGCATATAGATCAGATTCTTGTTCAGGTTCGCCGGCTGATAGCAGTATCCAAGATCATAGGCGCGCGTCTCAAAAATAATATCCAGCATCGCCGCGCTTTCCTCGTCGCGAGTATACTGCCCGGTGAGCGTCTTATCGTAGTAAGCAGGAATGATATATTCATGCGAATAGTAGCCGATCGCCTCGATGATCGCCGACGTGCGCTCCTCATCCTCCACCAAAAGCGGCACACACAGATAATTCATATAAAAGGGCGCGACCGTATTTGCATATTCCGCCTGATTTTCATCGTACAGCACATAGGGCAGAATACCGTAATCCGTCTCCATATCCCGGAACTCGCCGAGCTTGCCGATCGTTGTCATGAAAAAGAGCGCCTGATCTCCACTGAAGATCGGAATGTACTCTTTCTTCGCCGAATTATGCTGATATTTCAGCGAACTGGACGAATCCATCACCATGTTGAAAAATTTTTCCAGCATGTTGTTCGTAACCTCGGTATTGATCGACAATTCATAATTCCAGGTATCGGTGTTCAGTTCAACCATTTTCTGCCCGGCGGAATTGACGACGCCATACACCGCGTCCACCCAATAAAGCGTCCCGTATACGTCTGTCACGCCGTCGCCGTTGGTATCGTCCGTAACCTCCTTGGCGATCTCGTACATCTTGTCGATCGTCCACTGATACGTATTGACAAGATCATACAGATTTTCAATCTGATAGGTCTCGGCCAGCTTTTTGTTGAACGCGATGCAGTAGGTCTGGTCCATCATGCTGATTCCGAAATCCCCGGTTGTGAAGAAAAGCGTACCAGCAAATTCAAAAGCCTCGTTCGCCTTTTTGTCGTACCAGTCGTTGTCTTTATCGAAAAAGGGCAGCGAATTGAGGTCGGAAAGATACCCCTCATAGGCCAGTTGGCTGACGTCGTAGCCAGGAATCACACACATATCATAGTTATAGTCGCCCGACATGGCCTCTTTGACAAGCACCTGATAGGCTTCGGGAGACTGCTGATTGGCCGTTGTGTTCCGCTGCGCGGTCACGATTTTGATATTATACAGATCCTGCACCGCTTTGTTTCGCCGCTCGACCGCGGAATCCAGCACCGACGGATTCTGTTCATCGTACAGAAAATCATTCGTATTGACCGAACCGCGGCCAGCGGAGAGAATATGAAATTCGTGCCCGTCAAAATTATACTCGGGCAGCTCGTATTCCGCCTCAGTCGTTTCCTCACCGCCGCTAGACACCGATCCGGAAACATCCGGATTATTTTTGCCGCACGCGGAAAATGGCAGACAGAGCGCCAAAATCAGCAGCACGGCGAGTAATTTTTTCAGCATCGGTTGAACCCTCCTCCACATTCAAAAATAAGTGCACACGTCCGTTGCGGACTTTCAAAATCCGCCGGAACACGCCAATGGCCCAAAAACGCGCTATGGGATCAGCTTTTCCTGCGGTGTACCCGTCGGGCCATGCACGACGATGACATCCGGCCCCTCTTCCATCTCCACGAATTTCATCGGGTCGTAGCAAATATGGCGCGGAGAAATCTCGGTCGGGCTGAAATGCTGATGATAGAACATGATATAGCGCCCATCCGCCGTCCACGTATACACCGAATCTCCCGTGCCGCGGGTGAATCCGGTCGCGCGGAGGATGGGATTGTACTTGTATTTTCTGTACGGGCCGAGCGGCTTTTCCGCAATGGCAAATCCCTCTCCGTAATCCCCTTTGTAATGCGAACCGGCATAGATCATGTAATAAAGCCCCTTATGCTTCATAATGACGCCGCCCTCGACGATGCGCGCATAGTCGCATTCCCATGGCTCGGTCGGCGTCATGATCTGGACTAAGGTATCGTCCAGCGGCGTCACCACGCCGTCCTCCATTTTGACCTCATAGGCCCAGATCTCATTGCCGTTGTTGAAACGGACAACCGTGATATACGTTCTGCCGTCCTCGTCCACAAACGGATGGCCGCCGATTTCCTGAATATCCTCGTGCAGCGGCTTCATCGTCTTGGATTTAAAGGGGCCGAGCGGTGAGGCGCTGGACGCAAACGCGACCTGCGCGCGGCGCTTGCCGCGTTCGTCAGGCGCGGTATGCGAGGCATAGAACATATAAAACAGGCCGTCCTTGTAAATGACGTTCGGACTCATATATTCGTTGTTGCCCCAGCCGTCTTTTCCGTGGAACACGACCACCGGATCCGACCAATGAATCAAATCCTTGGACGTATAGCACTGGAACAGAGACATATCCTGCGTATCGGTAAAATACAGATAATACATACCGTCATAATATAGAATGTCCGGATCCGCGCCGTATACGACCGGATTTTTATAAAAACGATCCTTGTCGTAAACCGGCGGCTCGGGGAGTTCGTCAACGGCAACGCCGCGGAATTCCGCAATGCCGTCTCCAAGGTTCAGACCGACCACGCCGCGCGGAAAATGAGCAAGCTCCAGATCGAATTTGGGATAGGGATCGCTTTCGGCGAGAAAGTTATTGAACCAGATCTTTGCATATGTACCCTGCATTTCGACACGGATCTTATACCACCGGCCTTTTTCAAACGGATACCGCATGGAGCCGAGCACGCGGTTGTCCCGGTCGCCGCCGTTTACCTTGGTCAGTTTGACCGAGCAGTCGGCCGCATCGACGGAGAGATAGTAGCCCGCGATCCAGGAAAGACCGTTTTTACCCTGCGCGCGGAAATACACGCCCGCTTCTCCGTCCCGTACCAGCTTGATCTCGCATTCAAAAACGAAATTTTTCGGCGCGTGCGCTTTGGAAAACAAAACCGCGCGGTTGTCCGGCGCCGGAAAAAGCGCGTCGCCCGCTTTCGCCGAAAAGACGCCGTCCTTTTCATCCGCTTTGGCGCCCAGAGTGATCCATTCCATCATACATTCTCCTTGCTGCAAGTACAAAATTTCTATTTCTTCCGCGCGGAGTTCCCGCGAAAGGAAGAGCGGGCGCACTGTCGTCCGCCGAAGCAGGTGCGCCCTGTGCTTATTTATAGGATAATCGCGGATCTCCCAATAGTCAATGTTAAAACATTTGCTCTTTGTGCAAAAAATCTATATAATTTTGTGCAAAAAAGAAGCATGCGCCAAAATACCAAAAATGTTTTGAAGCAGATAGCACAAAAATTTTCTTCGTAGGGAACGTCGTCCCCGACGTTCCGTGTAAAAGCGAGTGTGTTTTGACATTTCGATAAAAAGCCGCTTCAGCGCAAGATTTGCGGAATGTTTGGCCATATGCCGGTGCAAAATTGTTTCCTCCGTAGGGAACGTCTCGTCGCAAAGCGACGCTAGCGCCTTTGCGCGTCGCTCGACGTTCCGTGTATAAATTTACGAAGCGGTAAAATGCGGAACGCTGAGGACAGCGTTCCCTACAAGGACGTGAAAATTACAATTTTACGATTTAGTAAATCATGATTTTGCAAATTTAAACTAAGAAAATCTGCGCAAAAAAGCGCCAGCATACAAAAAAGCGCGTTGACCACGCGCTTTTTATATTGATAGAAAAAATGCATACGTCTCTTTGGGTGTAAGGTGAACACTTTTGAAATTTTATCTGCTATAATCAAGTAAAGATTTTTTACCGTTTTTCATTTCAAACAACGTATAAGACAGGTAAAATTAATTATATTAGCATATCAGCGCGCGGAAAGGGAAATTTAATATGCCGATAAATAAAACGCCGTTTACATTTCATCTTGAAGAAGAGTATTTAGAAAAAT
>CATWNM010000018.1 GCA_958352145.1 uncultured Eubacteriales bacterium
TAAATCTATATTTGCAAATATACGATTTTGATTTTTCCGTGCCCTGTTCGTATTCCTTGATATACGATCTGCAAAGGTGCTCCAATAAATTACTGACGCTTCTCGTTTCCTGTTTTGCGATATACCGTAATTTTTCTAAATATTCCTCTTCAAGATGAAATGTAAACGGCGTTTTATTCGTCGGCATATCAAATTTTCCTTTCCCGCGCACGTAAAATTTTATAAGACTACACGTATCGTCATCATCTTGCTTCCGGCGCGCCGCTCAATGTTTTACAAATCCTGCGCCGAAGCCGTCTTTTATCGGAGTGTAAAAATACACTCGCCCTTGTAGGGAACGTCTCGTCGCAAAGCGACGCTAGCGCCTTTGGCGCGTCGCTCGACGTTCCGCGTTTTACCGCTTTGCAAAATTTGTACACGGAACGCTGAGGACATCGTTCCCTACAAAGTTGCGCAAAATTAATTTTCCATATGATCTAAAGTATATCGGCAGCATTGTAAAACTAAAGTGTTAAACGATACGTCATTTTGATTGGCAACGTCCTGCAATTCATTCGACAGGCTTTCTGTAAAACGAATCGTCCTTGCTTTATTGGCATTTTTAAATTCATTCATAACTTTAAACATAATTCACCTACACCTCGTTAGAAAAAAATTTTTATCTACCTACGTTATTTACAATATCATAGCAACTATTTTACCGTAATGTACTCTACATAAACGTAAATGAAAAATTTTATAAATTTTTTTAACTGAAATTTTGAATGTCCCCGGCCGTGCTTACAACGAAATCTTTACGCAAAAACAGCGTGAAAAGCAAAAGGGTTGCGCTTGCATAGAAGAAGTTTTTTAAAATTTTATGTACAATCACTTGACAAAATAGGATAAATCCTATAAAATATAAGCGCAGGGTAAAACATTCATTTTTACGGAGAATAATAAATGTACGAAACGAAAATCAGGTATTCAAAAGATGCGCTGAAATTCTTATCAAAATTAGATAAAAAATCCGTTTCCAGAATTCGAGAGGCGATCACGGGTCTGACATTCAATCCTCCTGTTGGAGACATCAAAACGATGCAAGGCTACAACGACGGAAGAAAACGGTTGAGAGTCGGTTCGTGGAGAATTATTTACCGGAACGAAAACGAAGAAACAGTTGAGATCATCTTTGTGATTGACATTGGCAATCGCGGAGACATATACAAATAAGGGGGTATCTTTTTATGTCCAGTATTGTGATGGAAGCCGCACGCTTAATGGATGCTCTGCCTGAAGCAGACAAGGCGTTAGCTTATGAGTTTATCAAAAAATTGGTTCTTGCTTGGGATCCCGATTTTACAAAAGTAACCGCCGATGAAGCAAAAAGAATAGAAGATGCGGAAAACAGCGGTTATGTAGATGAGGATGAAATAGATTGGGAGAACATTGGAACCGATGCGTAATGTAACCCATGTTGCCAGAACAGACGATATTATACAGGCATTGATCGAGGCAAGACGCGCATCGGGAATGACGCAGAAAGAATTGTCCGATTTAACGGGAATCGCCCAAGGCGACATCAGTAAGCTGGAAACCGGAAATGCCAACCCATCTTTACGTACTTTGATTAGACTTGCAGAAGGAATGGGAATGCAGTTAAAAGTGGAGTTTTGTCCTGCAAATCGTTGATAATGATTTACCGATTGGTTGTTTAACATAACCAATCGGTAAAATTTTACAAACCATAGCCGCGGCAAATAAATGTTGATCGCCTGCAACAGACTGCCTGCAAATTTTAACTAAAATTTTAAATGTCCCCGGCCGTGCTTACGACAAAATTTTTACATAAAAAACAGCGTGAAAAGCAAAATGCCTTTCACGCTGTTTTTTGCCTCTTGCATCAGCAAAGAGGCGCCTTTTGTGTTTTTCAGCTTTCTTCTTCGCTTTCGCCACGGCGCGATTCGATGGCGGCGCGCAGCATCATGTCCTTGACCTTCATCAAACGGGTCGTATTGCCCCGTTCGTTTTCATCGAGTTTCATCGAAATGGTTTTGATCGCGCTCTCATAGCGCGGGATCATGATATATTCCAGCGCGTTGACCCGGCGGCGGGTGCGCTCGATCTCCTGCGCCAAAAGCTGCGCCGTTTTTTCCAGCGTGGCCAGCCGCGCGAAGTCCTCCGCCATATCCGAGAGCAGCGATACCGCGCGGTCAAGCTCCCCCGACGTATAGACATAGCCGTAGGGCGCGCCCGCCGCGCCGCCGCGAACGGTCAGCTTGAATTCGGGCACAGTGACGCTCATCATATTTTTATATTCCACCGAAAGGGAAGTCTGCCGCTTGGGCAGAATCAGCGCCTCGCGCATCGCGCGCGGACTCTGCTCGGCGGAAGCGACCGCAAACGAACGGTGCGCCTCCGAAAGCCGGGCTTCTACCGAGGCGCGCAGAGCCTTGTCCTCGCGCACAATGTCGAGGAAGCGCCGCATCAGTTCGTCGCACTTATCCTTGAGCAGCTTATGCCCGCGCCGCGCAGTCGCCAGCTTTGCGCCGATATTTTTCAGTTCCATCCGGGTGGGATTGACTCTGATCTCAGCCATGCTTACGCCTCATCTTTCACCGGCCAAAACGCCTCCACGATCTCCGGCTTGATGCGCTTCATTTCGCTCTTTGGCAGAATCGAGAGCAGTTTCCAGCCGAGATCGAGCGTTTCCTCGATGCTGCGGTTCTCGTTAAAGCCCTGATTGATATACTGCTTTTCAAACTCATCCGCAAACTTCGCATACAGCCGGTCAAGGGGCGTCAGCGCCGCCTCGCCGAGCACCACCATCAGTTCCTTGGCCTCGCGTCCGCGCGCATAACTCGAAAACAGCTGGTTCATCGTACCGGCATGGTCGCGCCGGGTTCTTCCCTCTCCGATTCCCTTGTCCTTGAGACGGGAGAGCGAGGGGAGCACATCCACCGGCGGCAGATAGCCGCGGCGATACATCTCACGCGACAAAATGATCTGTCCCTCGGTGATATAGCCGGTCAGGTCGGGGATCGGATGCGTTTTGTCGTCCTCGGGCATCGTTAGAATCGGGATCATCGTGATCGAGCCGTCCGAGCCAATTTTCCGCCCCGCGCGCTCGTACAGGGTCGCAAGGTCAGTATACAGATAGCCGGGATAGCCGCGCCGTCCGGGAACCTCCTTGCGCGCCGCACTGACCTCGCGGAGCGCCTCTGCGTAATTTGTGATATCGGTCATAATGACCAGCACGTGCATGCCGCACTCAAATGCAAGATACTCGGCCGCGGTCAGCGCCATGCGGGGCGTGGAAATGCGCTCGATGGCCGCGTCGGACGCAAGGTTGATAAAGAGCACGGTACGGTCGATCGCGCCGGTCTTTTTGAAATCGCTGATAAAGAAGTCCGCTTCCTCAAAGGTAATGCCGATCGCGGCGAACACGACCGCAAATTTGGAATCGGAGCCGCGCACGCGCGCCTGCCGCGCAATCTGCGCCGCAAGATTGGCATGCGGCAGGCCGGAGCCGGAAAAGATCGGCAGCTTTTGCCCGCGGACCAGCGTGTTTAGCCCGTCGATCGTGGAAATGCCGGTCTGAATAAATTCGGACGGGTAGTTGCGCGCGGCGGGATTGATCGGCGTGCCGTTGATATCCAGCGACTTTGCGGCAAGGATCGGCGTACCGCCGTCGATCGGCTCGCCCATGCCGCTGAGAACCCGGCCGAGCATATCCTCGCTGACCGCAAGCTCCACGCCGTGTCCGGAAAAACGCACCTTGCTTTCGGCAAGGTTCAGCCCCGCGCTGCTCTCAAACAGCTGCACCAGCACGTCGCTGCCATTGATCTCCAGCACGCGGCAGCGGCGCAGCGAACCGTCAGGAAGCTCGATTTCGCCCAGCTCGTCATATTTTACGCCGTCCACCCGTTTGACCAGCATCAGGGGGCCGGCGACCTCTTCGATCGTCTTATATTCCCGGATCATCCGCGCGCCTCCTCGCAAAGCGCCTCCAGCGAGCGCTCAATATCGCGCCCGATCTCGGCGTAAATGGTTTTGTATTTTCGGTCGTCGGCCGATTTTGCCCGGCCGATCCGCTCCCGCACCGGCAAATCCGCGATTTTTTGTATGTCCGCGCCGCGGCGGAGCGCGGCCGCGGCCTGATCGTAGAACGACAGAATCAGCGTGAGCAGCGCATGCTGCTTCTCGAGCGAGGTGTACATATCCCCCTCTTCAAACGCGTTCTGCTGCAAAAAGTCTTCGCGCACGCTGCGCGCGACCTCCAGCGTCAAGCGGTCGTCAGACGAAAGCGCGTCCATGCCGACCAGTTTGACGATCTCGTCAAGCGAACTTTCGCTCTGCAAAATATCCATAATCCGGGAAACGAGCGCCGGCCAGTCGGGCGCGACGTTCGCCGTGTACCAGTCCTCGAGCCGGTCCTTATAGAGCGAATAGGAATTCAGCCAGTTGATCGCCGGGAAATGGCGGCGGTAGGCAAGATTTGCCTCCAAGCCCCAAAACACCTTGACGATACGCAGCGTCGCCTGCGTGACCGGCTCGGAAATGTCGCCGCCCTGCGGGGAAACCGCGCCGATGGCCGACAGCGCGCCGATGCGGTCGCGCCGGCTGCCGAGGCACACAACCTGTCCCGCGCGCTCGTAAAACTGCGCAAGCCGCGAAGTCAGATAAGCGGGATAGCCCTCTTCACCGGGCATTTCCTCCAGCCGCCCGGACATCTCGCGCAACGCCTCCGCCCAGCGGGAGGTCGAATCGGCGATGACCGCGACGGTATAGCCCATGTCCCGGAAATACTCGGCGATCGTGATGCCGGTATAGATCGACGCCTCGCGCGCAGCGACCGGCATATCCGAGGTGTTGGCAATCAGCACGGTGCGCTGCATCAGCGATTCACCCGTACGGGGGTCGCGCAGTTCGGGAAATTCGCGCAGAACGTCGGTCATTTCGTTGCCGCGTTCGCCGCATCCAATATATACGACGATGTCCACGTCGCTGAACTTGGCCAGTTGGTGCTGCACAACCGTCTTGCCCGAACCGAACGGACCGGGCACGCAGGCCGTGCCGCCCTTGGCAATCGGAAACAGCGCGTCGATCACGCGCTGACCGGTAATCATAGGCTCGGCGGGCGGCAGCTTTTCAAGGTATGGACGCGCGATACGCACCGGCCATTTCTGCATGAGAGACAACGGGACGATCTCGCCCTTGTCGTTTTGCAGGCGGCCGATAGTGTCGGTGACGCGATAGCTGCCGCTGAGCAGTTCAGTCAGCTTGCCGCGCTGTCCCGGCGGCACCATGATCCAGTGCTTGACCGCCTTGGTTTCCTCGACGTAGCCAAGAAAATCGCCGCCTGCAACCGTATCGCCCATCCTCGCCGTGGCGACAAACTGCCAGCGCGCCTCGCGGTCGATGGCGGGCTCGTCGATGCCCTTGATGATGTTCGGACCGTATTTTTTATGCATGGCCTCCAGCGGACGCTGGATGCCGTCATATATATTCGTAATGATGCCGGGGCCAAGCTCGACCGAAAGCGGCGAACCTGTGGAAACGACGCGGTCACCGCGGCCGATGCCCGCCGTTTCCTCGTAGACCTGCACCGAAGCGCGATCGCCGTGCATCTCGATGATTTCGCCGATCAGCTGTTTTTCGCCGACGCGCACAACGTCGAACATATTGGCGCTGCGCATACCCTCAGCGATGATCAGAGGCCCGGAAACCTTGACTATCTTTCCCTCAACCATGTATCTCTACGTTCCTTTCTAATTTTCTCTGAACAAAAAGTCCGCGCCGATCGCACGCTGCGCCGCGCTGCGGAGCGCCGCCATACCGAGACCCTTCGAGCCGCCCGCGCCGGGCAGCACCACTACAGCGGGCGAGGGGACATCCTTGTATTTTTCAATATCCTCGGCAAGCGCCTCTGCATATTCCTCCGTGACAAAGATCGCCGCGCAGTCTGCGGCAAGCTCACGGAGCGCACGGCGCGCCGCGTCCGCGTCCGCCGCCGGGCGGACGGCAAAGCCGATCGCAAGGAAGCCGAGCACGCTGTCACGGCCGCCGATTATCCCAATTTTATCCATTACCCGTTCCGCATCCTTTCCCGGATGGCCGCGCCGTCAGAGCCCAGCGCGCGCAGCGAAAAAATGATCCGAAGATTTTTAACCTGATAGAGCGCGGAGAGGAGATAGCCGCAGAGCACCGGCAATCCGAACGGCACAAAACGAGTTTTTTGAATCAGCGAAAGCTGCATTTCATCCGCCGCGCGCTCGAGCGCCGCAAAAGGCATCGGCGGCTCGACCTCGAGCAGCGCCGCCAAACCGGCGGCCGGACCGTAGCGCAGAAGCCCGGCGAGTTCCGCCCGGCTCTCGGCCGCAAAATAGGTCTCCGCCGGCACATTTCCAAGCGGAAGCAGCGCCTCGGGCGCAAGACCCGTCTGCCCTGCGTCTATGAGACGCAGCATGGTCAGCACATTGACGGCGTCGATCTTCTGCCGCACAATCTCCAGCAGCAGCGGTTCCGCTCGGACGGCGTCCAGCATGTCCGCAAACGCCGCACGGTCCAGAAGAAGGTCGATCTTCTGCGGATCGCCCGTGGCGGCGCAGGCCTCCATCGCCGCAGCCGCTGCGGCAGCCATATGCGCAGGATAAGCCGAAAAATCCTTGTCCCGCACCGCCGCAGCCGCCGCGGCGGACGGCACGCTCCCACATGCAAACAGCATATCGTCCGCCGAAATGCCGGCAAAATCCGCTTTGATCGCCGCTTTGACATTGTTTGCATCAAACTCATAGCGCAAAAACCGAAACAGCGACGGATCGGGCGCGATGGACTCGACAAGACCGAACGCTTCCGATAAAAACGCGTCCAAGGTCGCTTCGAGATCAAAATTTCCCTCCGCGTTATACACAGGCGGCATCGCGTCCGAAAGAAGCGCTTCAGCGTCCGCAGAAGTCGGCGCGTCGATCAACTGCGCAAACTGCTCCGCGCCGAGCAGTTTCGTTTCCAGCGCGCGCACGCGCGCCGAACTGTACATATAATCCGTATCTTTATACGCCATAGCCGTCCCTCCGGCGTCAGTCAAACAGAAGCGCATACACGTGCGCCTCCGTCTGCTCCCGCGCATCCGCAAGGATCATCTCCAGCGAACAATTGACCGTCATGTCGCCGCAGCGCAGAATCAGCCCGCCGGAAATCCCAGCCGCAGCGCCGAGTATGAGCGGCTCGCCGGCCTTTTGCACAAGTGCTTCGCCGAACGCCGCGCGGTCGGGCGCAGACAGCAGAAGCACATATTCGGCAGGACGGATATCCTCGCCGTAGGTTTCCATAGCCAAAGCTTCACGCCGGTGGCAGTCGCCAAGCGCCGCGCGCAGAACGCCCAAAAGAAATTCTAAGCGCTCTTGTCCCTCAAGCGCGCCAAGACGGCGCGCAGTCTCGGCATATACGCACTCCAGCGCTTTCGCACGCGACTCCAGCATGACCGAACGCCGGGCGGCTTCCGCAGCGGATGCGGCGCGCGCCGCGATTTCGCCGCGCTCGCGCCGGATGCGCTCGGCGCTCTTCGCCTCAAGCGCGGCGGCTTCCTTTGCCGAAGCCGTCAAAATCGCCTGGCTCTTTTCCTCGGCATCCGCGCGGATCTGCGCGATCTCGGCTTCAGTCTCGGCCTTGATTCTCTCCAATATTTTTTCAACGCCCGTCATAACGCCCTCCGGCCTTATGCGAACAAAACGAGCAGCAGCGAAACCAGCACCGCGAAGATCGCGTAGGTCTCCACCAGCGCGGCGGAGGTGATGGCCTTACCGACCTCGTCAGGACGCTTGGCAAGCAGATTGATGCCGCTCGCCGCCACCCGGCCCTGCGCAATCGCCGAGAAATAGCCGACAACCGCAATCGGGAGTCCGGCCGCAAGATAGTACATGCCCTGACCGATGGTCAAATCGACCGGATTGCCGCCGAGAATGCCCATATTGAAAATAATCAAAAACGCGGTAATCAGCCCGTAAATGCCCTGTGTGCCGGGCAGCGCCTGCAAAATCAGCGCCTTACCAAATTTGGAAGGATCCTCCGAAAGCAGGCCGCTCGCCGCCTCGCCCACGATGCCGACGCCTTTGGCGGAGCCCATGCCTGCAAAAATTACCGCCGCGGCCGCGCCGAGCAGCGCAAGATTGTTCCCCGTAAAAAGCATAGAAAGAAGTTCCGTGAAAGTCATTGTTTTATCTCCCTTATATTATTTTGTCTGTTTTAATTTATAGGTGTAGTCCTCGGTCGGCGCCAGCGGACGGAACGGCCGTCCGCCGTCCACAAAAAACTTCCCGAAAAACTCGATATACTGAAGCCTCGAAGTATGCACAAACGTGCCAAGCACGTTGATCGCGAGGTTGAGCACATGACCGAACACAAAAACCGCAACCATTGCGATAAATCCGCCGATCGAGGGGCCGCCGAGCGTCGCCAGGATGTTGACGACCTGCGCGATGACCGCCGAAGCAAGACCAAGCGCAAGAATGCGCGAATAGGAGAGCAGATCGGACACATAGGAAATCAGGCCGTACAAGCTGCCCACGCCTTTAACCAGCTTCATCAGCGGATTTTTCTGCGCGCGGCCCTGCGTAAGCACGAGCAGCAGCACGCCGGCAAGCGCCACCCATTTTCCGGCGGGGGAAGCAATAGCCAGCAGCGCAATTCCCGCAAAGAGCACCCACCACGAGCCAATGTCAAAGAGCGCGTCGAGCGTCCTTTTGTCCCGGCAGAGCGTGTAGAACTGGACCGCCATGCCCGCAATCAAATGCACAGCCCCCACGGCAAGCGACAGAATCAAAAAATTCATCGGATTTTGCAGCGGATCAAACCAGACGGCCAGCGTATCGGGGATCACCGCAAGGCTGGTCATATTGTTCATGAAAGCCAGCGGAAAATCGCCGAAATAAGAACCGAACAGCACGCCCCAGACGATCGAAGAAAATCCGCACCAGCCGAACATGGCGAGAAAATTCCGCATACCGGGCTTCGGATGCAAAAGACGAATGCCGCCAAAGCCGCACAGCACAAGCAGAAGTCCGTAGCCCGCGTCCGCAAACATCAGGCCGAAAATGAGAAAATAAAAGATACTCATGATGGCCGTCGGATCAAAGGTTCCGTAGGCCGGATAAGAATACATGCCAAGCACCCATTCAAAGCTGCGCGCATACGCGTTGTTGCGCAGTTCTACCGGCGCGTCCTCGCCCTTTGGAATCTCCGAAAATTCGTAGGCGCAGCCATAACGATCCAGCGCCCGCTTAACGGCGTCCTGCGTCCGCTCAGGCACATAGCCGCAGACCAGCGCGGTATATTTCGTGCTGCCGGTCTTTTCCAGCGCGGTAAGCGCAGTCCGGCGCGTTTGCTCAAAATCGCTGAGCATTTCGAGCAGTGCCGTACGTTCGGCGTCTTTCTTCAATTCTTCGATCACGGCTTCGCGCTCGGTATCGAGCGCCGAAAGCCGCGCGCGGCAGGCGCGCATTTCTTCCGCAGGCGTGCCAGCGGAAGCGGGAAACGCCGTGCGGATAAAGCCAAGCGGGAGCAGCGCGGCGTTTACGCCATCCGCCTCCGCGCGGTAAAAGACAACTGCGCCGCAGAGCGTTGCCCCCTCGCTGAGGGCGGTAAATTCCGCATCGAGTCCGGAAAGCGCCTCGCGGACCTGCGCCGCGCGGACGCCGCCGCCAAAGCTGCCAAACAGCCACGCCGTCTTGTCAGTTTCGGCGACGGACAGCGGAACGTCCAGCGGCGTCCACGGCGCAAGCGACGCAAGATACGCCGCCTCTTTTGCCTTTTCGTTTTTGATTTCAGTCAGCCGCTGTCCCTTTTGCAGCACGGACGCAAGCAGCGCGTTTGCCTCCCCGTATTCAGGCGTGTCGTCAAACCGCCGCAGATCGGCCGCAAGCTTGGGATCGAGCAGGCTTTTTACGTTTTTGGCATATTTATGCGCGAGCGCAAGCGCCTCGCGGATCGACGCGATCTTTCGCTCGGTCTCGCTTTTTTCGACCAGCCGCGCTTCGCCGCCGTGCGCATCCGAAAAGTCCGCCTCCGGCACTTCGGCCACCTCTACGCAGCGAAGCTCCATTAATTCGGCGATCACCGCGTTCAGATCCCCGCGCGAAACAAAGGCGGACAGCTTTTTCATTTTGCTTACTGCCACTTCAGTCTGATCCCTCCAAGCACTTCGTCCGCGGCCGCCGCGATTTTGGTTTTCAAAAATTCTTCGGTAGACTGCGCCGCCGATTTGGCCAGTCCCTTCGCG
The DNA here is from genome assembly GCA_958352145.1 of uncultured Eubacteriales bacterium. Lineage (GTDB taxonomy): Bacteria > Bacillota > Clostridia > Oscillospirales > CAG-272 > UMGS902. The sequence continues at coordinate 10,256 of CATWNM010000018.1, forward strand.
TCAAGCACCGTGCGTTCGGCTTCCTTCTGCGCTTTCTGCCGCGCGCTTTCATATTCCCGGCGCGCGCGGCGCTCGGCCTCGGCCAGCGCCGCGCGGCTCTGCTCCTGCGCCTTGCCGATCTTTGCCTTTGCCTCGGCCTGCGCAGCCGCCAAAGCTTCCCCAGCCGCCGACTCGGCCTCTTGTATCGCTTTTAACGTATCGCTCAGCAATCTTTTCGACCTCCTTTTTCAAAAAAGCGGAGATTCCGCCATTTGGCCCGCATACAGAAAAAGTTCCCCGTGGACAAAGCCGCGTTTCGCGGCGCCATCGCCGCCAAAAGCTTTTCGGAAGAACTTTTCATTTATATGGTTTCAGATTATCCACATTATAGCACAAGCAATCAGAATTTGGCAAGAATTTTTTTCCTTTTTTTGTGAAAATAAGGTATAAACTTTGTGCGTAGAAATTGAAAAAACAACGCATCTATCTTTTCCTGTTTGGTTTTAGACACCTCTTGGCAAAGTAGCCGTATGTGATGCCGGAACCCGGTTACGGCACTTCAAAGGATTCGGATTTGAAATTGGCGTAATATCGTCCGCTGCGCGCCGTAAATTTCAGAACGCAGTAATCCGGGTCCGTTACGCCTTTTGGATAATACAGGGTATCGCCCTCTCGCCAAATCATCTGCTTGCTGTCGGCATCCTCGAGCACTTCCATTTTGCCGGTCAGCATCACGCCTCTGTAGTAGCGTTTGTCGCAAAAATAGATGCTGGCGTTTGGATTTTTCCTGTATTGCGCCGTCCGCATCGAAGAGGCATTGGTCGTAAAATAAAAAACCTTGATTCCCTTCCGCCTGCGAGGCGGAAGCATGGCTTTCATATTTGGGAAGCCATCCTCGGAAACAGAAGCGATAAAAGCAACGCCCTGCTTATCAATCAAATTGCCTATGGTTTTTTCCGCGTCGCGCATCCTTGTCTTTCCTCCCTGCATTCATTTCTACGGCTTTTTTCAAATCGGCGGCATACCGCGCCTGTTGTTTTTTTAAATAAGGCCGGACAAACGGCCGCATGAAAACCCGTTTCGCAGAAACATTTTCGGTAAAATCCAGTTCTGCTCCGTCTTCCTTTGGCGCAAACAGCCCTGTCCAATGCCCCTTTATTTTTTCGTTTTCCAGATCAAATTCCCACCGCTTGCAGGGCTCCGCCGCTGTAATTGTAAAGACCGTTTTATATCCATTTTTAGTGAATTCGACAAACTGTTTTTCACTTAAAATTTCTATCCTGCTTATGTCGCCGCGCCAGGAATAATTTTCAAGAGAAGTTACGGCATCCCACAGCGTTCGGACATCGCATGCAAATACCGCTTTTATCCTTGAAATCGCCATACAAAGACCCCTTTCACTTCCGATAGACCACGCTTTTGTTCACATTTTATTATAGCACATTCCGCCGCTTCGCGCAACCGAAGTTCTGAGCGGCGCTTGCCAAACCAAAAAGCGCATAAAAAGCGGACTACCGCTCTTTATGCGCTTTTTTGACTGTTTAACGCAGAACCTCTTCGCGCAGGGCCGGCTGGCGCGCGCGGGCGATCTGCTCGGGCGTCGGGTACACAAACGCGTCACCTGCGCCGCCGTCTACGACGACCGGCGCGCCGGTCACAAGCCGGCTAAGCCCGGATAACCCGGATATGGCCGGGATTTTGCATTGGCGTGCAATCGAGGCGGCGCGCCCGGCGCGATCCTCCTCGATCAAAATCGCCCGGAGCCCCGCGCGGCGCAAAAACGCGGCGGCGCGCTTTGAGAGCGCGCCCGCGGCCAGCACAAGATTCTCACCGGGCGGCAGCGCGGGCAAAGCGTCTCCGCTTTCCTCCAAAAAATCCAGGATCCGTTCTCCGCCTGAGCAAAGAAGCCGGGCGCGCCGGGCGGCGTCAGCGTCAGCGGCGGCGGCAATACGGCCGGACGCCGTTTCCAGCGCGCGGGCAACGGCCGCCTTTGCCGTCAGGCGGCCGTCCTCAATACCGCTCTGCACAAGCGCAGAAAAATCCCGGTCGCAGATCAAAAGCTTTACAAGCTCCGCTTCTTCGCCGGCCTCCGCATCCGCAGCTTCTACGGCGGACGCGCGTGCGCGCTCGAACGCATCGAGTGCGGCGGGAACGTTTAAAGCGCCGCCGTCGAACGAATCGGGCAGTATCCAAAGCACGCCGATGGCGCAGCCGCTAAAAAGCCCTTTTCCAGTCAAATGCGTCATACGCGCACCTCATATGCCCCGGTACAGGCGCCCGGTCAGCTGTTCCATCGCGTTTTGCTCGTTCCCGCCGCGCAGCGTTACGCTGATCCGGTCCCCCGCCGCCATGTTGAGCGCAGACAGCGCAAAAGGCTGCTTGGCATCGACGGCCGCGGCGCCCTTTTGCACGGTCACCTCACAGTCAAGCGCCCGGCAAGCCTTTGCAAACGCGTCCGGCGCATATGTGCCCGGTAAAACATAGTCGAATACGATCATGATTTTTTATCTACGGCACAGCTGTGCCGCCTTTCTTTTGAAGATCCACGCATAAGCGCGGCTGCGGGCGCTGCTTTGCGGCAGCAACAGTATATGCAAAAGCCGCGCGCCCCGTTTCGCCGCGAAAAAACGCGTTTGTCTCTAATATGCGTAAAAAACGGAAAAAAATACATGCCGCTCCTCTCAAAATCAGGCATTTTTCTTTTGACTTGCCGCTTCCAGTATGCTAGAATAGAAACATGAATATGCTCTGCACGCTTATGCGGCGCAGTTTATTTACGCCGCTGGCGCTGCAAAGGGGATGCAAGCGCGCGGCTACGGGGATGTTGAATTGAAAAAAACACGAAACAAAATCGCGGCGGCAATGCTGTCGCTGACATTGACGCTCGGCGGCGTGCTTCCAGCCTTCGGAGCCGGCGAAGAACCCGCAGAGGAAACGGAAGCCTACAGCTATGCCCTGTCCGGGCTTGGGATGGTCACGGCCGCAGACGTGCAGCGCCTGGGCGGCGGCGTACAATTTTACAAATATTCCGGGACGGTCGATCAAACGACCAACCAGACAGCTTTCGTGCTTGAAATCGATCCGCTCGCCGGCGGACGGATCGCGGCGGCAAATCTTGGCGACGGCATCTACGGCCTGGGCCGCCCTGGTACGCTGATCGACCGGGATTTTGAAGAAGGGTACAGCCTGGTTGCCGCGGTCAACGGCGATTTCTACAGCATGGCCACCGGTGTGCCGATGGGCGTTTACATAGAAAACGGACGCTTTGTCTCCTCCTCCGATGGAAACACCGCGCTCGGCATCAACCGCGACGGTTCCGCATTTTTCGGAACTGTCGGCGACCGCGCCTATATCTTGGAAAATGGCGAAGAGCTTCCGATCAGTTACATCAACAAATATCCGTCGGTATACGGCGTGTATCTTTTGACCGAGGATTACGGCGCGACCACCAAAATTCCGGAAAGCCTTGAAACCACCGAATATATTCTCGAGCTTGACGGCGAGCTTCGCCTCTCCGATGAGATCCGCGCCGTCGTCACCGAGATCCGCGAAGATACCGCGGACGGCGAAATTCCCGCAGGCTGCGCGGTGCTGGTGGTTCCAAAGCTGTACGAAACCCAGCTTATTTATCGTATTTTGGATGTAGGTGACCGCATCACGCTGGGCATAGAAAGCGGCGGCAGCTTTGACGATGTCGAGTATGCGCTCGGCGGCGGAGACATCATTCTTCAGGACGGCGAGATCGTAGACGGCACGGCTGATCTCGAACACGAGAAAACGCGGCAGCCGCGCACGGCGGTCGGCCTGCGCGAGGACGGCGGGATCGTGATCGCGGTCATCGACGGGCGGCAGCTTTCCTACAGCAGCGGCATGACGCTGTACACGCTGGCAGCGTTCATGCGCGATCTCGGCTGCACGTCGGCGCTGAATTTGGACGGCGGCGGCTCCTCCTGCATGGTTCTATTCGGCGCCGAGGGGGCAAAAACCGTAAGCCGCCCCTCGGACGGCAGCGTACGCCGCGTATCCAACGCGCTGGCCATTCTTGAAGCCGCCGAAGCGGACAACCCCTACTACATCGAATGCAGCCTGCCGGACGGCTATCTCCTAAACGGCCAGGAATATGTTCTTGAGCCGCGCCTTATGGAAAGCACACCCGCATATGAAGAAACCGGCGGTGAAAAGACCGGCTCGCCCGAAGAAGACGAAAGCGAAGGAACCGAAACCGACGGCGAAGGCGAAAACAAGTCCGATCTGAAAGCGCCCGAGCGCGAGGACGACGTCGAGGACGCCCTTTCGGCAAACAAAGATATCGCCGTAGACTTTCTCTTTGACGAGGACAATACGTCGCTGGTCACGGACGAGCAGTTCGGCAGCGCCCGCATCGAGGACGGGAAAATCTATTTCACACCGACGGCCGCCCGCGGTCTTGGGCGGCTGCAGATCGAAACCGAAACCGAACGCGGAACTGTATCCCTCGATCTGTTTTTGCGGGTGACCGACAGCGTCGATCAACTGACCCTGGACCAAAGTCTGCTGCTCCCCGACGAGAACGGACAGACCCAAATGCGCGTTTGCGCTTTCTTCAGCGGCGAACCAGTCTGGTTTGGGAACGCGCTTGAAGCCAAAGTGGAAAACGACAATTTCTCGATCTCAGTAAGCGGCAACGTCATCACGGTACGCGCCGCCAAAGGCAGCGGCCGCATAGCGGCCGCCCTACTCGACCAAACGGCGGTGCTCCCCGCCTACTTTGATCCCGACCTTTCCCTCCTGCTCACCGAAGCGCTGGACGGCAGTCTGAGCGCCGAAGAATATGAGACCGTCTGGGACGAGACGGCAGGCATCCTCGGCGCGGGCGCCTTTATACTTCGCGTGCCCGAACCGGAAAATCCCGATCCCGCATCGGATGAAGGTACATCCGACGAAACCAAGCCGGACGAAAGTTCCATTTCCACAGTTGCGGCAGAAAGCGGCGAAATTGAAACAATGGCGGAAACATCCGAGACAGCCGGTCTGTCCGTCTCCCTGCCTGAAAGCAGTGAATCGTCTGACAGCGGTGAATTGCTAGAAAGCAGTTCCGCTGAAAATACAAGCAAAGACAGCCAGAAGGAGGACGGCCGCGCTTCCTCTGCCTCGTCCGCTTCCTCCGAACCGGTTGAACCGGAAGAAGAATGCCCCCCTGCGGAGTCTTTCACCATCGAAGTTGCCGCCGGCGCGCTGCGGGCAGAGGGGCTGTGGGGCCGCAGGCTCTGGATGTGGGTGGACGGACTTGCGCCAGACAGCAGCCCGTATGCGGTGGTCAGCGTAACCGATCAAAACGGCCATAAGACTGAATATTCCATTCCTTATGAAATATACTATGATTTCCGGGCATACAACGGCCGCGCGCTGCTCGTTTTAACCATCAATCCAGAGGAGCGCGGCATCGTTGAACTCGAAAACATCCTCTGTTATACGGCGTCCGAGATGCCGCAGCGCGTGACGCTCGAAAACATCCTCCTGACGGAACGCTACGACACCAATCGCTTTGCCGACCTTGACGGGCACTGGTCGAAAACGTATGTCAATATGCTGAGCTATATGGGCGTAATCAGCGGCAGCGAAAACCTGAAAGGCGAACTGGTCTATATTCCAAACGATGAGATGAGTCGGGAACAATTTGCAAAAATTCTCGTCGGATACCTTGGCATAGACACGGAGGAATACGCGCAGACGCCGCTGGAATTTGAAGATGTTTCGCAGATCTCCGAATGGGCGCTTCCCTTTGTGCGCGCAGCGACCGGCGCCGGCCTCATGCGGGGAAAAACAACGGTCAGCGATACGCTGATCTTTGCGCCAAAGGACAGTATTACGCGCCAGGAAGCGATTTATGTGCTCGGCGCGCTGCTGCCTGAATCCGAAGACGAAATCAAGGACACCGACTTTACCGACAGCGACAAAATCGCGCCGTGGGCAGATGAAAACCTGCGCCGCGCCTATGCGCAAGGACTGATTTCAGGCTATGACGACGGCAGCGTGCGTCCCGAAAGCAAAATTACTCGGGCCGAGGCGGCGACGCTGGTTGTAAAACTTGAAAAAATCTTAGAAAACAACTGAAAAACACCTTGTAAGTTGGCCGGCAATATGGTACAATTGTTCCATCTCATTCACCGGAGGTGCGCGCATGCAGGACAAGTACAGTATCTCGCTTGAAAAGATCATTCAGGAATTCTCGCTGGAACCGATTTATCTCCCCTGCGCTCCGGCGGACATTCCGATTTCCAGCCCGGAACTGAACCGGCCGGCCTTTCCGCTTTTCGGTTTCTTTGAGCTTTTCGACCGAGAACGTATACAGATCCTCGGCAAAGTCGAGGTGCGGTATCTGGAGGAACGTACGCCGGAAGAATGCCGGTCTGCAGTAGACCGGTTCATGGCCATGCGTCCCGCCGCCGTAATCGTCACCTCCACGCTGGATATTCCGCTCAATATGACCGAATGCGCGCAGAAATACGACGTCCCTCTGCTCCGTACCGCCGACCGGACGAGCGAATTTATGGCGGCGATGATCTCTCAGCTCAACGTTCTGCTCGCACCGCGGATCACCCGTCACGGCGTATTGGTCGAGGTGTATGGAGAAGGCATTCTGATTCTTGGCGACAGCGGCGTCGGAAAAAGCGAGACCGCGATCGAACTGGTCAAACGCGGCCACCGGCTGATCGCGGACGATGCCGTCGAGATTAAACGCGTTTCGGCGAAATCACTGGTCGGTTCAGCGCCGGAGGTGATCCGGCACTATGTGGAGCTTCGCGGAATCGGGATCGTAGATGTCCGTCGCCTGTTCGGCATGGGCGCCGTCAAGCTGACCGAAAAGATCGATCTCGTGGTCACGCTGGAGCCATGGGTGCAGGGCAAAATGTACGATCGGCTGGGCATGGAATCTCAGTCTACCGAAATTTTAGGCATCGAGGTCCCCTCGCTGACGATCCCCGTCCGCCCCGGGCGAAATCTGGCCGTCGTACTGGAGATCGCGGCCATGAACAACCGGCAGAAAAAAATGGGCTACAATACGGCTGAAGAGTTCAACAAACGCCTCATGGGTCAATTTGGCATGGACGAAACCGACCGCAACCGATAAAACAGATAAAAAGCGGCGACTGCCGAAAAGCTAAAAGCTTTTCGGCAGTCTTTGTTTTGTCCCTCCGCTTTCACGGTTTTGCGTCCAGCGGAAAACGGCGGCTCAACAGTTTTGGATTTTGAAAAAATTTTCCTGCGCCGCGAGGATTTTCTTCAAACGACGCGACTAACAAGGCAGAAACAAAATCTATGGAGGACATGATGAAGATGATAAAGCCGTCCTGGTCGTTTTTTGCCGCAGCTGCCGCCGTGCTGCTGTTCGTCGCGCTGACTGCACAAAGCGGCATGCTTCTGTGATTTTTTTGTACAAAGTTAAAAAGGAGAAGTTTGAGATGAAAAAATTTGTTTGTTGTCTGCTTGCGGCTGCCGCTCTTGTTTTGACGAGTATGCCGGTATTTGCCGCGCCGGCGAATACCGCCGAGGATACCGAAAGCTTTACGGTCGTCGCTGGCGGGCAGACACTGGACCTCAGCGGCCTGCCCTGCGCGCTTTATCAGGAGGGAAACACCGTCATGGTACCGCTTCGCAAAATAGCGGAAGCGCTTGGTTATCAAGTCGGCTGGGATCCCGAAACCGGGGCAATCAGCGTGGACGACGGCTATATACAAAAAGCCGTTCTTTTCGATGGAGCAAAGGCCGTTCGCTTTGAGGGGAAGCTTCAAGTGATCGACATGAGCCGCGAGATAGAAAACGAGGTGGAAACGTGCGTTCTCAACGGGTCCGCGTATGTCCCTTTAACGTTTTTTCAGGAATTTTTCAACGATACGGCTATAGAAGGAACAACGATTACCGTCGCGCCGAGCATGTGTGAATTGTGTGTGCAGACGGCCGACTGATTTTTTAACGCAAACCAAATAAAGTCAAAAGGGCGGGGGCGCAGACGTAGGAAGATGTCTGCGCCCCCGCCCTCTCACATTTGGATTAACGCATTATTTATATTTATTGTACAAGAAGCTTATAAATATATATTTACTTTTTGGGGATTTTCGTGTATATTTATCTTGACAGAAATCTGAAGTTGGAGGACGTTTTATGAAAAAACAGATTCGGCTGGCCGCTGTTTTTCTGACCTTCCTGATGGTATTCGGTATGCTGCCGTTTTCTGCGGCTGCCGCCGGCGTGGAAAAGGACGCGCAAGCGAGCGCGGAAGCCTTGAACCGGCTGGGATTGGTGCAGGGATACGCGACGGCGGACGGTCGCGTGGACTTTGCGCTGGAGGACAGTCTGACGCGCGCGCAGGCGATCGCGCTTGTGGTGCGCTTTCTCGGCGCCGAGGCCGAGGCCGCCGGCGGAAACTATACGCATCCGTTTGAGGACGTGCCCGCATGGGCCGCGCCTTACGTAGGCTATGCCTATGCAAACAAAATTACGCAGGGTGTCGGGAATTCCCGCTTCGGCACCGATGAAGTGATCGGGGAGGCGGCGTTTCTGACCAGCTTTCTGCGCGTGCTCGGTTACGAGGATAAAAACGACGACAGCGGGGATTTTATATGGAGTGATCCGTTTGCGCTGGCCAAAACCGCTGGGCTGACCGAAAACAGTGCGGCGGGCGCCGATTTCCGCCGTGGAGACGCGTTCTGCATCTGCTACCGCGCGCTCACCGCCGCCCCGAAATCCGGGGATCGAATCTGTGACCGTCTGGTCAAAGCCGGGGCTGTGGATGCGCAGATCATGGCGGAAATTTTCGCACAGCCGTCGTCCGGCGGCCTGCGCATCGGCGGCGCAGCCATCACCGAATATACGATCGTCATCGGCGCTGAGGCAAACGCGATCGAAACGATCGCGGCCAACGATCTGGCCGCGGCCGTAAAGACGGCATACGGCGTGGAAATCCCGGTTGTAACCGACGCTCAGGCGCCTGCCGCAAAGGAAATCGCAATCGGCACGACCAACCGCGCGATCAGTCAAAGTGCAGGCACGCTCACAGACATCGAGGCGGCGATTCTGATCGACGGAACCGCGGTCTGCATTCGCGGCGCCTCCAATACGATCCTCCGGCGAGCATGCCAATATTTTATAGCCGAATATATTGAAGACGCACCAACTATCGATTTGACAAACGAGGATTCAAAAATGCGTGACTTGATTCAAAATCCGCTGCGCGCATCCGCGCCGGGCGGAGACCCCTGTATCGTATACGACGGCGAGACCCAGTATTACTATGCGCTGTATTCTGCGCCGCAAAACGACCGCGTGACGCTCTATCGGGCAAAAACGCTGTCCGAACTGCGCACGGCCGAAGGCAAGGATATCTATGTGGCCAGCGACACGGGCGAAATCAAACACAAACTGTATGCGCCTGAGATCGTAAAAGTGGACGGCAAATGGTATATTTATGCAAGCGGCGCAACCGATCTTTCGGAAAAAGAGAACGGCCAGCCGGCAAAATCTATCCGTCTGTTCTGTCTTGAAGCCACCAGCGACGATCCCTACGGCGATTATATCTTCAAAGGCTTTCTCAGCGATACGATCTGGGCAATCGACGCGCACGTATTCACCTATGCGGGCAAAAACTATATCACGTGCGCGCGGATCTTAAACGGCAACGTGATCGCCATCGCCGAACTGGAAAATCCCTGGACAATCGACCATAAGCGGGTATCGGTCATTTCCAGCGCTGTGCTGGATTTTGAAACGCAAGACGGCAAAATCAACGAGGGGCCGTACACCTTTGAGCATGACGGACGCCTGTTCCTCGTATACAGCGCCAACAACGTGACCTCGCCCTATTACTGTCTCGGCCTGCTGGAATTTACCGGAACGGATATTCTTGCAAAACCAAGCTGGACAAAGGTTGAGACACCCATGCTTACGGCCGGGAACAACGTGTACGCGCCAGGACATTGCTCGGTATTCCTGTCTCCGGACGGCACCGAGTATTGGCTGGCTTATCATGCGCGCACAACCGAAAAGGGCAATCGGTATCTCCATGTGCAAAAATTTGACTTTGATGAAAGCGGAATGCCGGTATTTGGGAAACCCGTGTCCCAATACGAATCCATGTTTGCGCCATCCGGAGAATAAACGAGATCCGCCGCAAAAAACTTGTTTGGCTTACGCCGCGCGTGCCTTTTTGGTACGCGCGGCGCTGTCTGCAAAGAAAAAAGATCAAATAAGCGTTCAACAAAAAATCAATATCCATACCGGCGGCGGCAACGCAGCAGCAAAACGGCCGATACGACCGCCGTCAGAAGCTCGGCCGCGGGAACTGCCGCAAATACGCCGTCTACTCCAAAAAGAAGCGGCAGCAACAAAATCGCCCCCACCTGAAGCAAAAAGGTGCGCAGAAGAGAAATCCCGGCGGAAATCTTTCCGTTGCAGAGCGCGGTGAAAAATCCGGAAGCAAAGATATTAAAGCCGCAGAGTAAAAACGAAACCGAAAATATACGAAAGCCGCGCACACCGATCTCTTTCATAGCGAGATCCTGCCCCGCAAAGACGCCAATGGCACCGCCGGCCAAAACCTCAGCCAAAAGAAACATGGCAGCCGAAACGGCAAAAACAACGCGAAGACAAAGACAAAACAGCGCCCGCAGCTTATCTTTGTTGCCCGCGCCATAATGAAAGCTGACAAGCGGCGCGGAACCGGTCGTAAAGCCAATCAAGAGCGAAGAAAATAAAAACTGCGCGTACAAAACCGCCGTAATCGCCGCGACGCCCGCATTTCCTGAAAGTCGGAGCATCTGCATATTATACAGGAAAGTCGTCACTGAATTTGCAAGGTTTGAAACCATCTCGGAAGAACCGTTGGCCATAGCAAAAAGCAGCGCGCGCCCGTCAAAAACAGGGCGCGAAAAGCGCAGAGCCGTTTTCCCGGACAAAAAGTAAAAAATCGGAATCACGCCGCCGACCGCCGCGCTGGTTATGGTTGCGGCCGCCGCGCCCGCAATGCCCATATCCAGCGTATGAACAAAGAGCACATCCAGGCCCATATTGCAAAGCCCGGACAAAACGGTCAAAAACAATCCGAGACGCGGGCGATCCGCAGCAATCAGAAAGCTCTGAAACAGAATCTGCAGCATCGACACCGCGTTGCCGAGCAGCATAATCCGCCCGTACTGCACACAGTACCTGAGCAAACTGTCATCCGCGCCGAGCAGTTTATACAGTTCATCGCCGAGCGAAAGCATAAGCGCCGAGAGCAAAAAACTGGCCACACTAGTCGCAAGCACCAAAAGCGTAAAAAACGAATTGGCGTCCGCCTGCCTGCCCTCTCCCATACGTTTGGCGACAATGGCCGTTCCCCCTGTGCTGAACATAAAACCGACGCCGCTGATCAGCGTGATCAGCGGAAAAACAATGTTGATCGCCGAAAGCGCGTCCGTCCCCACAAAACGAGAGACGACCACGCCGTCCACCAGCGTATACAGCGAAGTAAACGCCATCATCAGCATCGTAGGCAGCGTAAATTTGACAAGGGTATGCAGTTCTATGGGTTTTTCATAAATAGACTGTGCCGTCATGGCGCACCTCCTCTCTGAAAATTTTTCTGCTATATAGTTTTGCCGCCGGGAAAAGAGAATAAAACAAAAGGCCGGATAAAAACGGGACTATCCCCGAGTCTTATCCAACCTTGCAAATCTTCGTTTGCAGATCCTCCGGCCACAATTTTTTATTGTACCGCAGGGAGAAGCTTTTGTCAAGTCCCTGCCGCAAAAAGTCCCTTTCAAGCTAAATATTGATGAAGTAACCTCCGTTGGTTTCACCAAAACAAATTCAAAGGGAGTACCGAACCTTGAGATGAGCATACCACTGTTTTAAGATAGAAATAAAGAGGTTGACAAAAAGCAACCGCTGGTTGCGAGATTTTCAACTAAAATTGTTAGCATGCCACAATTTATTACGGTATAGTGGTTTTAAGGGGGATATGGTGATGATATCAGAAAAAATCTATACACTCAGACGCCAGAATGGGCTATCGCAAGAGCAGCTTGCAGAAAAGATCGGTGTTTCAAGACAAGCAATTTCAAAATGGGAGGGGGGACTATCTACGCCAGAATTGGAAAAACTGATAGCGTTGAGTGAATGTTTTGGTATTACACTTGATGAGTTGACGGCAGATAAGCCATATGCCTCAGCAAACAAGGAAAGTACTTCAACAGAGGAGAAACCGACGAAAGGAACAGAAGTTAAGATCGGAATCGGGCTATGTTTCGTTGGTATTATCGTACTGATTATAGTAGGGCTGGCAACATTGCTGTATCCTCCGGCCATGGAGCAAATGAACGAATCCTCTGCAATTACAATAAATGGCGCTGGTCTACTGTTCCTGTTTTGCATCGTAATCATGGTAATTGGTATATATCTAATACTAAGGAGGAAATAACATGAAGGTTTATAGGGTCATCCATATCATCTTTTTGCTCTCAGCAGTCATCCTATCTGATGTCATGTGTGCAGTGGTTGCATATAACTATTGTGCTTTGCAGTGGGGTGAGCAATATGCTGGGTATAGTGCGCCGGCCAGCACGGCATTTTTATACATCATTCCTTACGGCCTGGGAATTGTCTTCTGTATCATTTTGGCACTATTCTTTTATAAAAAGCAGCAAAATCAATGAATAAGGTGTATTCAAACAAACGGGCATTTTTAGAAATGAGGAATGCCCGTCTTGTTTATTCTGACGAAAAATTTCAATTTTTCTTTAAATCACACTTTCCTTGAACTGGGAGCGCAAAAAATCCCTTTTCAACCGAAGCCGCGATCCGTTGTTTGACGAAAACCTATTCAAATGCGCCCGATACCTTGAAGCAGGCATAGAAGTATTCTAAAAAAACTGGTTTGCAGAAATGCAACCACGGGTTGCGGAATTTCAATAGTAAATTTTATCCTGGGTCCGGCAACAACGCTAAATACCCTCTTTTGCCCGCTATATCTACACAGGCTTGCAGGGCGGTTCTATTATGAAAGGCCGGATGAAAGAAAAAACACAACGATTGCCTATTGCTCTGATGGAACAAGACCTGTAATTTTCAAAATTGAGTGGATTATCATCTGCTGTATAAGACGCACAAAGCGCGATTCGAGGACAAAACGCGCAACACGCATGCGTTTATGCTATTCTGAATCCAGAAAAACGTTTCATTCTTGCAAGCACAACTTGAGGAGGTGATCTATGCAGCCGATGTAACCCAGCGGCGCGCAAACGTTTCCAATGATGAAAACGGCGAATGCAACGCAGTGGAGCATATTGGAAAGCTCATACGGTCATTCTCAGCCAAAGCGTCGAACATAATCAAAAAACAACCCAGTATATAACATTTAACGAATGGGCTCTGGAGCAATGGACGCAAAACGGCGTAAAAATATTTATTCAGGTGTCTGACGCCGCAGAAGAATAGCAAAGAGGGTCGCTATGAAAAAAATTATTGTATTGCTTTTATCACTTTGCATGCTCGCATCGCTTTACGGCTGCGGAAAAAAAGCTTTGGTAGAAAAAAAGTACGAAGCCGCTTTTTCAAACGCGCTGGAATATATGCAAAACTCTCCTCCTTTCGAGCGGGTTCGTGAAATTGAGCCGGAGCGCGTAGAAGTAGAGGAAGGGCTAATCGAGGTGCTGCTGGAACTCGCGCGCTTCAGAGCGAAAGACGGTTGCGCCGAACTCTTGGACGAAAGCGATTGGCTCTTCACCATCTACGGGAAAGCAGGCGACAGCATCAGTATCGTATGCGACAGTGAAAGCGGCGAGGTGCTCAGCTACATTCCGCCTATCGATTAGCCGTTCAGCTAAGACCAAAAAAGCAGAACTCTGCCGCGGCAGAGTTCTGCTTTTTTGGTTTATGCCTTTCCGGCGAGCATTTTTTCGAGCGAAGCCAAACGGACACACGCCGAAAGCGCCTGGATGCAGACTTCAAGCTCGTGCGCGGGCGAATAGGTCGGCGCAAGCCGGAGGTTGGCGTCGCGCGGGTCTTTTCCATACGGATAGGTCGCGCCGGCGGCAGTCAGCACGACACCGGCCTGTTTCATCAGATTCCAGACGCGCTTCGCACAGCCGTCAAGCAAAGTCAGGCTGATAAAATAACCGCCGTTCGGCTTAGTCCAACTGGCAATGCCAAGCCCGCCAAGCTCGGCTTCCAGAGATTCAAACACGATGTCAAACTTCGGTCGGATGATCTCCGCATGCCGTCTCATGAGTTCGTGCACATGCGCGGCGTCCTTCAAAAAACGCGCATGGCGAAGCTGATTGAGCTTATCAAAACTGATGGTCTGAATTCCGATCAATTTTTTAGCCTGCGCCATGTTTACATCACTCAGCGCCATGACCGCGATACCGGAGCCCGGAAATGTGATCTTTGAAGTAGAAGCAAAGTACAAAATCCGATCCTCGGTGCCATAGCGGCGGCTGAATTCAAAAATATCGGCCAGATGTTCCTCAGTATAAATATCGTGCACGACATAGGCGTTGTCCCACACGATGCGGAAATCCGGCGCGGCGCATTCCATTTTAGCCAGACGGCGCACGATATCCCGCGGATACGTCGCGCCGGTAGGATTTGAGTACTTCGGCACACAGATCATACCGTGTACCTCCGGGTCACGTGCAAGCGCCTCGACGCGGTCGATATCGAGCAGGCCGTTTTCCAAATATTCCACTGTGATCATCTCAATGCCCAACGTCTCAAGCATCGCAAAATGCCGGTCATAGCCGGGCGCGGGACAAATGAATTTGACACGGTCATATTTGCACCAGGGAATCTCTACGCCGGGCGCACCGTGCAGCATCAAGCGAGTGAGCGCGTCATAAATCATGTTCAGACTGGAGTTGCCGCCGACGAACAAATTCTTCGCCGGAATATTCAGCAGTTCTGAAAACAGATTCTTGGCTTCCGGAATCCCGTCGAGCAGACCGTAATTGCGGTAATCAAAACCGTGCTCGCCGATATAATCGCCGTGCTCGCCCGTAACCGAAGTCAAAAGCGCGTCAGACAAATCGAGTTGCTCGGTGATCGGTTTGCCGCGCGAGAGGTCGAGCGAAAGCTTCAGCTTACAGAGGCAGTCAAATTCGATCTGCGCACGCTTCAGTTGTTCTTTTTTTTCTTCAGTGGAAAGTTCGGAATACTTCATGACAAAAATCTCCTTATCGGGTCGGTTGACCTTCAGATTCATCTCAGAATTCGGCGGAGCCGGTCGTGCGCGGAAACGCTTCCACATCCCGGATATTGGATACGCCAGTGAGGTACATAACCAAACGCTCAAAGCCAAGTCCAAATCCCGCATGCTTCGCGCTACCGAACCGGCGAAGATCCAAATACCATGTATAATCGTCCTCGGAAAGGCCGAAGCGCTTCATCGCCTCGGTCAGACGGTCAAGGCGCTCCTCACGCTGCGAACCGCCAATCAGTTCGCCGACGCCCGGAACCAGCATATCCATGGCGGCAACCGTCTTTCCGTCATCGTTCTGCCGCATATAAAAAGCCTTAATCTCTTTAGGATAGTCGGTGACGAACACCGGTTTTCCAAAAGCCTTTTCGGAAAGCCAGCGCTCATGCTCGGTCTGTAGGTCAATCCCGAAAGAAACCGGATATTCAAACGTCTGCCCGCTCTCTTTCAGCATCCGGATCGCCTCGGTATAGGTGACACGCGCAAAGTCGTTATCCACAAGGTTGCGCAGCCGCTCCAGCAGCGTCGGATCAAAAAACTTATTGAAAAATTCAAGCTCGGCGGGACAGGCCGACATCACATGCCGGACGATAAATTTAATCATCGCCTCCGCAAGTTCCATGTTGTCGTCAAGATCGGCAAACGCCATTTCCGGCTCCATCATCCAAAACTCCGCGGCATGCCGCGCCGTATTCGAGCGTTCGGCACGGAAAGTCGGACCAAAGGTATATACGTTCCCAAAGGCCAGCGCAAAGCACTCGGCGTTGAGTTGGCCGGATACAGTCAGCCCCGTTTTTTTACCAAAAAAATCCTGCGAAAAATCAACGGCACCGTCCGGCGCGACCGGCAGCGCGTTCATATCCAGCGCGGTCACGCGGAACATTTCGCCCGCTCCCTCGCAGTCAGAAGTCGTAATAATCGGCGTATTAACGTACACAAAGCCACGCTGGTGAAAAAAGCTGTGGATCGCATACGCGCACTCACTGCGCACACGGAATACGGCGTTAAATGTGTTGGCGCGCGGACGCAGATGCGCGATGGTGCGCAAAAATTCAAACGAATGCTTTTTCTTTTGCAGCGGATAATCCGGCGCCGACGCGCCTTCTACGCGCACCGCGCGTGCTTTGAGTTCAAAAGGCTGCTTTGCGCCTGGCGTCAGGACGAGTGTCCCCGTCGCTTCCAATGCCGCGCCCACGTTCTGACGCGCAATCTCGGCGTAATTTGAAATTTTGTCCGCTTCAAAAACGATTTGAAGATTGCCAAAGCAGCTTCCGTCGTTCATTTCGATGAAACCGAACGCATTGCTCGCGCGTATAGAACGCGCCCAGCCGCAAACTGTGATTTCCTGCTCGGCCGCGCCGGCGGGATCTTGAAAAATTTCGCGAATTTCCGTTCTCTGCATACTATTTCCTCACAGTACGTTAAATGAATTCTGCTTTCCGTAAGGAACGTCTCGCCGCATAGCGACGCTAGCGCTTTTGGCGCGTCGCTCGACGTTCCGCATTTTACCGCCTTGCAAAATTGTGCACGGAAGCGCTTGTGACAACGTTCCCTACGAGAGCGCCGTTTTTCGAAGTTTCGTATAAAGACAGCCGCGGCGAATTATTACGGAAAGCATTTGTCCACTTCCCGCAGGGAATGCCTCGCCACAAAACGCGTCACTCGACGCTCTGCATAACATACGGCGTCATTTGAAAGCTCCGCCGCGCCCCCCGCTCTTCATTATTATATCGCGGCGGCCGGATAAATGCAATCTATTTTTTCGGGCGATTGTGCCCGCAAAACGAACCGAGCAAGCAATCACCGCAGCGCGGACTGCGCGCCGTACACACGTCCCGCCCAAAAAGCACCAGCCGGTGGCAGAAATCCGCCTGAATCCGCTTTTCCACACAGCCGTCCAAGATTTTTTCAATCTTCGCCGGATTTTTTTCGCTTTCCGGATAAAAACCAAGCCGGCCGCAAATTCGGATGCAGTGGGTATCGGTGACGATATTCGGCTGACCAAACACATCGCCAAGCATCAGATTGGCGATTTTTCGCCCTACTCCGGGCAGTGAAAGCAGTTCCTCCATCGTATCCGGCACGCGGCCGCCGAAATCGCGCATCAAAATCTGTGCGGTCTCCCGAATGCTTTTCGCTTTGGTTTTATAGAGCCCGCATGGCTTTATAGCCTCTTCAAGCTCGGCAAGCTCGCTTGCGGCAACCGACTCGAGCGTAGGATATTTCTGAAATAAAGACGCGGATACGATATTGACGCGCGCGTCGGTACACTGCGCGGAAAGCCGCGCCATAATCAAAAGCTTCCAGGGTTCGC
Organism: uncultured Eubacteriales bacterium; assembly: GCA_958352145.1. Lineage (GTDB taxonomy): Bacteria > Bacillota > Clostridia > Oscillospirales > CAG-272 > UMGS902. Next base: position 27,760 of record CATWNM010000018.1, read on the forward strand.
CCGCATATTCCAGCGAGCAGACCGCGTCCGGATACAGCGTCTCGAGCGCCGCCGCCGTCCGCGCGGCTAATTCCTTATTCTTCATAATTTTCCTCCCCGTTTTCCAACGGAACGTAAGGCTGTCCCTTAATATACGCGTCAAATATGGCCTTTGCGGTATAGGCGGCGTCGGTGCCGTTCGCTCCCTGCTCAATAATCACGGAAACGGCGATTTTTGGTATCTCATACGGGGCAAACCCAATAAAGGTCGCGTTGTCGCTGCGGCCGGTTCCGACCTGCGCCGTACCGGTCTTACCACCGACCGTAAGGTCGTAGCCGAGGAAAATCCGTGCGGCAGAACCGTTTTCGACCACGCCCTTCATCGCGTTTTTCACCGTCGCAAGCACGCCTGCTTTAAACTCGATCGTACAAACGGCCTCGGGCGTAATTTCTGCGACGAGCGCACCATCCGGGAAACTGCGGACTTCGCGGAGCAAATGCGCGCGATAACGTGTTCCGCCATTTGCCAGCGTCGCGGTATAAACGGCCAACTGCAACGGTGTAAACGTGTTGTCCGACTGACCGATCGCCGCTTGAAGCGTATCGCCCGGGTTCCAGATCTTGCCCACGCTTTCACTGTACGCAGGCCCGGCGAGAGTACCGGCAGCTTCGCCAAATTCAATGCCGGTCGGCGTGCCCAAGCCGTACATACGGCAATATTCATTCATTTTATCTATGCCGAGCAGGCGCCCTGTTTCATAAAAGAAATAATTGCATGAATTTTGAATCGCCTGAACCACATTCTGCGGGCCGTGGGTTCGGCCAAAGCGCAGATAGATCCAGCACCGGGGCTGATAGGTTTCGTAATAATCATACGCGCCGCGATCGACAATCACCGTATTCGAGGATATAACGCCCTCGTTGAGCGCGGCCGCCGCAACGCCCGGCTTAAAGGTCGAGCCCGGCTCGTACAGGCCGTACAGTGCGCGGTTATAGTGGGGCCGGAGCGGATCCGCGCTGTTCTGCGCATACTCCTCGCTGAAGTTTTTCAGGGAAAACGTGGGATAAGACGCCATAGCCAGCACTTCGCCGGTATCCGGATCCACCGCAACCGCAGCGCCGCTGCTGGCATCCTCGCCGGTATGCTCTTCGCCGCCGGCTATGGCCGTATCCCGGATCAGCGTGATGTTGTCCCGAAGCGCGTCCTCCGCCGTCATCTGCAAATCGATGTCGATGGTCAAGTAAACGTCGTTTCCGGCCACGGGCTCCTTAACGATGGTTTCGGAAAGGATATTGCCATATTTATCCTCCGTAATGGCCAGCGTACCGTCGATTCCGCGCAGATAGTCCTCATACGCCTGTTCCGCGCCCGAAAGGCCGACATACGCGTCTCCGCTGTAGCCGAGTGCCGTATATTCCTCCATGCGCTCCGCCGGAATTTTGCCGATGCGGCCGAGAATATGCGAGGCGTACCCGTCGTACACATAGGTGCGTGCGGCCTCTTCCGTAATGAGAATCTGTCCGATGGAAAGCTCCTTGACATAGGTCAGCGTCCCGATATCCACGCGCTCAGCGATCGTATACGGCTCCACCCGGCTGAACTGCAGATATTCCATGTCGTACCGGATGCGCAGTAAAAGATCAGCCTCGGCCGCACCGTACTGCTCAGTTTCGTTTCCGTCTTTGTCCTTGACAACAAGGCCATAGCGGGATTTCAAAAAGTCGAGCAGTTCCGCATCGTCAACTGCCGCAGGCTGCTCCAGCCGGCCGAGCAGCGCCTCAAATTTTACGCGGTTTGAACCGGTATTCAAAAAATTCTCATCCAATATGTAGTCAGGATACGAGCCGGCAAACGGAAAATTCTGCCCGGTCAGGCAGTCCTCACCGCCGCCTGCACGAACGGCGGCGACCGTACGCAGAATCACGTCGTTGAACGCGGCTTTGGATTTCGGCATCGCGCCGTACTCCAGACTGATATCGTACGCCTCGGTATTGATGACGAGGGGCCGGCCGCTGCGGTCATAGATTTCGCCGCGCGCAGCCTCAATTGAAACATACCGGGTATACGTCTCTTCTTTGATAATCGCATAATAATCCTGCCCGGTAATCTGCAAATTCACGAGAATAATCAAATAGACGGCGCAGATTCCCAAAAACAGCGCGCCCGGTAACGATAAACGCAGCGTCGTGCGCAGTTTTTTCATAGAACAGCGCCTCCTTCCATTTGATCAATACGAAAAATCAAGCGTATCCCTCGCGCGTTGTCTTCTTTTTTATCCATGAAAAGATCAGATACAAGGGAATCGAAAAAATCAGCGAAGCCAAAAGCGTGGGCAGTACTTCCCGCAAAAACGCATAGGCGGGCATATCCCAGTGCGCAGTGAGATAAAAAAGCTCGGCCAGCGCGCAAAGCAAAAGCCCGGCGGACGTATAGCAAAGCCATGCAAAAAAATTCCGCACAAAAACGTGCCCGAACAAATAAGAACAAAGTAAAGCGAACAGAACATACAAAAGCGGAAACACCGTTCGCCCGCCGCGTCCCATACACTCCTCCAAAACGCCGAAAATCACCGCAAAAAGCCCGGAATAGCGCACATCCTCGAAGAGCGCAAGCGCGGCAAACGCGCCAGGCAACAGCCAGGGCGCGGCAAAGCCGGGCCAGAGCGCAGGCAAAAAAGACTTTGAAAACAAAAGCAGCGCGAAAAACAGCAAAGCGTAACTGACAGATTTAATCCAGGTCTGCCGGCGGATATTAATCCTCATGCCGCGCCTCCGTATAGACCGTATAATCGGTCACAATCATGACCCGCGAAATCGAGGAAAGATCCGCCGCGGGACGGACGACCGCAATTTTCGTATGATCGTAGCTGTCGCCGGTAACCTCGATCACCTCGCCGATATAAAGTCCGCGCGGGTAAACGCTGCCAAGGCCGCTTGAATAAATTTTGTCGCCAACCTCGACGTCCGCGTCAAAGGGCAGGTATCGGAGCAGGCACAGCCCGTCTTTTCTGCGTTCAAAATCCCCGCATACAAGGCCGATCTCCCCGCTGCGCTCGACATACGCGCCGATCGACGAATCATAGTTGATGATCGTGGAAACCCGGCAAAAGGTAAACCCCACCTCGGTCACGCGGCCGACCACCCCCGCGTCGGTAATCACCGGCATGCCGGCTGCAATCCCTGAGCTTGTGCCCCGGTCTAAAGTAAAAGAGGAAATGTAGCTGCCTGAGTCGCTGCCGGTCAGATCGGCGTCGCAAAGCGTAAAATCGGTATGCGCGCGCTTGATACCGAGATACGCGCGCATCCATTCGTTTTCATCTTCCAGCAGCGCCGCATTATAAATCTGATCCTCAAGCTCGCCGACGCGCGCCGCGAGCGCCGCATTTTCCGCCTTCAGCCGATCGAATTCGGTAAAATATTCCCCAAAGCCCCGCAGCGAAGCGCCAACGAATGAAGCGCCCCGCATCAAGGGCGTGACCGCGCTCATCAGCGCGTCCTTGACAAAATCCCCCTGCCCCATCGAATACAGGATGGTCGGAATTCCGGCAAGAATGATAAACAGGGTCAGCATAACGACAAACACCCGGCTTCTGAAAAAATTTCCCATCGCGTCCTCCTGTATTTTTATGAAAAGCGAACCAAGTGCCGCGGGCTTTCGCAGAAAGCGCCCTCTCCGGCGTTCCGCATAAACGCGGGACAGCATAAAATTTCGCCGGATTATTTTGCGCGGTACTGCATCAGATACGGAAAATGTTCCGGATGCTCCACAAAGCGGCCAAGCCCTACCGTCACCGTCTGGAGCGGTTTATCGGCCACAGTCACGCGCACGCCGGTAATCTGGGAAAGCAGAACGGGCAATCCGCGCAGACTGGCGCAGCCGCCGGTGAGAATCAGCCCCCGATCGTAAATATCGGCGCAGATTTCCGGCGGCGTTTTTTCGAGAACCGAACGCACGCAGTCAACAATCTGCTCAATTTGATCGCTCATGGCTTCGCGAACCTCGCCAGAGGTCACGTTCAGCGTAACGGGCAGACCGCTCGTAAGATTTTTACCCCGGATCTCCAGCATGCCCGCGTCGGTCTGCGGATGCACCGAACCGATGCGCTGCTTGAGCAACTCGGCCGTTTTCGGGCTGATCGACACATTGTAGCGGCGTTTGATATACAGCATGATCGCATCGTCCAGCCGGTTGCCCGCAACGCGGATCGACCCGGAGGTGACGGTCGCGCCGAGGCTGATCGAAGCAACTTCGGTCGTCCCGCCGCCGACGTCGATGATAAAGCTGCCGCGCGGCGCGCCGATTTTCACGCCCGCACCAATGGCGGCGGCGACCGGTTTCTCGATCAGCGTCACGCTGCGCGCGCCCGACTCCATCGCCGCATCCTCAAACGCACGCCGGTCAACGCCGGTGATCTCGTGCGGGACGCACATGGCGACCTTCGGGCGGTTGAGCAGGATCGGCCCTGTAACCTTTCGGATAAACCGGCGCAGCATAGCGACCGCCACATCATAATCGGCGATCACGCCGTCCTTGATCGGGCGGAAAGCCTGAAGTTCACCCGCGGTCTTGCCCACCATCAGGCTGGCCGCGTCGCCCACCTCGACGGCCGCCATCGTGCGGCTGTTGACCGCCGCTACCGAGGGCTCCTGCAGAGCGATGCCGCGGCCGGCAAGATAGATCAGGGTATTGGACGTCCCGAGATCCACGCCGATATGATGGGAAACTCTGAATTTCGATACGCCAAGTTTCATACACACTCCCCTATCCAATCAAAATATGAGACGCCCGCCGCATGCAGCAGCCGGCAGACACCGCGGGGCGGCAGTCCCATAACGGTGAAAAAGTCACCCTCGATCCGCTCGATGAGAACCGCGCCGATCCCCTGCACGCCGTAAGCGCCGGCCTTGTCGAGCGGTTCTCCCGTGCGGACATACGCCGCCGCTTCCTCCATCGAAAAATCGCGCATCCGGACAACCGCCGCATCCGACAGCGAAAACGAGCGCTTACCGCGAAGCAGGCAGACGCCGGTGCGCACCGTATGACCGCGGCCGCGAAGCGAAAGCAGCATATCGAGCGCTTCGGCTTCGTCCTTTGGTTTGCCGAGCGGGCGTCCGTCCAAAAAAACCAACGTATCGGCCGCAAGCAAAAGGTCGTCTCCGCCAAAACGGCCGGCGGCGGCAAGACCGTCGCGCGCCGCCAGCGCCTTGCGCGCGGCAAGGATTTCGCAGGCTTCCTCCGCGGGGATGCCGCCGCCAAGGCGCTCGTCCGCCTCCGCGGCGAAAACCGTATAGGGTAGCCGCATGCGCTCGAGAATTTCGCGGCGGCGCGGGGAATTTGAGGCAAGATACAGCGTCGGGGTCATTTTTCTCTGATTCTCCTTATATCGCCCTTTGGGGGCAGCTTTTCCTTGTAAGCGTGCAGAATCGCAAGCATTTCTTCTGCACGCTCCGTAGAAAAAATGAAATGCCAGCCGGCCTTAGGCGGCTTATCCGCCATATAGACCGGCACGCTGTTGAACAAAATGTTGCGGTGCGGCGGCTCTCGAAGGATCGGAAAATGCGCGCCGCGCCGGTCGAAAAGCTCGGCTTCATCCGCAGCGCAGGCGGCGCAGTCCGCGACCTCGCGGATCGCACACTTCTCCAGCAGCATCAGCGGCACACGGCCGTATACGATCATCCGGCTCCGTCCGCCGATGTCCCGCGCCTGCGCGAGACTGAGTTCCGGAGACAAAACCAGCGAAGAAAAGCCGTTGGCAAACGCAAACGCGGCGGACTCGCCGTTTGTGATATTCAATCTGAAATCGCCGCAGAGCCGCTCAAAGCCGGCCTCGCGCGCGAGCGCGATCTGTCCGTAGCCGCTGAGCAGCGCCGTGTCGGCGCCCGCCGCACGCGCACGGCACAGCGCATCCAGCACCCCGGCGCGCTCGCCGTCGAATACCGCGCCGGGCAGCAGCACGCCGCGCGTGCGCGGCGTGCTGCCGTCTTTAGACAAAAATTCGGCAAGCGGCAGAAAAATCGTTTCAAAATAATCGTAAAACTCGGACGCGCCAGGCAGATTTTTCGCACGCATCACAAGCGCGGTCGGGCGCAAAATCTCCGGTGCGCTGCGCCGTACTTCGGGACAATCCCAAAGAAAGCGGTGCGCGCGCCCGCCAAGCGCCGCATACTGCGAAACCGCTTCGCGCCGCACGGCGTTGATTTCGCTGATTTTAAGAATCAATCCCGGTTCAAACCGAATTCCGGCGCACTCGGCCGTATACGGCGTGCCGCCGAGCTTTAAAAGATTTTTTTCGAGCGCGGCGTGATCGAGCGGCGCGCTAAACGCCCGCTCCGGTATTCTTCCGCACGCTTTGGCGCTTCCCTTTTCCCCCGTGACCGTGACACAAAACGGCCGCCCGGCTTCAAAGACGGCGGAAAGCTTTACGGGCAGCTTGCGGCTAAGTCCCGAAAACGGCGGCAGTGTCCGGCTTTTCTGCTTGTCCGCTTCCGCGCGCACACCAAGCATGGCGTGGCTAATTTTGCCGTCAAAATAACCCGAAGTAAACCCGCCGCGGCTGAAAATTTCAGATAGTGCCTGAATTTCCTCCGTGCGTGCGGCACGGCGCTCGTCCAGCAGGCGGCGATAGATTTTGGTCACACCGAAAACATATTCGGGCGACTTCATGCGCCCCTCGATTTTCAGCGAGGCCGCGCCCGTCTCGAGCAGTTGTGGAATGCGCCCGGCAAGCGAAAGGTCGCGCAGGCTGAGCGGGTACTTTCCGCTGCCGTCCGGCAGGCGGCATGGCTGGGCGCACATGCCGCGGTTGCCGCTCCGCCCGCCGAGCATGCTGCTGTACAGGCACTGCCCGCTGTGGCATACACAGAGCGCCCCATGTGCAAAAACCTCAATTTCAATCGGCGACGCCGCGCACAGCCGCAAAAGATCCGCGTGCGAAAGCTCGCGCGCCGCGACCATGCGTTCAAACCCCTGCGCCGCAAGCAGCGCGGCGGCGTCCGCATTGTGGCCCGAGGCCTGCGTGGACGCGTGCAGGCGCATCGTGGGAATATGCCGCCGGATGCAGGCCGCAGCGCCCATATCGGCAACGATCAGCGCGTCGATCCCAGCCTCTTCCAAAAATGCAGCATAGCGCAGTACCTCGGCAAGCTCGCGGTCAAAAATCAGGGTGTTGAGCGTCACATAACTCTTGACCGCATACGCCCGGCAGAGCTTTGCCGCGGCGGTCAATTCCTCGCGGCTGAAATTCTGCGCAAACGCGCGCGCGCCGAACTGCTCGCCGCCAAAATACACCGCGTCCGCGCCCGCCTCGATCGCCGCTTCCAGCGCCGCAAAGCTGCCCGCGGGCGCGAGCAGTTCCGGCAGGCGACTCATCTGCGTTTTTGCCGTGCCTCAAGCTCGTCCACTTTTTTGGACAGCCGTTCATTTTCCTCGGTCAGCCGCGCGAGATTGCCGGCATAGACCTCCATCTGCGCTTCGGCGCGTTCCAGCTTTTTTTTCGCGCTCTGCGCCTCGCCCAGATAGTCCAGGGCGCAGAAGAGCGCCGCCTCGGTTTTGGAGATCTGCCTGGATTTCCAAAGCAGGCTCTGGAGCCGCTCGTTGAGCGCCGAGGCAAGCGCCCGCACCGTCTCCTCGCCCTCGTCGCTCACGATGCTGACCGGCATATCCAGCAGCGTGATTGTGAATTTTTCTTTCATATATCGTCACCTTTTCTTTTCTGCTACTTGCAAAACGCGCCCGCTTGCTTTATAATGGAACAAATACGAATGCCGCTTGCTTCAACGCCCCTATTATACTATATTTGCGCGGGGATTTGAAGCCTTTATGCAAAAATTTTTTATTTGCGGAGAAAATCAGGGAATGAACAAGAAACAGACCATCAAACGCATCGTCGTCAAGATCGGCTCGTCCACGCTGACCCACGATACCGAACGCCTGAACCTGCGCCGCGTGGAAACGCTAGCGCGGGTGCTGTCGGACATCAAAAACGGAGGCTGCGAGGTGATTTTGGTTTCGAGCGGCGCGGTCAGCGCCGGCGTGGCGAAAATCGGCTATCACCGGCCGACCTGCACACGCGAAAAGCAGGCGCTCGCCGCCATCGGACAAAACGAACTGATGAAAATATACGGCAAATTTTTCTCGCTATACGGACACACGGTCGCGCAGATTTTGCTGACGCGGGACGTCATCGACAGCCCTGCGCGCCGCGAGGCCGCCGAAGCTACGTTTGAGGAGCTTTTGCGCATGGGCTGCGTACCGGTCATCAACGAGAACGACTCAGTCTCCTGCTACGAACTCGATTTCGGCGGAAACGACCGCCTTTCGGCCTATGTCGGCGTGGTCTGCCATGCGGACATTGTAATCAATCTGACGGATATCGACGGCTATTTTGACAGTGATCCCCGCAAAAATCCATACGCCAAGCTGATCCCCTATGTGGAAACGGTCTCGGACGAAATGGTGGAGGCTGCCGGCGGCGCGGGCACTGCGCGCGGCACGGGCGGCATGCAGGCAAAGCTGCTGGCCGCGCAGATCTGCAATCAGGCGGGTATTCCCATGATGATTGTCAACGGCACCGATCCCGAAATCCTGTACGGCGTCATGGACGGGACGGCGCGCGGTACATATTTTGATGTGAAAGAGGGTTAGTTTATGGAAATCCGCGACTACATTCTTGCGCTCGAGCAGCGCGCCAAAGCAGCCGCGCCCGAGATGAACTGCGCCTCCCATGAACGGCGGCGCGCCGTGCTTGCCCGCGCGGCGTCGCTGCTGCGGGCAAAAAAAGAGACCGTGCTCGAAGCCAACCGGGCGGATCTCGCAGCGGCCGAGGAAAACGGCGTGCCGCCGCAGATGCTCGACCGTCTTCTGCTGAACGACGCGCGCCTCGAGGACATGGCGGCGGCGCTTGAAGCGCTGATCGCACTGCCCGACCCGCTTGCAGGCGAAAAGGTCTGGTCGCGGGACAGCGGTATCGAGATTCACGAACGGCGAGTTCCGCTCGGCGTGGTCGCAGTCGTTTACGAGGCGCGGCCGAACGTCACGCTCGACGCGGCGGCGCTCTGCATCAAAACGGGCAACACGGCGCTGCTGCGCGGCGGCAAGGAAGCGCTGCACAGCGGCATGGCGCTGCGCGACCTGCTCTGTGAGGCGCTTGAATACTGCGGCCTGCCGCGCGACGGGGTCTGCTTGGTCGAACGTACCGAACGCGGCGGCGTAGACGCGCTGCTGAGCATCCGGGGCTATGTGGACGTGCTGATTCCGCGCGGCGGCCGCGGCCTGATCCAAAACGTTGTGGAAAATGCGCGGGTGCCGGTTATCGAAACAGGCGCGGGCAACTGTCACATCTATGTGGAAAAAACCGCTGATTTCGATACGGCGCGCAAAATCATCCAAAACGCAAAAATTCAGCGTCCGTCGGTCTGCAACGCTGTTGAAAGCCTGCTCTGCGACAGTGTGATCGCCAAGAAATTTCTGCCTCTGTTTGAGGCGGATATGCGCGCACACGGCGTGGAGATCCGCGCGGACGCAAACTGCATCGGCTGCTTCCAAAACGCCTCTTTGGCCACGGAAGAAGATCATTTTGCGGAATACAATGACCTGATTATCTCGGTCAAAGCAGTGGAAAACGTAGACGAGGCGATCCGCCACATCAACAAATATGGCACGAAGCACAGCGAGGCGATCATCACGCGCCGCACGGACGCGGCAGGGCGCTTTCTCAAACGCGTAGACGCGGCCGTCGTCTACGTCAACACCTCCACCCGCTTCACCGACGGCGGCGAATTTGGCTACGGCGCGGAGATCGGCATTTCCACGCAGAAGCTGCACGCGCGCGGGCCTATGGGCCTTCCCGCTTTGACGACCGTGAAATATGCCGTATTTTCGGACGGCGCCATACGAGGCTGATATGAAAGAAATTATCCTTTGCAAATACGGAGAACTGGTGCTCAAGGGCGCAAACAAACCGCATTTTGAGGCGATGCTGCTTCGCCGGATCCGCGCGCGGGCCGAGAGATACGGCGACTTTGCGGTACGCAGTATGCAGAGCACGGTCTATATCGAGCCCCAAAGCGAGGACTGCGACTTTCAAGGCATGCTGGACAGCATGACGAAGATGTTCGGCTTTGCGGGCGTAACCGCCGCCGCCGTCTGCGGCAAAACGATGGAAGAACTGCGCGCCTGTGTGCACGAATATCTCCCCCGCCGCATGACCGGCGTACGCACGTTCAAGGTCGAGGCCAAGCGTGCAGACAAAAGCTTTCCGCTTGGATCGCCCGAAATCTGCGCCGCAGCCGGCGGCTATGTGCTGGAATGCATGCCGAACCTGCGGGTGGATGTGAAAAACCCGGACAGGACAGTGCGGGTCGAGATCCGCGAGGCGGGCGCATACCTGCATTTTGATCAGCTCCGCGGCGCGGGCGGCATGCCGCCCGGCTCGAGCGGACGCGGCCTGCTCCTGCTTTCAGGCGGGATCGACAGTCCGGTCGCCGGATACAGAATGGCGCGCCGGGGCATGGAGATCGATGCGCTGCACTTTGAGAGCTTTCCGTACACGAGCGAGCGCGCCCGGGACAAGGTTTTTTCGCTCGCCCAGCTGCTCACCGCCTACACCGACCGGATGTATGTGCACGTGCTGTCGCTGACACGCATTCAGGAGGAGATCAAAAAGAACTGCGCGGAGGAATATTTTACGCTGCTGCTCCGGCGGTTTATGATGGTGCTGGCCGCCCGGATGGCGAAAGCGCACGTCTGCGGCGCTCTGGTGACCGGAGAGAGCCTCGGCCAAGTCGCAAGCCAAACGCTGGAAGCGATCCGCGTGACCGACGCGATGGCCGATCTGCCGGTTTTCCGCCCCTGCATCGGCATGGACAAAGAGGAAATCGTGCAGACGGCGCGCAAAATCGGCACCTACGACACTTCAGTGCTGCCGTATGAAGACTGCTGCACGGTATTTACCCCCCGGCATCCGAAAACCCGCCCCGAGGCCGAAAAGGTCGCGGCCGAAGCGGCAAAGCTCGATTTCGACGCGCTCTGCGACGAAGCTTTTGCAACCGCGTACACCGTTCGAATCGACCCTAACACGATAGAAAAGCTGGAAAAACAATAATTACTTTTTCTTGGAAAAGCAACAGTTTTTTGAAAGAAAAAGTGTATCCATAGCGGCGCAGATCCGTTTTTTATGCACAATTTATTGTATTCTTTTATGCTTTTTAAACAGCCAAAAACCCCAGTTCCGGAAAATTCCGAAGCTGGGGGTTTTGATAGTTTCTTTGAATCTTTTGGTTTTGCAATGCTGCCGGTATGCGTTGGATCACATGGAAAACGAATAAGATTGATTTTCGATAAGATCTGTTTCAACGCAAAACTTGCGAAACGTCCGGCGATGCGCCGGGCGTAAAATCATTCCTCCGTAGGGAACGCTGTCCCCAGCGTTCCGTGTATAAATTTTGCAAAGCGGTGTGTTGCGGAACGCTGGGGACAGCGTTCCCTACAGGGGCGAGTGTATTTTTACATTTCGATAAAAAACCGCTTCGGCGCGGGCTTGCGGAATGTTTTGCGATGCGCCGGAGCAAGATTGTTTCCTCCGTAGGGAACGTCGTCCCCGACGTTCCGTGTATAAATTTTGCAAAGCGGTGTGTTGCGGAACGTCGAAGACGACGTTCCCTACGGGTTTTAAATCATAGCATTTAGACTTACAATGTCAATTTTCATTCGATGGATTCAGCAATTTTTCTTGTGTATTTAGCAATTCCCTAGCCATTAACAAAAGATATTGCTGTGTTGCCGGGACTAAATTGCTAAATATTGTCGTAAATTCTTTTTCATATGGAAAGGAGAAAAACATATCACCTTGTCCGGTGCGCAACCAGTTTTCATTGATTTTTATGAATGATCCTACATAACTGTTGTAATGGAGGACAGCATGAAACTAGAACAGACCACAATCCACCTTCCCACTGAACTGAAAAACCAACTCCAGCGGGTGACGGATCGGCGGGAGCCTGTTGCTTATTGATAAAAGTCATCGGGCTGAACAGAGATAGGTCCATTCTCCTTTTCGTAGTCTGCCACAACTTTTTGCAAGACGTTTTCAAGCCAGTTGTTAAATGACCTGTGTTCAGAATCCGCAATAAATTTAGCTTTTAAATACAGGTCATCGGCCAAACGGCACGATCTCATTGCTTTATGAACTGCCATAATTATACCTCCATCAATGTGATAACATAATGATATCGTAAATTTCAATAAAAATATATAGTCAACGTGTTGACAATATGATTGCACTATGATATATTATGATATGAAATCAATGTGCAATCATATTTTAAGAGGCTGGCATAATGGCTCAAATGCTACTTAAGCCGCCGGATTGGTAAAAAGCAATCATTCAAGTAGAGGCAAACGTATGAGAATCACCATCAACGTCCTTTCATTGTAAATTAGGTACGACTAGGCGAAGCGTCAGAGCAGGAATATGGATAAGCAGGCATCCTAACCAAATTAATACACTGGGAACACAAAAAGAAATTGGAGTATATCAAATTTTAAAATTTTCATTTGCGATATATGTACCACAATTTAAACGATAAATATACAGAAAGGAAATATTGATATGCCGACGAATAAAACGCCGTTTACATTTCATCTTGAAGAAGAATATTTAGAAAAATTACGATATATCGCAAAGCGGGAAACAAGAAGCGTCAGCAATTTATTGGAGCACCTTTGCAGGTCGTATATCAAAGAATACGAACAAGCGCACGGAAGAATAGAAATTGCGTACATAGATGTAAATTTTCAAAAGAGACAAACATAGCCAAAATTGAAAAAATCGTTGTATACGGCAAAGAAGCACGGACATTCATATTTTTTAAATTTTGTGCAACTTCGCACGGAACGTCGAAGACGACGTTCCCTACAAGAGTGAGTGTATTTTTACATTTCAATAAAAAGCCGCTTCAGCGCGGGCTTGCGGAATGTTTTGCGATGCGCCGGAAGCAAGTTTATTTCCTCCGTAGGGAACGTCGTCCTCGACGTTCCGTGTACAAATTTACAAAGCGGTATATTGCGGAACGCTGAGGACAGCGTTCCCTACAAGAGCGAGCGTATTTTTACATTTCAATAAAAAGCCGCTTCAGCGCGGGCTTGCGGAATGTTTTGCGATG
>CATWNM010000019.1 GCA_958352145.1 uncultured Eubacteriales bacterium
GAAATTTGAAAACGTCGTGACTGAAAAGGAGAACAAGATGATTGTCGACAGAATTGAAAATTTAAAGCTGTACATCCCGTACAATGAAAAGCTGCGCGTAGTTTGCGATTATCTGGAGCATACGGATATTTATGCGCTGGAGGCGGGCCGTCACGAGGTGGGCGAGGGCGTATATGTCATGGTCAACGCATTCACGCCGAAAGATCCTGCCGCCGCGCGCTGGGAAACGCATCGGAAGTATATCGACCTCCAGTATCTGATCGAGGGGGACGAGGCGATGGGGTATCTGCCGCTTTGCGAAGTAGAGGAGGCCGAGTACGACGAGGTAAAAGACGTTAGCCATCCGTCACCGCGCGCGGACGCGAAGATGAGCGTTGCGTCGCTTGAGACCGGCTGTTTTGCTTTCCTTGAACCCAGAGACGCGCACCGCCCGTCGGCGAAGCTGCATGCGGAGGCGGCGAAAAAACTTATTTTTAAGATCCCGGTGGTAAAATAATATGAATTATCAATTTTCCGATAAACTGGCGTCGCTCAAACCCTCCGCCATACGTGAAATTTTCAAAAGCTTGACCAATCCCGAGATCATTTCTTTTGCCGCGGGCAACCCCTCGCCGGAATCGTTTCCCGTCGAGGCTTTGGCCGCGCTGTCTGCGGATATTTTCAAAACCGAGTCTTCGCCGGCGCTTCAGTACAGCATTACGGAGGGTTATCCGCCGCTTCGCCGCGCCGTGGCCGAGCGCATTTCCGCGAAGTTCGGCATCGGCCGTCCGTTTGATGAAATGATTATTGTTTCGGGCGGCCAGCAGGGCATCGAGCTTGCCTGTAAGGCGTTCTGCAACGAAGGGGACGTCGTGCTCTGCGAGGATCCCAGCTTTATCGGCGCGCTGAACGCTTTTCGGTCGAACGGTGCGAAGACGGTCGGCGTCGCCTGCGACGGAGAGGGAATCTTGCCCGAAGCGCTTGAGGAGCGTCTGAAAACGGTGCCGAACGTCAAACTGCTTTATGTGATCCCGACGTTTCAGAACCCCTCCGGCATCACCACGCCGCTTGAACGCCGCCGCGCGGTTTATGAACTCTGCAAAAAATATGGCGTGATCCTGATCGAAGACAATCCGTATGGAGAGCTTCGCTTCTCGGGCGCGGATATTCCCACGATTAAATCGTTTGACGAGGACGGCATCGTGATCTATTGCTCGTCCTTTTCCAAAATCCTTTCTGCAGGTATGCGCATCGGATACATCACGGCGCCGGCTGAGATCGTTTCCAAAATGGTGGTCGCCAAGCAGAGCGAGGATGTGCATACCAATATTTTTTTCCAAATGCTGACGTACCGGTACATGACCGAGTATGATATGGACGCGCACGTAGCGGATATTTGCAGGCTGTACCGCAGAAAATGTGGTTTGATGCTCGACTGTCTTGCCAAGGATTTGCCAAGCGAGGTCAGCTTTACGCGGCCGGAGGGCGGGCTTTTCATTTGGTGTACGCTGCCGCATGGTATGGACAGCGCCGATTTTGCAAAAGGGCTTGTCGCCCGCAATGTCGCAGTCGTGCCCGGCGCCACGTTCCTTGCGGATGAAAATGGAGTTTCGGCTTCGTTCCGCTTGAATTATTCCATGCCTTCGGACGAAGAGATTGTCCGCGGCGTAAAAATTCTCGGCGATTATGCGCGGGAATATATCGCTGCGCATAAAAACTGAGAGGCAGTCATGATCGACGGAAAAAAAGTGGTATTTTCGGGCGTGCAGCCCTCGGGCAACTTGACTATCGGCAATTACCTCGGCGCGCTTCGCAATTTTTCGGAGTTTTCGTATGCCTATAAATGCTTTTACTGTGTGGTGGATATGCATGCCATTACCGTACGGCAGATACCAGCCGAATTGCGCCGCCGCACGTATGAAACGCTGGCGCTTTATATTGCCTGCGGTCTTGACCCTGCAAAAAATACGCTGTATGTGCAGTCGCATGTCCCGGCGCATGCCGAGCTTGCGTGGATCTTAAATTGCTTTACGATGTTCGGCGAGTTGTCCCGTATGACGCAGTTTAAGGATAAAAGCGCAAAACATGCGGATAATGTGAATGCGGGGCTCTTTACCTATCCGTCTCTGATGGCGGCGGACATCCTTTTGTATCAGGCGGATATGGTTCCGGTCGGCGTGGATCAGAAGCAGCATATTGAGATTACGCGCGATATTGCGTCCCGGTTCAACGGTGTGTATGGCGATACTTTTACGATTCCGGAAGCGTATATTCCCAAAAACGGCATGAAGATCATGTCGCTCGCCGATCCATTGAGAAAAATGTCCAAATCTGATGAAAACGAAAACGCGGTCGTGTATATTTTGGACTCCAAGGATGCGATCCTGCGCAAATTCCGTCGTGCGGTCACCGATTCGGATACGCAGATCCGCTGTGCCGAGGGGAAAGACGGGATCAATAATCTGATGACGATCTACGCCTGCTTTACCGGCAAAACCATGGCGGAAATCGAAAGAGAATTCGATGGCTGTGGGTATGGCGATTTTAAGGCGGCGGTCGGCGAGACATGCGCAGATGCGCTTGCGCCGGTACGCGCGGAATTTAACCGTCTCATGGCCGACAAGTCATATCTTGAGGAAATCATGAAAAACGGCGCGGCGGAGGCGGCGCATTTTGCGCGGAAAACGCTCTCCAAAGTCCGGCGCAAGGTCGGTTTTGCCGCGCTTTGACGCATAAGGGTGTTGATGCATATGTACAATGAAATCATTTACGGCGTATGTGCAGTGCTTTGCGCTGCGTTGCTCGCATTCGCGATGACGCCGATCGTTCGGGTGTTTGCGGTCAAAATCAAGGCGATCGACGTTCCGCGGGACGGGCGGCGCATGCACCAAAAGCCGATACCGAGAACGGGCGGCCTTGCAATTTTTCTTTCTTTTCTGATATCGGCCGTCGGTTTTTGCAGCATGGACAGAGAGCTTGTCACGATTCTCATCGGTGGCGGTACGCTTGTGCTGCTTGGCGTTCTCGACGACGTATACCGGCTGAATGCGTTTGTCAAACTGGCTGTGCAGATTGTTGTGGCGCTGTTTGCGGTATCGCAGGGCGTGACGATCGATTTTATTGGGCTCGGCGGCTCGTATATACCTTTTGGTGTATGGTCGATTCCGATCACCGTGCTTTGGATTGTTGGGCTGACCAATGCAGTGAATTTTATTGATGGACTGGATGGACTGGCCTGCGGCGTTTCCGCAATTTGTTCGGTATCTCTTTTTTTGGTGATGCTGCTTTCCGGCAGCAGTGCGGCGCATTGCCTGATTACCGGCATTTTGGCAGGATCTTGTCTTGGTTTTTTACCTTTTAATGTAAATCCGGCGCGGATTTTTATGGGGGATACGGGCGCTTTGTTTCTGGGTTATACGCTGTCGATCCTCTCGGTCGTGGGCATATTTAAAACGGATATGATTTTGGCGTTTTTCATTCCACTTTCGATTTTTGGCCTTCCGCTGGCCGATACGGCGTTTGCTGTCGTTCGGCGTATTGCGCACAAAAAAAGTCCGTTTGCGGCGGATCGCGGACATTTGCATCATAAATTGATGGATATGGGGTTTGGGCAAAAACAGAGCGTGCGGATACTCTATGCGGTGTGCTCTATTCTTGGAATTTCCGCGGTTATGCTGACCGATGAGTCCTGGTTTGGCGGTGCGCTTGTATTGGTTTCTGCGCTGGTGATCTTTTTTATCATTTTTCTTATTTTGAAAAATCCGAAATTGCGGATCCATTCTGGTATTTATAACGAGGATGACGGCGCGGTCGTGCCGGAAGAGACCTTCGATGATGTAATGACAGGGCTTCGCTTGGAAAATTTTGAGTCTGCGGAATTGGTCTGCGGCGACATGGAAGCGCCGCCGGCAAGCGGCTGCGGAGCGGAGGATAGGGAGCGGGTCAGTGAAAAAGCAGAGCAAAGCGGAAGCAGTGAAAAATAGCGCAACCTTTTACAGTGCGCGGGGGGTGGCGCTGTTGGTGGCGATCATGATTTTATTTACGCTGGTCGCACTGGCCGGCATGTATATGCTTGGTATTATTGCGCTGCCGCGCTCTTTGACCGGTTTGTTTAATGCGGAAACCGAAGCGCTCGCGCCTGTGCATGGATTGGCAGATCTCCCGGACGGGCCGGGTGAAAGCTTGCTTTCCGAGGCGCTGCCTCGCGAGCAATATGCTGCGGCGCTGGAATTGATGACACTGCCGGAGGCGTATTACCGCAGCTATACGATTACGGTTTTTTCCGGCGGAAATTCGGTAAAGACGGACTATACCGCTGTGTACCGGGAGCGCGATTGGTGGGTACAGATAAGCGAACAGGGAACGGTCATCTCTACGGCTGTCTGCCAAAACGGAGAGGTCGAGATTACCGACCATACGCGGGATGCGTCGGTAACGGCACTCGGAGCGTCTGAATTTTCGGCGGGCAGCGTTTCTTTTGAAGAGCGGTGTGGGGTTTTGACGTTGCGCACGCTGACTTCCATGATTTCTTCGCTGGAAGCTGGAGAATCTGTATCGTATGGCGGCGGTGAAATTGCGGATTATACGCTTTCCTTTACGCCTGCGCGCGGTACCGGCGAAAATCTTTTTACATTCAGTTTTTCGCTCGGCGATCTTCGTGAGGAATATGTTTTTTCTTTTGAGAGCGCGGTGATTTTGTCGGCTGCAAAATATTACAAAGGTACGCAGATATACGCGATGGAAACGAAGGCGTATGCAAATGATCTTTCCGCGCTGAATGTGAATTCGCTGTTTCCATAATTTGCGCTGCGCGTTAAAGGCGCTGACGTGGTCAGCTTTATACGCAAAAACAGGACGCACAATTTGTGCGTCCTATTTTTGCGTGATTTTGCAAAAATCAATTTACGGTGCCGAAGCCCGATACGGCATTCATCACATTACGGCGTTGATTGGCAATGGTCAGCACAGTGTCCTGCGCATAAGGACCGCCGTTCATATCTATGGTTGTTCCCGTGAGTGTGTACGGCTGGATAAAGACATACCGGCCACCCTCACGTTTGCTGTTCAGATACGCATGATAAATCATCCAGCGGTTTCCTTCCGCATCTGTCGTATAGGCCGCGTGTCCCGGACCGTATACGTCGTTTTGGTAGGAGAATACAGGCGTGCTGCCCTTAACCCAGGAGGAGGACAGCAGCGGGTTTGCTCCGGATTTGAGCGTCAGTGTGGCCAGACAGTAATAATTTGTCCAATAGCCGCTGGCGGAATAAACGATCATGATTTCGCCGTTATCTCCGTATACTGCCGTTGCGCCCTCGACAACCTCCGGATAGGAAGCGCCAGTCGACGCGTTATACGCTGCTCCGTGCTTTTCCCAGGCATATTCGGGCACGCAGATCGTGCCAACTGTACCGGTAATCGTATAGGGATTTGACAGCGCTGCGATCCGAATATCCTGCTTATGCGCGGACGTACCGCGTCCTGTCTCACTGGTCCAAGTCATATAGGTTTTTCCGCCCGCGCGGAGCAGAGACTGTCCGATCGCCCATGTCTGGTCGTTATTGACGACGATTTTGACGGGCACATTGACTGCCCGGGTTACCGGAGAGCCGTACTGTCCGGTCGCGCTGTCGGTCAGCGCGCGCACACAGTACAGCCTGTGGTTGACGTTTTCACCGTCATCCGCGGCGAAATACAGCCACCAGCCCGCATACTCTTCGCCGAATTCGCTGGCCTCAACATAATGCAGTTCGGCGGACCAGATATCCTTAGAATACATCTTGTTTTCTTCGGTGATCGCGCTGCCCTGCGGCGCGGACCAGATCGTTATGCCCGCGGCATACGCCAGCCCATTGAGCGTCGGGGATTTATAACATACGATGTTCGTGCCTGAAACCAGCACCATATAATAATATCCGTCGTGATAAATCACCCACGGATCCGGACCTGCACGCAGTGGATTTTCGAACGAATCGTAGACAATGCCCGAAACATTTTTCACCGCGTCCGAAACGTTTATAGTTGAGGAAGCGTTTCCCTTAATGCTGCTCAGGTTGGCAAACGAACCGTCGTTCAGGTTCAGCGTATACTGCCCGGTCATATTGATCGTGCCGTCCTGCGATATGTTCAGCGAACTGCCGTTGATCTGGCCGCCGTTTACGGTAATCGTTACGTTTCCGCTGACATAAAGATTAGGCGATCCGGAATACGTGCCGGCTCTTGAAATCGCAAAGAGCGAGCCGTAAATATTGCCGCCGTTGAGCGTGAGCACCGTATTTCCGGTTTGAATGTTCATACCGGTGGCCGAACACAGGTTATTTGTACCGTCGCGGCTTGTAAACGTGCCGCCGTTGATTACCAGCGTACAGTCACCCGAGATCGTTCCAAAGGGAGACTCGGGCGCCGCGCGGCGGTTGCCGCCGCGGAAATATAAAAATTCTCCGCCGTTTACCGTAATGGTATAGTCGTTTGCGATGCTGACGTTTTCTGCCGTCATTGTTCCCGTCACGTTATAACCGCCGAGAAGAACAACGTTGCCTGTTGTTTCCAAACGTTCGCCGAACGTGACGTTATTGCCGGCGCAGGCAATCATCGAGGTTCCGGAAGCTGCAAGCGTCATACGGTCGAATACCGTGTCGCCGTTGAGCGTCAGCGCTTCGGCAAAAACCAGTTTCCCAAGCGGGAAATAATGCGTGCCGTCGGACGCGGTAATGCGAACCTGCCCGGCATGTTCCGGCATCGTATAATTTGCGCCGACGCTGACCGGCGAGCAGACTACGATCCGGCCGTCGCCGTTTCCGATCAGCGCGTAGGCACGTTCAAAGGTTTTAACGGCCGTCCGATAAGACGTGCCGCTCATCGTATCGTCTCCGCTTCCAGCCAGATATACGGTTTTTTCCGCGGCGAGCGCACCGCAGGCAAGCAGGGCTGAAAACAAAACCGAAGCCATAAGCGTGCACAGAATTTTTGTCCAGTTTTTTCGCATGGTTCCCTCCAGATAGGAAAAATAATTGTACAACTAAAGTATAACATTTTGCACAAAGTATGTCAATCGCGGGGAAAAGGTATTCGTCTATTTTTCTAAACACGATTGTATCAGAAATTAAACTCATCGAAACGTGCGGCGGAAATTGTTTAAAATTACGCGCAGCGCGCGCTGAAATGCCGGGATGGCAAATTTTTATTTTGTAAAAAATACGAAATATATGTGTTTTTTATAGCAGTATATGGTATAATGATCTTTGATATTTTGATGGAAAAACGGGGACGGGTTATGAAAGAAGACAGTAAAATGATTAATATTTACATAGACAAGAACAAAGCGCTGTATGGCGCGCCGTTTGGTCCCTCCGAAAAATACGGAAAGCGGCCGATCGATAAATTGTTTTTGTTGATGCCCGGATATTCGGACGAAATGCTTTGCGAATTTGTCAGCCGGCTTTTTGAAAACTGTAATACGGAGGAGGCGCGCGACGATCTTCCCCCCAGTATTCAAACGTATCTTAAGGCCAAATCGTATTCGGAAGCCATTCGGAATCTTGGTTTGCTCGTCGGATTTTGGGCGGAGGGGGAAGGTTTTGCGTTTACCCCTGCGGTAAATATGCCCGGTCGAGGATTTGTTTTGCAGGAGGACCGGGTATTTGAACTGCGTCCGAACTGCACGAAGCGCGAGATGGCCAATGCGCTGAATAAAGCGCTGCGCTCTGTAAAAGTGGGACAGACCGCCGAAGCATAACCGCAAGAGGCAAAACATAAATATATAGGGTTGCCCGCATCCGCCGGAGTTTTCTTGGCGTGCGGCATCGTGGTGTCGGAGGTACACATGAGCGAAAAATCAGGGGATTTAGCCAAATATCTCTTTTTTGAAGGGACGAATTATCAGACGTACGATTACCTTGGCGTACACCGTGCGGAGAACGGCTTTTGTTTTCGGGTGTGGGCGCCGAACGCGCAGCAGGTTTTCCTCTGCGGCGATTTTAACGGCTGGGGCGACTCCTGTCCTATGGAAAACACGGACGGCGTCTGGGAATATACGCTTGCAGCCGATCGTTTCGGCATAGGCTCGAGGTATAAATACCGCATTCGCCGGGGAGGGCGCGATATTTTCAAGGCGGATCCTTATGGTTTTTTTGCAGAATGCCCGCCCGCTACCGCTTCTGTTTACTTTGATATTGAAGGATTTGAGTGGCGGGACGCAGCGTGGCTGGAACGCCGGCGTGCCGGCGGGGCTGATTTCTATGCGCGGCCTATGAATATCTATGAGGTGCATGCAGGCTCTTGGAAGCGGAATCCGGACGGTTCGTACTACAGTTACCGTCAGCTGGCCGAAGAATTGATTCCTTATGTGCAGGACATGGGCTATACGCACATTGAACTGATGCCGGTGGCGGAGCATCCTTTCGACGGGTCCTGGGGATATCAGATCTGCGGCTATTATGCGCCTACCGCGCGCTTTGGCACACCGCACGATTTTATGGCGCTGGTCGATGCGGCGCATCAGGCGGGACTCGGCGTGATACTGGACTGGGTGCCCGCGCACTTTCCGAAAGATGAACACGGGCTGTATGAATTCGACGGCGCGCCGCTTTACGAGTATCAGGGCTGGGATCGCATGGAACACAAATCATGGGGAACGCGCTGCTTTGACGTAGGCCGCAACGAGGTACAGTGTTTTCTGGTTTCCAACGCCGCGTTCTGGGCCGAAAAATATCATATAGACGGCCTGCGCGTGGATGCGGTCGCCTCCATGCTGTATCTTGACTATGACCGTGCAGACGGCGAGTGGGTGCCGAACGTATACGGTTCCAACCGTTCGCTGGAAGCCATCGCGTTTTTTAAAAAGCTGAATACGTATATGCATGAGAGATTTCCGGATGTGCTTACGATCGCGGAGGAATCGACTGCCTGGGAAAATGTGACGCGCTTTGACGGCGACGGACTCGGTTTCAGTATGAAATGGAACATGGGCTGGATGAACGACGCCCTTTCCTATATTGCAATCGATCCGTATTTCCGAAAGTATCATCATAACAAGCTGACCTTTTCCATGATGTACGCTTATTCCGAATACTATGTTCTTCCGATTTCCCACGATGAAGTGGTTCACGGCAAAAAGTCTCTGCTCGGCCGTTTCCCGGGGCTGTACGGTCAAATGTTTGACGGGCTGCGTGCCTTTCTGACGTATATGATGTGCCATCCGGGGAAAAAGCTGCTGTTTATGGGATGCGAGATCGGGCAGTTTGACGAATGGAACGAGCAGGCTCAGATCGAATGGTCGCTTCTTGATTATGACAGCCATCAAAAGCTGCGCTGCTTTGTTCGGGATCTGAATCATCTATATCTTGCGCAGAGCGAGCTTTGGGAGGCGGACGATACCTGGTCCGGTTTCGATTGGGTTGAAGTGGACAACGGAAACGAGAGCATTCTTGCGTTTCGCAGGATGAATCGGCGCGGACAGGCGCTGTTGACCGTTGTGAACTTCACGCCGGTGGAACGTGACAGCCATCCGCTGTGTGTTCCCAAAGGGGCGTCCTATTCGATCCTATTAGATTCGTCTGACGAGAAGTACGGCGGCTATAAAAAGGCGTCCGGCGCGCTTCGCGCAAAGGAGCAGGAGGACGGCAGCTATGCTGTTCGGATCAACCTTCCGGCGCACGGCGCGGTCATTCTGAAAGAAACGCTTCCGGCAAAGAAAGACGACTGAAATGAATTATAACATTCGGAGGTAGGATTATGAATAAGAAGAGAAAAGAATGCGTCGCCATGCTGCTTGCGGGCGGGCAGGGCTCCCGTCTGCATGCGCTTACCAAATCCACCGCAAAGCCGGCCGTTACTTTTGGCGGGAAATACCGGATTATTGATTTTCCCCTCTCCAACTGCATTAACTCTGGGATTGATACGGTCGGCGTGCTCACCCAGTACCAGCCGCTTGTGCTCAACGATTATGTAGGCAACGGGCTTCCGTGGGATCTTGACCGCACGTACGGCGGCGTGAAGATTCTTCCGCCCTATCAGCGGCAGAAAAAGGCGGATTGGTATAAAGGAACGGCCAACGCCATTTATCAGAATATTGCTTTTATCGATCAGTATGATCCCGAATATGTCCTGATCCTTTCCGGCGATCATATTTACCGCATGGATTATTCGGAAATGCTGCGCTATCATAAGAAGAAGGATGCGGACTGCACGATTGCGGTGCTTGAAGTGCCGCTTGCCGAGGCCAGCCGCTTTGGTATTTTGACCACGCGCCTTGACGGACAGATTTTTAAATTTACCGAAAAGCCAAAGGAGCCGGATTCGACGAAAGCGTCCATGGGCATCTATATTTTCAACAAGAAGAAATTGTTTGAGTATCTGATTGCGGACGAGGCGGATCCAAACTCGGCCAATGATTTCGGCAAAAATATCATTCCAGCCATGCTTCAGAACGGAGAGCGCCTGTTCGCGTATCCATTTGACGGTTACTGGAAGGATGTCGGAACGATCCGCAGCCTTTGGGACGCCAATATGGATTTGCTTGGAGAGCAGCCTGCGTTTTCTCTGAACGAGGAGAGCGGCGGACGGATTTATTCCCGCTCTTCGGTCAGCCCGCCGCAGTATGTAGGCGCAGACGCGGTCATTTCCAATTCTATTATCACAGAGGGCTGTGAAATTTATGGAACCGTGCAGAATTCCGTATTATCGCACGGTGTTGTCGTAGAGGCGGGCGCCGTCGTCCGGGACAGCGTAATTATGGCGGACACCCGCATTGGCAAAGGCGCGCGTGTAGAGTATTCAATTTTGGATGAGAACATCATGGTTGGAGAGGGCGCCGCCGTCGGCGCAGAAAAAGAAACCACGGCGGAACTTGCCGTGATCGGCAACGGATGCAGCGTCGCGCCGGGCGCGAAAATCGCGCCCGGCGACATGATTTCGGAATAAGGAGGGACAGACATGAACGCAATCGGCATCATTTTTTCCAATATTCACGACTTCGTGGTTCCCGAACTGACCCGCCGCCGGGCCATCGCCTCCATTCCTTTCGGCGGCAGATACCGTTTGATCGATTTTGAACTTTCCAATATGGTTAACTCCGATATTACAAAGGTCGGCGTTATCACCAATTACAACTACCAGTCCCTGATGGATCATATCGGGACCGGCAAAGACTGGGATCTGGCCCGCCGCAGCGGCGGTATCAAGTTGCTGCCCCCGTTTATTACCGCGTATGACAGCAATAAGAACGAACTGATGTATTCCTCTCGGCTGGAATTGCTGAAGGGCGCGCTCAGCTTCATTGCCCGTTCTTCTGAAGAATATGTCGTGCTGACCGACTGCGACCGCATATGCAACATGGATTATCAAAAAATTTTAGATCGCCATATCGAGTCCCGCGCCGACATCACCATTGTCACCCATCGGAAAAAGGTTTTGGACGACGGTATCGGAAAAGAGATTTTGGTCGATGCGGATATGCTTGGGCGCATCGACGACATTTCTGAGCATACGGCTGCGGACGAGGGCTATCACAACGTTTCCATGAACGTATTCGTCATGCGCCGGATGTATCTGCTCAACATTGTCCGCGATTCGATCGCGCATGGCTACAAAAGCTTTTTTCACGACATTATCAGCAAAAACCTCCTGCATTCCGATTATTATATCTATAACTTTGACGGATACACTTCTACGGTCAACTCGCTTTCCGCCTATTTTGCCTGCAATATGGATGTTTTGCGCCCGGAAGTGCGCCGCCAGCTTTTTGAGATTCCGTATCACCCGGTCTACACAAAGGTGCGCAGTTCCGCGCCGACAAAGTATCTGGACGGCGCAAAGATTCGCAACTGCCTGATCGCCGACGGCTGCATCATCGAGGGCAGCGCCGAAAATTCCATCATTTTCCGTGGCGTGCATATCGCGCGCGGAAGTCAGGTCAAAAACTCGATTTTGATGCAGGATACGATTATCGGCAAAGACGTTTCGCTCAATTGCGTGATTACCGATAAAAATGCGGTGATTCGGGACGGACGCGTCCTGTCCGGCCATGAAACCATGCCGTTTTATATCGATAAAGGGGTTATTTTATGAGAAAAATTCTGTTTGTCGGTTCCGAGGCGCTGCCTTTTGCGGCTACAGGCGGACTTGGCGACGTGCTTGGCTCTCTGCCCGCTGCGCTGCAGAAAGCAGGCGGCGACGGGGTCGATGTCCGCGTCATTTTGCCGCTTTATCGTTCGATTCCTGAAGAATTTCGCGCAAAAATGGAAACAATATATGAAGGAGAGGTCTATCTCAGCTGGCGGCGGCAATATGTCGGGATCCGCAGGCTCCAATACGCGGGAATCGTATACTATTTTGTGGACAACGAGCAGTATTTTGGGCGTGAGGGAAGTCTGTACGGGCATTTTGACGACGCAGAACGCTTTGCTTATTTCTGCGAGGCGCTGCTGAGTGCTCTGCCGGCACTGGACTTTATTCCGGATGTGCTGCACGCGCACGATTGGCAGAGCGCGATGGCTGTGGTCTATCTGAAGCTGAAATACAAGGGCGACTGGCGTTTCGGACATACCAAATCGGTTTTTACCATTCACAATATCGAATATCAGGGAAAATATGACCCCTATATCCTTGGCGGTGTATTCGGACTTGGCAATGAGCATCTGGGGCTGATGACCTATGACGGCTGCCTGAATCTGATGAAAGCAGCCATTGAATGCTGCGATTTGGTTTCCACAGTCAGTCCGACCTATGCTGCCGAAATCAAGCATCCTTATTTCTCGCATGGCCTGCATCATGAACTGATTAAAGAGCAAAACAAGCTGCGCGGCATTCTGAACGGAATTGATTATGACCTGTATAATCCCGAAACCGATCCTGTAATCGCCGCAAATTATTCGGCTGCGTTTCCCGATAATAAAACACGGAACAAGACGGCTTTTCAGGAGGAAATGGCGCTCCCTGTGCGGGAGGATGCGCCGGTGATTGCGTTGATTTCGCGGCTCGTTTCGCATAAGGGCGTGGATCTCTTTGCCGCTATTGCTGAGCGGCTCCTTGAGGGGGACGTTCAACTTGCCGTGCTGGGGCTCGGCGATTATGATTATGAGCGCTTTATGCGGGAACTGGAAGACCGGCACCGGGATAAGGCGCGCTGCCTGATTTTATATAACCGCGTCATGTCGAAAAAAATATACGCGGCGTGCGACGTCTTTCTGATGCCCTCAAAGAGCGAGCCCTGCGGCCTTTCCCAGATGATCGCCTCGCGTTACGGCGCGATTCCGGTTGTCCGTGAGACCGGCGGCCTGTTTGATTCAATCAAAGGCTATTATGAGGATGAAAA
This sequence comes from uncultured Eubacteriales bacterium, assembly GCA_958352145.1. Classification (GTDB taxonomy): domain Bacteria; phylum Bacillota; class Clostridia; order Oscillospirales; family CAG-272; genus UMGS902. Next base: position 13,292 of record CATWNM010000019.1, read on the forward strand.
TGGCATGCACGGCAATGGGTTCACCTTTGCCAATTACAGCGCGGATGAACTCTATGAGCGCACAATGGCCGCCGTTTCTCTCTGGCGGGATACGGAAAAACGCAAAGCACTGGTGTCGAGGATCATGAATACCGATTTTTCATGGCGGGCTTCAGCCGAAAAATACTTAGCCATGTATAACGAACTTTTCTAAAAACAAGGAGATTTCAATGAACAGCAATTCAAAAGAAGTCAAAGCGGTCGCCGAAAAGCTGGAAAGCAAGCTCTCTCGCTATTTTGGTTGTACGCCGGCGGACGCGTCGCCCGAACAGATGTACAAAGCTACGGCTATGACCGTCAAGGATATTTTGACTGAAAAGCGGAGAGTGTTCAAGGACAACGTCAACAAAACGGCCTCCAAGCGCGTCTATTATATGTGCATGGAATTTTTGCTTGGGCGTTCCTTAAAGACCAATCTGCATAATTTGGGATTGGTGGAAGAATACCGTCTGGCGCTCAAAGGTTTTGGCTGTGATATCGAGCAACTGTATGAACTGGAGCCGGACGCAGGCCTTGGCAACGGAGGGCTTGGCCGTCTGGCCGCTTGTTTTATGGATTCGCTCGCTTCGCTTGATTATCCGGCGACTGGTTTTTCCCTTTGTTATGAATATGGTCTTTTTAAACAGAAGATTATCGACGGCCTGCAGGTGGAACTGCCAGATATTTGGCTGCCCGGCGGGGAGGTTTGGCTCATCCCGCGCACCGACCGGGTTTTTCATGTCCGGTTTGGCGGCCATGTCATCGAAAAATGGGAGAACGGGCACTGCAATATTGCCTATGAAAACTGCGACGAGGTTGAAGCGGTTCCCTATGATATGATGATTTCCGGCTATAACTGCGATGCGGTGGGCCGTCTTCGTCTCTGGCGTGCGCGCGATATCACCAATTTCAATATGTCGCTCTTCACGCAGGGGCAGTATACGAAGGCGCTGGAAGAAAGCACCAAGGCTGAGACGATTTCTAAAGTGCTCTATCCTTCCGATAATCACGCCGAGGGCAAACTGCTTCGGCTGAAGCAGCAGTATTTCCTTGTCAGCGCGTCGATCCAGAGCATTCTGCGGGATCACCTCGCTGTCTACGGAACGCTGGATAATTTGGCGGATAAAGTGGCGATTCACATCAACGACACGCATCCTGCGCTGTGTATCCCCGAGCTTATGCGTATCCTTGTGGATGATTATCGCTTTGACTGGCAGCGTGCGTGGAATACGGTGGTCAGCGTTGTTTCCTATACGAATCATACTGTTCTTCCCGAGGCGCTGGAAACCTGGGACGAACAACTTTTTGCCCTGACGCTCCCGCGTATGCACATGATCATAAAGGAGATCAACCGGCGGTTCTGCGAGGAGGCTTGGAAAAAATTCCCCTCAAACTGGGATAAAATCAGCGGGCTGGCCATCCTTTCCGGCGGCCGTGTCAAGATGGCCAATCTTGCAGTCGTGGGTTCGCACATGGTCAACGGCGTATCGAAGATCCATTCTGAAATTCTTGTCAATTCGGTTTTCAAAGACTTTCACAAAATGTATCCTGATCGCTTTACGAACGTGACGAATGGAATTGCGCACCGCCGCTGGCTCTGCTATTCCAATCCGAAGCTGACCCGGTTGCTCGACGAATGCATCGGCGAGGACTATAAGACAACGCCGAGGGCGCTTGAAAACTTCCGCAAATTTGAAAATGACGAAGCAGTGCTGGCCGAACTGGCCAATATCAAGCGCAGCAATAAGATTGCGTTTGCCGACCGGTTGCATGCCGTTACCGGGCAAGTGATTGATCCGGATTCGATCTTTGACGTGCAGATCAAGCGCCTGCACGAATATAAGCGCCAGCTGCTCAATGCGCTCAATATTATCAACACGTATCTGGAACTGCGAGAAAATCCGCGCCTGGATATTGTTCCGCAGACCTATCTGTTCGGCGCGAAAGCCGCTCCTGGCTATGAGATGGCTAAGCAGATTATCCGGCTGATCTGCTTTATCAGCCGGGAAATCGAAAACGATCCGATCATTCGTGAAAAGCTCCGCGTTGTCTTCCTCGAAAATTACAGCGTCAGCATTGCCGAGGCACTGGTTCCCGCTGCAGAGATCAGCGAGCAGATTTCGCTCGCCGGCAAAGAAGCCAGCGGCACCGGCTGCATGAAGCTGATGATCAACGGTGCGCTGACCATCGGTACGCTGGACGGTGCCAATATTGAAATGATGCGCGAAGCGGGCGAAGACAATATGTTCATCTTTGGCCTGAACTGCGACGAGGTGGACGATCTGTGGACCAAGGGCTATCACGCGGCCGACTACTATCATCGTAGTCCGGCACTGCGCCGGACGATCGACCGGCTGAACGCAGGCTTTGCGGGAGAGCATTTTTCGGATATTGCAAACTATTTGATTTCCGCAAATGGCGTCGCTGATCCGTATATGTGCCTGGCTGATTTTGAATCCTACAAAGCGACGCATGACCGTGCGATTTCGATGTATCCCAATCAAAAGCTCTGGAACAGAATGTCCCTGCACAATATTGCGGGTGCAGGCGCATTTGCGGCAGACCGCAGTATTGAGGAATACGCCGGGAAAATCTGGCATTTGAAAAAAGTGCACGGCCCAAAATAAAGGTTTGCAGCCTAAAGGCTTTGGATATGGCCGCTTGCGGCCATATCTTGGCCTATGAATATTTACCTGATTATCTGACTGTCCGGCATATCCGGGCATAGGCTTTGAGAGGTTGTTATGCAGATAGAGATCGTAAAAACAGTACAGGAAAAGGATCGATCCTATTCCAACGCCTTTTCAGTAAATGACACTTTAAATATCACCATAAAAATTCCGAGACAAATGCAGATCGTTTCCCCAAAGTTTATCATCTGCCGTGATGGTGGCGAGGATTCTGAAATTATCCCTGAATACTGTGGGTATCAGGGGGGATGCGATACTTTTTCGCTTTCGCTGCATTTAGAAACGCTTTGCGGAGAAGAGCCAAGCGGACTCTTTTACTATGAATTTCGTTTCGAGCGCAACTATAGGACGCTGTACACGAGCAGTGTGAACAATTTCGACTTTACGCTTTCGGAAAAACCCGCGCGGCGTTTTTTGCTTTTGGTCTATGAAGCGGGTTTTACGACGCCGCAGCGCTTTTTCGGCGGAATTATGTATCATATCTTTGTTGACCGCTTTGCGAAAAGCGCACGGGAAACGCCGGTTCGTTCGGACGCACGGCTGGAATCCGATTGGGAAAACGGCATGCCTGATTTCGCGCCCTATCCAGGCGCACCGCTCAAAAACGATCAGTTTTTCGGCGGCAGTTTGTGGGGCGTTCTCGAAAAATTAGATTATTTGCAGTCGCTCGGTGTGAACTGTATTTATCTGAGCCCGATCTTCAAGTCCTATTCCAATCATAAGTACGATACGGGCGACTATATGGAGATCGACGAAATGTTCGGTGGGAAAGAGGCTTTTGAAAGCCTTCTTTCCGAGTGCCGCAGGCGCGGGATCCGCGTCATACTCGACGGCGTTTTCAATCATACAGGCGTAGACAGCCGTTATTTCAATAAATACGGCCGTTACGACTCGGTGGGCGCATATCAGAGCGAGCAGTCCGAGTATAGCGACTGGTATCATTTTATCCGCTTCCCGGATCAGTATGAGTCCTGGTGGGGGATCGAGATTCTGCCGAAATTGAATATCCGCAGCCGTTCATGCCGGGAGTTTTTGGTCGGTAAGGGAGGCGTTTGTGAAAGCTACATAAAGCGCGGATGTAGCGGTTGGCGGCTGGACGTCGCCGATGAACTGAACGACGATTTTCTCGACCGTTTGCGTGCTGCGGTAAAACATGTGGATCCGGAAGCGCTGATTGTCGGCGAGGTGTGGGAAAATGCCGCAGAAAAAGTCGCTTATGGCGTGCGCAGACGTTATCTGCGCGGCCGGCAACTGGACAGTGTGATGAACTATCCCACGAAAAATGCGATCATTGATTTCGTGCGGAACGGAGACTGCACGTTCCTCTATAATACCGTGACTGAAATTTACGCTACGTATCCGCGCTGCGTGTGCGACTGTTTGATGAATATCCTCAGCACGCATGATACAGAGCGAATCCTGACGGCGCTTGCCGGTCCGAGCGCGGAGGGACGTTCCAACACGGAGCTTTCCGTACTTCGGCTGGATGCACATGCGCGCCGGCGCGGCGTCGATCTGCTGAAAATCGCCAGTACCCTGCAGTATACGCTGTACGGTTTCCCGTCTGTATTTTATGGAGACGAGGCTGGAATCGAGGGATACCGGGATCCGTTTTGCCGGATGCCGTTTCCGTGGGGCAGAGAGGACCCCGAGCTTTTGGCGCATTACCGGTTCCTCGGCAAACTTCGCCGTGCGCACGGCGCGTTTACCGGCGGCGCGTTTCGCGTTACCGCACATAACGGCGGATTGTTTGCCTTTGTGCGGGAAAATGCGGGTGAAACGCTCTTGATCCTGATCAATCGCGCTTCTTTTACCATCCGCTACCAAACCGACTCGCCCTATCGTGATCTTTATACCGGGACGTGCGGAGAAGAATATGCAGAAATTGATCCGGACAGCTTTCGGATTTTAAAAATACTTTGAGAGATAAGGACAAAAAAATGGACACGACAAAAAGACAGAATTTCACCATGCTTTGCGACTATTATGAATTGACCATGGCGAACGGTTATTTCAAGTCCGGTATGGCCGGCGACATCACGTATTTCGACATGTTTTTCCGCGATGTGCCGGACGGCGGCGGTTTCGCCATTGCGGCGGGTCTTGAGCAGCTTATTGAATATATCGACAACATCCATTTTACCGATGAGGATATCGAATATCTGCGCGCGAAACAGGTGTTCGACGAGGATTTCCTTCAGCGGCTGAAGACTTTTCGCTTTACGGGTGATATATGGGCGATCCCGGAGGGAACACCTATTTTCCCCGGCGAGCCGATTGTGACGGTTCGCGCGCCGGCTGCCGAGGCGCAGTTTATAGAAACGTATCTACTTCTGACGATTAACCATCAGTCGCTGATCGCCACGAAAGCAAACCGCATTGTGCGCGCCGCAAAAGGGCGCGCGGTCGCTGAATTCGGTTCCCGTCGCGCGCAAGGCGCAGACGGCGCATACCTTGGCGCGCGCGCGGCGTACATAGGCGGCTGCGCTGCAACGGCCTGCACGATCACCGACCGCGATTTCGGCGTACCGGCGACCGGAACGATGGCGCATTCCTGGGTGCAGATGTTCGACAGCGAATACGAAGCGTTTAAAACATACTGCGAATTGTATCCTACGAATGCAACGCTCTTGGTTGATACGTACAACACGCTGAAAAGCGGTGTGCCCAATGCCATTCGCGTGTTCAAAGAAGTGCTGTTGCCGCGCGGGATCCATAACTTTGCGATCCGGCTGGATTCGGGTGATATCGCTTACCTGTCCAAAAAAGCGCGCAGGATGCTCGACGACGCAGGACTGACCACTTGTAAGATCGTCGCTTCCAATTCGCTCGATGAGGATATTATCCTTGCGCTTATCCGACAGGGAGCCGCTGTGGATATGTTTGGCGTGGGCGAACGAATGATTACCGCCAAAAGCACGCCCGTCTTTGGCGGCGTATATAAGCTTTGCGCGAAAGAGCTTAAGGACGGACGCATTCTGCCTAAAATTAAAATTAGTGAAAATGCCGCCAAAATCACCAATCCGCATTACAAAAAAGTTTATCGACTGTTTGACCGGGAAAACGGGAAAGCTATTGCAGATTATATTACGGTTTTTGACGAAATTATGGACGAAAGCCGTCCGATCGAGTTGTTTGACCCGAATTTCACATGGAAGCGGAAAGTGGTAGATAATTATATTTTCCGCGAGCTTCAGGTACCGGTCTTCCTCGGGGGGCAATGCGTGTATGCGTCGCCGTCCGCTAAGGAAATTCGGGAATACTGCGCGCGCGAAGTGGACACGCTTTGGGATGAAGTCAAGCGGTTTGAAAATCCGCATAATTATTATGTCGACCTGTCTCAGAAGCTTTGGGACATCAAGCAGGATTTGCTTAAGCAGGGAAATAAAGAATCGTAATTTGCTTGATGACAAACAAAAACACGGGAGAGCTTAATGCTAACGCCACATAGGGAAGTAATTTGATAAGTCCATATTAATTGTTTTCGAGAAGGAGAACATCAAAAACGGCTAAAATCCTTGTAAGTCAATGATTTTAGCCGTTTTCTCATGCTGTTTTGTCGCTTGTTTGTTGCTTAAATCTGCAAGCCGATACTAAATGATAGCAGAAGATACAGACTTCTATTTGTTTCCTTTTGCCCGGTTGTGGGTTGCACACAGCATAGTGCAGTTGCTAATATTTGTCGCGCCGCCCTTGCTCCATGCGGTAACATGGTCTGCGTCCATCTCTTTCAGTTTATAGATACGGTGTTTATTGCTGTCGTTTCCAAGTGCGCAAAGCGGGCAATTTGAAATACCCTGCGTCTGTGCGTCGGTTGTCTGCCGTTCGTAAACCGTGCGCTTTATTACATCGTCGAAAATGCGAATTTCAAGCAGCTTCGTATCAACACAGCCGCCTAAAATATATTCAAATATGCCCTTGCGGTCCTTTACAAAGAAGTCCGCATACAAGGTTCTCAGTCGGTCATGTACCTCATTTGGGTTGTATGCGTTTGTATGGTAACGCTCATACAATGCGCCCCAATTCAAGCCGCGCATTTCTTTTTCAACATCAATAAATACGCTTGATACCCAGTCAATGACACTGTTGAAATATGCTTTTAATTCCGCTATGTTGGTATCATATCTGTGGCGGCTCATATAATCGTCAATATTGCCTTTGCTAACCCACATAAGGGCAGTACGCAAAAAATCCTGCCGCTTTACGTCGCCGCTGATATACGCCGCCCATTTCTGAATGTTGGCGTTTTGACTGTTGGAAAACTCCGCCTTTGCAAGCGTCACGAACGGACCGGAATAGATAGCGTTCAAAAGCTCCTGTTCATTCAGCGGAACGCCTACAATATTGATTGTTTTGAACCACTCCTTGATTTCGCTTTCCGTGCCGCTGCATTCGTAAATCGTCAGTTTCGTATCAAGTATTTTGCGCTGCAGATTTTCCGCAAGTCCGCTGAAATACTGCTGCATTCCGTTTTCGTCGATAATGGGAAACTTGCCCGTCAGAAAACGCCCTATGCTTGTTATGCGCTGCTGTCCGTCAAGGATTTCAAACTTGTCGTCTGCAACTTTCGTAAAATAGATAAGTCCGATAGGATAGCCCTTTAATATAGAGTGGATAACGGCAACGTCTTTCTTGCCGTCGGCGTAAATATAATTGCGCTGGTATTCCGGCTGAATTGTCAGCTTTCCGGCAAGCCCGAAAAGCCCTTTTCCCTCATACTCGTTATAGACAAAGCCCTCGCATACTTTTTCAATGGTCAGGTCAATGTTTAACTCTGTATTCATTTTTGCCGCCCCTCTTTCTTATTAAAATTCTTCCATACGGGCAGGATTGAACACCATCTTTTGTATAGGATAGGTCTGTACGCCCTCTATAATTTTTCTTGATTCCTAATTCCTTTGCACTATCGCCTGTACCTATTCCTAAAATTTCAAATTGGTCTGGGTTGTATCTATCCAAATATGTAGACGGAACCCCCATAATTCCTTCAAAATCTGCTGGTATAGCGTCAATATAGGGAACATCGATAGCTTCATAATTGTCATAGTGAAGATAGTAACCTCTTGTTACAAGGTCTTTGTGTCTGCTATACCGCAAGTTATCCGCCATTGACATTAAAGCTAACGGCGCGTGCCTGCGTCCATGGTCTAAATTGGTAAACCAACAGGCGTTACCTTGTCTTGTATAATTACCGACATACCCCATACGGGCGGCTTTGTCTCGGTCTTTGGGTTTTACTTCCGCGCCTTCCGGCACTTCAAAAACCATATCTTCATTGTTGCAGGTAACGCCTACCCACATACGGTTGTTCTTTATTTCGGGGAATATCTCCTTATAGGTTGACATTCCGATTTGCCCTATAATCAGAAACTTTTTATTCGCGTCCAATATCCATGCGACAAAATCTCTAAAGAGCGAAAAGGGCGGGTTAGTAACGATAATGTCCGCTTCATCACGCAACGCCTTTACTTCATCAGACTGAAAATCGCCAGTTCCCTCTAAATACCGCCATTCTAAATCGTCATAGTCGATATTGCCGGATTTGTTTACATTTTTTGTCAATGTAAATATTTTGCCTTTTGTAACCGCCTTTTCTTCATCATACTGCGGGAACACGGTTTCAAACAACGTCACTTGATGGTATTGCTCATATTTTTTCTCTTTGGACTCCATAGAATAGCTTGTACTGATTAGCTTTTTCAGTCCCAACATTTCAAAATTCTGCGCAAAGAATTTTGTGAAATTGCTCCATTCCGGGTCATCGCAAGGGCATAAGACAACTTTATCCCGGAATGTGTCGGGGTTGAATTCTAAATAGGCGTTGACTTCTTTCTGTATATATTCATACAGGGTGTAGAACTCATCGTTTTGCTGTTTTTTTGCGTTTAACAAAGCGTCGTTTGCCATTTAATCACCGTCTTTCTACATTTCCACAATATCATCAAGCGTACAGTCCAGCGCGACACAGATTTTTGCCAAACTGTCCATTGCAATGGGTTCGTCTTTCCCCATTTTAGCAAATATGTTCGTGCTGATACCCGCCGCCTTGCATATTTCCGTTTTCGTCATACTTTATTAATCAACAGATTCTATAGCCTGCTATGGTTATAAGTCACAGACAATTTTTTCCGGCGCATGGCTGCAAATAGCTACTAAAAGTATAGCATGGAAGATCGAGTTGTTCAATGTGCCACAGCGTTGGTTTCTCTTTTCCATCAAATATATCTCACACCGTAAACAAGCAGGGAAACTGTGCAGACAGTTTCCAAAAGCAAGAAAACAGTGAAATATCAAGCAAAGATGCTTCACTGTTTTCTATCGTAAAATACTTTTTTATCTGACGTCAGCTTAAGCTCTCCCGCGTTTTTTATTTGCGGGAATTCAAAGATTTCGGTCGTTTTTACAGTTGATCGTCAAAATGTATGCGGAAATTGTTTTGGCGCAGAACCTGCTGAAGTTCCTCTATACAGATGTCTTCGGCGTCGATCTGCTTTTGCACGGCAAGAACGGCCGCTCTGGCAGCGGCTTCGCCGGTTTCGGCGGCAACCGGAATCACACGGATCGCATCCCAGGCGTCTCCATCGGCGGAAATCACACGGCCCGCCGCCCATATATTCGGAAAACCGGGGACGTAGAGCGAGCGGTACGGGATCTCAAACCAATACCCTTTGTGTCCAAAATAGCCGCAGGTGCCGATCGAATCCGTCTGCGGGCGATACAGATCCTCCATAGTCATTTCGTAGCCGCCGACAATATGCCGGATCATCCGGAACTGCGGCATGCGGGGCAGATCAATGATCTCCTGAGCAAAGCGATCTTTCGCTTTCAGTTCCTGAAAGAGCATGGTCTGACCTTTGAGCAGGTAGTTTGTGACCTCGTCGCTGGTTGTTCCGGCAGTCAGAGGATATCCCTCGGGCTGACCGTTTCCAAGCATTCCCGCGCCGGTAACATGCCATTTGCGCACATTGAACGTATCGTATTTTTTTCCCTCTTCAAAGGTCATTATGTGCGTGTAAAAGGACATAAAATTCTGCCCTTCGCGGCAGGGCGCGCCCGCGCGGTGAAACAGAATGCAGGTGCCGGTCGCATCGATAACGGCGCGGCAGGGATAGTATTCGGTTCCGCTCACCGTTTCGACAAGCACCCCTTTGACGCGTTTATCCTCCATTTCCGGATAGGTCGCCAGAGAGTCGAAACGTATATGTACGCCCGCTTCAAGCAGCATGTCGGTCAGTACGAGCGACATCACGGTTGGTGAAAAGTGCGTAACGTAGCGTTTATCGGTTTTTTGTTCCCAGACGCCTTCTGTCCGCCACGCTTCAGGCAAACGATCGGGACCATATTGGATCGTACGGCGGAGAATTTCTTCGGAAACGCCTGAAATCAGTTTTTTTCCCTCCGCGTTGCACAGCGGTTCCCACCAGTTAATCAGCCCCTCGGTTGCCAGACCGCCGAGCAAAGCCATTTTTTCAAGCAGCAGCGTCTTCATTCCGCTGCGCGCTGCGCTGACTGCCGCCGCTACGCCTGCGACGCCGCCGCCGACCACGACAATATCGTATGCGGACTTGACTGCCGGCGTTTTACATGAAGTCATATTTATTTTGTCTCCTCCTCTGCCAGTCCAAATGTAATCATAGATATCATATGCGAATATGTATACCGCATTGTTTGATAGGAAATGGAATCCTCAAATAAAACGTTGTCTCCCTGCTCGCGTTTCAGCGCTGCGGAATCATAGATGAAAAATTTATAATCGTTCGAGTTCGATGCGGTAGGATTGACGCACTTCGTCACCACGATATAGTGCGAGCCATTGTAAGTATTCTGCATTTGGATAATTACGCCCTCCGGATGTGCGTCCAGCGCTTCTTTGATCTTTTGCTTGGTCACGCCATAGCTTTGCTCATACGTCAATTTTTTTCCATAAAGCGTAAAATGGCTGGTAATGACCCGAAGATTCATCAAAATCGGATTAAAGTACAGCGTTCCGCTTGAAGTGAACAGACCGCGGTTCCCTGTGTTGGCCAGCGCGACTGTATAGGGATCTGCTTCCAGATTGCCATCCGCTTCAAACCGAAAGTCATAGCCGTCTGTATAACGCGCGCCCAGGTTGTGCAGTACCATAGCGACTGAAGTAACCGCGCATCCTTCATCCATCCAATCCAGTCCGCGGTTGAAGCGGTCGATGATAAAGCGCTTATAGGCACCCGCATAAAAATAAACTTCGCTGAGTTCGCCGCCATGCCATCCGCCCTCGGTGGCCAGGTGCTGGCTGTACCAGGTGTAGGCGGGTTCGTCTACAACTTCTACCACAATGCTGGCCTGCATGTCGCCGGCGGTTGCGGTTACCGTTGCACTTCCGACCGATAAGGCGCAAAACGTGCCGTCATCATCCAACATAACGACGCTTTCATCGCTGGAGCGCCACTTGACAAAATTTTTCATATAGGCCGGCGTTACGACCGCGTACACCGCGCTCACGCTGTTGACGCGGATTTTTTCCGCAACGGTTTTGATCTCGAACGCGGAAATAGGAACCGGATTGATCGTCCATTTCTGTGCGTCGGCGCCCGTGTATTTTTCCGATGTGACGAGTTGTTTTCGGTAAAGGATATTTTTGCCGGATACGCAAAGAGCAAGACGGCTGTCTTTTGGAGACAGTACATAAGCGTCGTTGTCTCTGTAAATATTGAAATAAGCGCCGGAGACAATATCTTCCTGCTTTGCGATCCGCGCGCCAGGTTCCGTTTCTTCGGCGTACAGCGCATATTTTCCGGTTTCGCTCTGCGGATAGAGCAGATAGCTGCCGTCTTCCTGACGGAGCAGAAGAATATTTTCCCCCTCTTCGCCGCTGTATTTGTCTACATACGCGTATCCGGCCGAAGCATAAGAAATGTCGAGCGCGTTTAAGTACAGGGAATCAGAAAAATTCTGAATCGTATAGACGCCGCTTTCGATTACCGCCGGCTCTAGCCCGGATAAGGGATCCGGTGCGGCTGCGCCGACGATTGCGGCGAAAAGCAGGAGTGACGTCAGAAGTAAAAGGACGCCGCTGGAAAACTTTTTCAAGGCGATAAACCTCTTTATATGATTTATACGAATTCTGCGCGTGAAAATATGCCGTGCGGAATATAACATGATTATAACACCGGGAGAAGAATTTGTCAACTTCTCCAAGTTCCGTTCGGGTGAAAGCATCATGGAGACGTTGTCGCTGCATATATAGCTGCATATATAAAAATTGAAAAATACCGTTTTACCGTAAAAATTACCTTGAGAAACATAGAGTTTTTTTCTAAAATGAAATAGTGAAGAAATTCATTGTTGGAGGCTATTATGAGAGAATTAAGAACACTTGCGCACATTCCAATTATCATCTTAATGTTGCTTTTTCTCATGCCGGTCGCTGCTGCCGCCGAAACCGTCTATGTTGACGGCGTCGGCACGGATGCCAACTGTTATGCCACCTTGAGCGAGGCGTTTGCGGCAGTCGATGCAGGTGGTAAAGTCGTCCTGACGGCGCCGATTGAAAACAGTACGGAAAGCGCCGTCACGCTACCGACAAAAGACGGAGTCGTGACGATTACAAGCGTCTGCGACGGTGTTGATTACGCCGAGAAAAACGGGGCATATCTCGGTATTGGGCGCACATTAAACCTTTCCTCGCCCGTCATTTTCGAAAACATAACGCTGAGGCAAACCTCAGGTTCTACGGTTTACGGCAACATCTATGCCTGTGGCAATTTTCTGACCTTTGGCAGCGGGGTCACCACGGTGGCCGATGAGACGACAGGGCTGTACCCCTCCGTATACGGCGGCTCCAGTTCCGGCGCGCTGCGCTCCGACACACATCTGGCAATTGCAAGCGGCACATGGAACAACGTCTTCGGCGGCAGTTATCAGACACTGTACGGCGACAGCCTTGTGGAAATTTCGGGCGGTACGTTCAGCAACGTATACGGAGGATGCCGCGCCTACAACTTTGAAGGTAACAGCACCGTCAACTTTTCGGGCGGCACTATTCTCAAATCCATCGCCGGCGGCAACGGTCCGGACGGCAGGAGCTTCACAGGCAACAGTACGCTGAATCTGACTGGCGGCACGGTTGAATACCTCTCGACTGCGGCCGGCGTTGTCGGCGGCTCAGTCGGTGCTTCAGGCGGTGAGGCATACACATTTTCCGGCACAATTGCACTGAATATCGGCGGCAATGTACAAATCTATTCCACCGTTCTAGGCGCATCTCGTTATACAAACATCAAGACTGAAGCTGATATTACGGTTAAGGTCTTCGGCAATGCGGTGCTGTACCGTCATCTGTACGGCGGCGGTTATGGCAATGTCAGCGGAACGATTGATGTTACCCTTTCCGACAATGCACAGTTTGTTCAACTCGCTTCTTCCTCCACCTTTGTCTGCGCCGGAGCAAACAGCGGCACGGTCACGGGGGATGTCAGCATTACCTGCGATCTGTCAACAACAATCTATGGTAATATCTACGGCGGCGGCTACAGCGGTAATGTTGAGGGCAATTCGACCGCGACTCTGAAAAGCGGCACCATCACCGTCTACTTCTCCGCAGGCTCGCGCAGCGGAAACGTCAGCGGCACAGCGACGACGATCTGTCTCGGCGGAACGCTTTCGAACAGCGCATATGGTATGCGCGGCTGCGGCGGCGACAACGGAACGATCACCGGCGCTGCCCACATGATTCTCGACGGTGCAGCCGTCGCCGGATCGGCAACGCTCGGCAGTGTCGGCGCAGGTAGCACGCTCACCCTGAAGAACGGAAGCGTCGGCACGGTCTCGGACAAGGCCGTGATTGACCTCAGCGATGGGGGAACGCTCTCACTCGGCGGCGCGGTTAACGCCGACGCTTTTACGGGCGGCGGCACACTGATTCTTGCCGCATCTGCTTCTCTGACGACCGATTCCTTGATCGGCGAAACCACACTTGAAATTATCGGTACCCCCGTTGCTAACCATACCTACATCAAGGTCACGGATCCGGCTGCAAACGGTGCGGTAGCTTACACATCTGCGGACGACGAAGTTCTGACCCGCACGATAGATGCCGAATCCGTCTGTTATACAATGACTTATCCACAACGTTTTGAAACCACACATATCCGAATCTTCTACTACAACCCGAACGGCGAAGCGGAAATTCAGCCGCAAATCGTCCTTTACAGCGGCGCGCGTGAAAGCGCCGTCAAAATCACGAGTGGTATCGTTTACGGAAGCGAGAACGGACACGCCTATGCCGAGGTCGACCTTGGGCCTGGTCTTTACTACTTTAAGGTCTACTATGATGGCGGCTCCGACTATGTCGTAAAGCGTTTTTGGCTGGACGGAAAGTCCGAAGTGCTGACCTATGACTGCCCTTTCGAGCCTTATGTTGCCGACAGCTACATGGAAAATATCTACACTATTACGACCGATCAGGTTCTGCAAAATTTCTACGGCACCGATGATTTGGTCGGGTACACCGAACTAACTACGCCTACATTCACCCTCCATGCGGACGACCGGCGTTTCATGAGCAACAAGGAGTTGTGTGCTTATGTCGAGTCGCTGGCGCAGAACTGCCTCTATTTGTATCTTTATATCCTCGATCTCGATACCGAGCAAAATCGAATGCCTGTTCTGCTGTTCACCAAGGATACAATTCCCGAGGGCGCCACATTGGAAGAGGCGGCAGCCATTGTTCGCGGCGGCGGTGTGCGCGACATTCTGATGGCGAGCGGCGGCAAACACGGCAACGAGCCTGCCGGTGTCGAAGGTATATTGGCTTACGCCGCCGACCTCTGCGGTGAATACGGAGAAGAAGTGCTGAATTCTTTAGGCGCCGTCGTCCTGATTCCCGCCGTCAGCGTTGACAATCTGCAACGCTTCAAACGTAACTACACGGACGGCGTCAATCCAAACCGCGATTTACTCTCGCTCGGCCATGAGGACAGTCAAAAAGAAGCCTATGTTTACAACCTCTTTATGCCGACTGTCCGTGTTGACTGTCATGAAGACACAAGCGGCACAAACGGGATAGACGAATCGGATTATTCGCACAACAATATGGCGGACGTCTGCTTCCAGTATACAGGTGTGCCGAATACGCCGCTGACCGATATTGCGGGCATGATTGATGGTACAAATCCATTGCTGACGCAGGGCAGACGAAGCATGGTCTATGATTTAATCGACCGCGTTTCTGAGGTGGGTCTGCGCGGCGCGCTGTATCAGTGGTCGTACTATCATCCAGGCACTTCGGACGCATATGGCGCAATTCGCGGCTCCTATGGTATTTTAATTGAGGTCATGCGCATTTGGTCGGGCAAATCGCACTATGACCGTGCAGTATGGGCAATGTCACAGGGACTGAAAGCGGTGACTGCTGAAATCATCGAGGCGGACGGTGCCATGTCAAAAGAAGTCGCCGAAGCAAGAGCGGCGGCAGCCGTTACGACCTTTGATCCGAACAATGTTTTTGTCACGGCAATGGTAACCGGGCAAAGCGGACTTAATGAGCAGGGACCTTATCCGTCGGTTTACTTAGACGGCACCTGGAAAGATGCCAACTACATCCGCACCTATAACCGATTCGATACAGCGACGGCATACCGTTCGATGCCGACCGCTTATGTCCTGCCCGCCGATACGTCGAATATCGACGCCATCTTAGAAAAGATCGGTGCGCATGGCTTGTTCTACACGAAAATCCAAGCTGGCAGTACCCTGACGCTCAGACGCTATACTCTTGCGGAGCAGATTTCTTGCAGCGAAGCCGAGAGTGTAACCTTCCCCAACGGCGCTTATGTCTTTTTGACCGATACCTCGGACTCGTATCTGATGGCATATCTGTTCGAGCCGGACAGCTACACGGCATCAGATACCGATGCCAGCCTCTATCAGATGGGATTGCTCTCCTCGTCCAATACCCTTTACCGCAGTGAAACCGACTATATGAGAATGATAATTGCCGACATGACGGAAAAGGATGCTGTCGCGGGCGACTGCAACGGAGACAGCATCGTCAACCTTGCGGATGTTCTCACAGCGCTCCGCGCTCTGGTCAACGGAGCTTACCTGCCTGCAGCAGACTTAAACGGCGATGGTATCATTTCGCTGTCGGATATTCTGAAGCTTCTGCGTCTGTGTGCCGGATAAATGCGCAAAGCGTAAAAACAGAGGTCTCACCGCCTCTGTTTTGGTGCTTTGCATTTCTCATAGATATTTGTTATAATGAAAACAGATACTTGTTAAAAAACAAAGAGAGTGGGGAGGAGCATGCTGCATTTAACTTCGCTAAAAGCCATGAAGCGCGGTCTGGCTTTTTATAATATCGCCGGTCTTGTGCAAAAGTTCGGAGAAGAAACGATTTCCATCAGAAGACTACAGCATGGTTTAATCTATGTTAACTGCGCACAGATTAAGGTTACACTGACGGATTGGCGTACCTTTTCCTTTTCACGCCATAGCCTTGTCTATATTCCGAAATATGTGAATTACACGATTTCATTTTTCGGAACTGAAGAAAACGACTGTTCAGACGTGCAGATTACATTTAATCTGCAGTCACCGGACGGAACCGAATATTTTCTCGCCGAAGAACCGACGCTGCTCCTTGTGAATACCCCTACCAAGGTCGTGAACAATATGTTTCAGATTGCCGACTATTCAATCAGCCTTTGTCATCCCACCTTTCCGATTACCCGTGCGTTCGGTGAAATGATGGAAACCGTCGCCAATCATATGTGGCTTCCCGAGTTATCTGACGTCAAAAGAAGCCGGGTAATTCAAGCGGTCTGCTACCTGGACAAGCACGTCGCGGAAAATATTTCGGTTGCACGACTGGCAAAAATGTGTATGATGAACGAAAATCAATTTCGCTTTGAGTTCAAAAATGATATCGGTAAAACGCCGGTTCAGTACAAACAAGAAAACAAAATTAAAAAAGCCAAAGAACTCATACAGATTACCCCAGATATTTCCACGCAGCGGCTGGTTGATTCACTTGGCTTTTCTGACAGTTCTTATTTTTACAAAACCTTCAGCAAAGTAACAGGCATGACATTAAAAGCATTCCGCCAGAGTGTCAAAGACGAGAGTGCTTTATCATGAAATAATACAGAGAAAAGACCGCATCCGGAAATTTTCCCGATGCGGTCTTTTGATTGTTAAATGAAAACCACCAGCACTGCTGGTGGTTCCAAAAAGCTTTAGTTTTGTCCAGATTATTTATCCGAGCGAAGCGAGGAACCCGTCCCTTTGCGACAATAGAATTTGAACTACCAATATGGCTATAGCTATTTACTATTTTAATAGTGGTAGGGCAACTTCGGTAAACGACGGATATTTCGACGAGCCTATAGGCTCGCGTGTGAATGCTCCAAGGGGGCTATCGCAAGCCACCAGCACGGCTGGTGGCTTGACTATGCGTTAACGGCAGCGATGAACCGGTCAAACGCGGTTCTGCCTTCCTTGCTGCATTTGTACACGCCGGCATGTACGAGAACTTCGGCAAATACCCGGCCGATTTCTTCCTCGATCACGCTGTCTATGTTCTCCTTTGTAATTTCTCTGCGGCGCATAAATTCATATGCCCAATCGGCGTGCTTTTCCAGCGTTTCATCCGCGCGCAGATCTTTTCCTGCAAGAATTGCGTTCTTTAAAAGATCCATCTCCCGCTTCAGGCGTGCGGGCAGAACGGCCAGTCCCATGACCTCGATCAGGCCTATATTCTCTTTTTTGATATGGTGCAGTTCGACGTGCGGATGGTAGACGCCGAGCGGATGTTCCGCGGTGGTGATATTGTTGCGGAGCACCAGATCCATTTCGTATTTTTCGCCGCGCCGTCGGGCGATCGGCGTGATCGTGTTATGCGGTTCGCCGTCTGTTTTTGCAAAAATGAACGCTTCCTCATCGGTATATGTACGCCATGCGCAAAGGATTCGGTCAGCCAGTTCGATCAGGCGTTCCCGGTTTTCGCTTTGCAGGCGGATCGTTGAAAGCGGCCATTTCAGAATTCCTGCGTCTACGTCCTCAAATCCGTGAAAAGGCGTCTTTTTTTCGATCGGCGCTTTGGCCATGGCAAATTCATACCGGCCGCCCTGAAAATGATCGTGGCTCAAAATAGACCCGCCTACAATCGGCAGATCGGCGTTGGAGCCGAGGAAATAGTGCGGGAAGAGCGTGACGAAATCCAGCAGTTTGCCGAAAGCCGCGCGGTCGATTTTCATTGGCGTGTGCTCGCCGTTAAACGCGATGCAGTGTTCGTTATAATAGACATACGGCGAGTATTGAAGGTACCATTGCGCATGGTTGATCGTGATCGGAATGACACGGTGATTCTGCCGCGCGGCGGCATTCAGATGTCCAGCATAGCCTTCATTCTCGCGGCAGAGCGCGCATTTCGGATACGTGCTTTTTTTGGCGCTGCGCGCTGCGGCGATCGCCTTTGGATCCTTTTCGGGCTTGGAAAGGTTGACAGTAATGTCCAAATCTCCGAACTCGCTTGGATAGACCCAGCGCAGATCCTTTTTGACACGATACGTGCGGATGTAATCGGTGTCCCGGCTGAGTTTGTAGTAGTATTCGGTGGCTGCTTCGGGTGACTGCGCGTAAAGCGCAGAGAACATATCGGTCACCTCGCGCGGCGCCGGCGTCAGAAGTCCCATCAGCATGGTATCAAATAAATCCCGGCAGGCCGTAGTGTTGTCCTCGATCAGTCCGTGCGCCGCGGCATAATCCAAAAGCTCGCTGAGCGTCTGCTCGAGGTCGACGTTTGTATATTCTTCGGCCGGTTCCAAATATTCGTTGAGCTTTAGCGCCTCCAGCAGGCGGTTGGTCGCCCATACGCGGTCGACCGGCGAGATCAGTCCGCGCTCCAGCGCATAGGTCACAAGTTTTTTTATGCTTTGGTGAATCATCGGCAATCCTCTTATTTCAGTTTAAAGACGGTAATATAGTGATATGTTTCGCCGGGGTTGAGACGCGCGCCGCCATGGGTCGGACTGTCCGGCTCAAATTGAGTTTCAAAGCAGACCGCCATGTGCTTAATCTGCTTCTTTCCGCCTTTGAACGGATAGGCGCCGCCAAGAAAATTCCCGGTATAGATCTGCACGCAGGGCTTGTTCGTAAGTACTGTCATTTCTCGTTCGGGCACGCGGACTCTGGCTGCCACGGTCAGTTCATGCCGGCCGAACGTTTCTTTTTCACGGCCGTTTAAAATAAAGTTGTGATCATAACCGGGATACCCAAGCCCGGTACCGGCGATATCTTTGCCGATCGGTTTGGGCGTGCGGAAATCAAACGCCGTGCCGTCCACTGCCGGATGTTTGCCTGTGGGGAGCAGCGTGTTTGGGGATACGGCTGTGGTATAGTCCGCATCGATCTGCAAAATATGATCCAGCACGCTTTCTGTACCTGCGCCGTGCAGATTGAAGTAGGAATGATTGGTCAAATTTACATACGTGGGTTTATCGGTGGTGGCTTGATAGCTGATAACGAGCGCGCCGTCTTTCAGCGCATAGGCGACTTCGGCCGAAAGGCAGCCGGGATATCCCTCTTCGCCGTCCGCCGCCGTATAGCGGCAAACGAGTTTTGGCGCGCCGCAGGCGCACTGCGTCTCCTCAATTGCCCAGATACGCTTGTCAAATCCTTTAGAACCGCCGTGCAGATGCGCTTCGCCATTGTTTCTTTCGAGCGGATAATCTACGCCGTCCAGCGTGATTTTTCCGCCGCTGATCCGATTGGCATACCGCCCGACCAGCGCGCCCTGGCATCCGCCGTTTTTCAGGTAGCCCTCTAAATCGTCATAACCGCAGACGATATCCGTTCCCTTGTGTACCAGTTTCTGTAATGCGCCGCCGTAATCAATAACCGTGATGCTGAGATCGCCGTTTGTGATCGTGTGCGCATAAATTTCGGTTCCGTCGGGCATTTTGCCGAAAAGTTCTTTCATTGCCGTTTCCTCCGCTTTCTAAAATTTCCATCTTTCAATTATGATAGTATAAAGTATGCGGAAAGTCAATGTAGAAAACGATGGTGTTTTATACATAAAATTTGCCTTTTTTAAACGCCGCCGTCAACTATTCGGTTTCAGTGTGCCTGCGGCGGCCATCACGGCCGCAATGCTGCGCGCCGCGGCGCGCAGATTTTCCTTTGCATGGCCGCGGACCGCGTCAAAAGTACAAAAATCCGATACCGTGGAAAATACCGCGTCCGCGCCGAGCGCTTCGGCGACGCCGGGGGAGACGCTTCCGCCGATGACCGCTACGGGTACGTTTTTTCGCTGCGCCGCAGCGATCACGCCGCCGATTGCTTTGCCATTCAGGCTCTGCGCGTCTACGTGTCCCTCGCCGGTAACCACCAGGTCGCATCCTGCAAGGGCTGTGTCGAAGCCGACCGCCGACAGGATTTCTTCGACGCCGCGGCGAAGCGGCGCGCCAAAGAGCGCGTACATCCCCGCGCCCATGCCGCCCGCCGCGCCGCCGCCCGCGAGTTCTGACACGTCTGCGCCGAGCGCGCGCAAAAAAAGCGACTGCACATGCGCGGCGCCGCGTTCCAATATTTCAACGACTTCGGGCGAAGCGCCTTTCTGCGCCGCAAACATGCGCGCAGCGCCCGCTTCGCCCGTCAGTGTTCCCGTTACGTCGCACAGGCAGGAGATTTCAAGCGTCCGAATGCTGTCCGGGACGCCGGACACATCAATCCCGCATAGTTCATCCAGCGTTCCGCCGAGCGGCAGCATGTCTTCGCCGTCCGCGCCGGTAAAACGCACGCCCAGCGCCGCAGCCGCGCCGAGCCCGAGGTCGTTTGTCGCGCTGCCGCCAAGGCACAGCCATATTCGCTTGACGCCAAGCTCCGCGGCGGCGGCGATCATTTGTCCTACGCCGTATGTCGTTGTCAGCATGGGATTTTTCCGCCCTTCGGCAAAATGCAGACCGGCGGCCTGCGCAATTTCGATAACGGCGGTCTCGCCCCGCTCGATCAGACCAAAACGCACGGAAGTGTTTTCAAAAAAGCAGTTTTTTACGTTTGTTGTGATAAAACTGCCGCCCATAGCGTCCACAAAGCAGGCTGCGCTTCCTTCGCCGCCATCGGCAATCGGCATTTTAATTACTTTTGCCAGCGGCAGCTTTTCCGAGAATGCCTCCGCAATGATTGCGGAGGCGTCGCTGGCGCTGATGGTTCCCTTATAGGAATCCGTAGCCACAATAATTTTCATTGTTCAGAAAGCTCCTTTAATTTCTGCCGCATCGCGGCGACACCCGCATAAGGGTCTTCGATTTCAAGCACGGTGGATTCCATCGGGCACATGCCGTCGCCCGTGCGGTTGATAATATATGGACACGCCTGATCAGAGCTATATTCAATTCCATGCCGGTCAAGATACGTTTTTGCGTGCGCGCTGATCAGCGATGCGTGGACTGCGGTTGCGCCGCCGCATACCAGAAGCATCGCCGCCCCCTTTCCGATCACCCGGTCGGCCACGCACGCGCCCGCGAGCCGCCCTTCTTCAAGCGCGATCAAAAGCGGCCGCACACCCCGGTCGAAATAGATATATGGCGCGTCCGATACAACGACGCAGGCTGCTCTGCGTTCGTTTAGCAGCGTCTTGGCTTTTTCAAGCTTTGTTTTTTGTTCGTTGTTCACCGCTTCTGCACCATAACCGATACGCCGTCGGGAATTGCGATCACCGACGAGTTTGGATCGCCGAGCGTTTCTTCGGCCAAGCGCATTGCCTCTTCAAGCGTCGCCGCCGGCGTCATATGATAACCGCGCACAAGCCCGGGATCGGCTTTTGACACATAGATGATGCGTGCACGCATCAGTATGCGGGATAAAATCTGCGTCATCCATTGATCGCTGACAGTTTCGTTTCTGCCGCGGCGCATAATTTCCTCGTAGATTTCAGCGGGATCGTCTTTTTCCCGCATGCAGCGGTAAAATTCGTCGCCGCCTGTGCCGTCCTCCGCCGAGGCCAGCATAATAATGACGCCTCCGTGGCGCACGGCCGCTTCGGCGGCCGTCATACCTTTGACCGACTGATAAATATTTTGATCCAGCGGATAACCGCCGTTGGTTGAAATCACGATGTCCGCCTCGCCGGACGCAGCGCCGCAGTAGCGGGAAAGAAACGCGCAGCCTGCCTCATGCGCCGCTTCCATATCCCCGGCGACGGCATAGACCACTTTTTTTTCGGCGTTGATGACCACGTTGACGATATAAGCCAGTCCCGCTTTGCGCGCGGCCCAGACCATGTCCTTGTGGATAGGGTTGTTTTCGATGATGCCGGTGCGCGCGTATTCGCTGTGAATAAACTCTGCGCAGTGATTGGCCAGTACGGTGCTGCGGGAGCAGACGCCCGGCAGCACGCTCTTGCGCCCGCCGGAATAACCCGCGAAAAAGTGCGGCTCAATAAAACCCTCAGCTACAAGCAGATCCGCTTTTGCGGCCAATTCGTTTATGACGCATTCGCCGCCCGACGGCAGCGTTCCGATGTTGACGTACTTCTCGGTTTCGTCGCAGTCGTGAATATAAATTTTTTCCCGGCGGACGATCTCTTCGCCGAATTTTGCGATGAGTTCTTCTTTGGTGGTGCCGCGGTGGCAGCCCGTAGCGATCAGAATGGTCACGTCTGCTGACGGATTGCCGCGCCGGATTTCTTCCAGCATAAACGGTATAATGACCTTAGAGGGAACGGGACGTGTGTGGTCGCTTGCGAGAATGACGATTTTGTTTTTGCCGCGCGCGAGTTCCATAAGACGCGGCGAGCCGATCGGCTTTTCCATAGCGGCGCGGACAAGCGCCTCTTCGGACGCCGCCGGTGTGTAGGCGTGCAGGCTGGATTCCAGCACGCCGGTCAACCGGTGCGATGGGATATCGAGCGAAAGCTTTTCTTTTCCAAATGGAAAGTCAATTACAGGCATGTTGTTATCCTCCGGCTGCTTTTTCAATTTTTATTACCTATAGTATAATTTATCTTTTTTGAAAAGTAAATACATAAAAAGCGCGAGGCTGCGAAAAATTGTTATATGTAGCCGTGATTCTCTGAAAATTTTCTGACGAGTGGTATAAAGACCGATTATTTTTGCAAAAATATACTTGACAACTGCGGGGGTCTTTGCTATAATAATTCCGTTGCAGAAAATCGGAAAATATTGGGGATTTGTGTAATGGCAGCACGACAGACTCTGACTCTGTTTGTGAGGGTTCAAATCCTTCATCCCCAGCCATATAAGGGAGCGTTCACACAGGATGCTTCCTTTTTTATCGAAAAAGTCTTGGTTTGCCAAGCGGTGGGCAGAAAGCGTTATTTTGAGAATAAGAAACACCGTTGAAATTTGGTCTTTAGATCAAATTTCAACGGTGCCTTTTTGTATGAAAGCCGTGTCTTAACTGCGAATGCGACGGTATCATGAGAATATACACGGCTTTCATGCGTCGCTGCGTCTGCGCTCGCTCAGCGCAGATACGCGGAAACGCTCTGCATGACTTCGCCCACCGCATCCAGCGCGCGTCCTGCATTGTGGGAAAGCTTGCGCTTTTTCGGTGCCATCATGCCTTTAGCCATCATGCCGACGGCAGCGCCGACCATCATGCCTGTAATTGCGGCGCCAGCCATATTGTTCGTTTTTTTCTTATTCATTTTTATCCCTCCTTACAGCATCTATGTATAGTGTGCCAAGCAAAGGAAAAATTATAATGGATAAATTTTTCTACATTTGACACTTTCCGCTATTTATGTTATATTATTTTTCAAAGAGCTTCTAAGGGCGTGAATGTATGATTATTTTAAGTGCAACCGACTTGACGCTGCAATTCGGTACCGCTGTAATTTTAAAAGATATTTCTTTTTCGGTCAATGAGGGCGACCGGCTTGGCATTATCGGGGTGAACGGCGCCGGAAAGACGTCGCTTTTTAAGCTGATTACCGGAGAATATACCGCAGAGCGGGGTGCGATTTATCTGTCCCGCGGGAAGCGCGTCGGCCTGCTTCAGCAAAATGCCGATTTTTCAGGTGAAAACGGCGGCGAGAGCGCGATTGAACATATGTATTTGGCTTTCCCGGAGCTTCTGCGCGGCGAACAGCGGCTTGCCGAACTGGAGCAGGCGCTCACTCAGCGGCAGGATACGGATTCTGAGGCGTATGCCGCGCTTGCGTCTGAGATGAGCGAACTTAGCCTGCGTTTTGCGCGGGACGGCGGTCAGTATTTCCGCGGTAAGTGCAGGAGCATTTTAGAAAAAATGGGCTTTGATTCGCAAATGATGGAACTGCCTGTAGACAAGCTCAGCGGCGGCCAGCGCACGCGGCTTGCACTGGCCAGACTGCTCGCCTCCGAGCCCGATCTTTTGATGCTGGATGAGCCGACGAACCACTTAGATGCGGAAACCGTCGTATGGCTGGAAGGTTTTCTTTCCGCTTATAAAAACACGGTGCTCGTCATTTCTCATGACCGTTACTTTTTGGATCGCGTGACCAACAAGACACTGCATATCGAACGGCATACCGCGAAATTATATAACGGCGGCTACAGCGCCGCGCAGAAACAGCGTGAAGAAGACCGCTCTGCCGAACTGAAAAAATACAATCTTCAGCAAAAAGAAATCGCACGCGTGGAGACGATGATCGAACAGCAGCGGCGTTGGGGGCAGGAGCGGAATTTCGTCACCATACGGGCAAAAGAAAATTATATCAAGCATATGGAAAAAGTGGAAAAGCCCGCTGAAGAATTGAAGTCTATACGGCTGTCTTTTCAAGGCGCGCCGGGCGGGGCAAACGAAGTGGTCGCCGCTGACCATCTCGCAAAATCTTTTGACGGAAAGCTTGTTTTTGACAAACTGTCCTTTTTGATTAAAAAAGGGGAGCGCGTCTTTTTTGCCGGCCCAAACGGCTGCGGAAAATCTACGCTGATGAAAATCATTGTGGGACGGGAATTGCCGGACAGCGGAACGGTTGAGATCGGCGCAAATATCAAGGCTGCCTATTATGATCAGGAAAATCAGAATTTAGACGCGCGCTCAACCGTGCTGGATGAACTTTGGAATGCGTATCCGCGTCTCACGGAATATGAGATCCGCCGTGCGCTGGCTTTGTTTTTATTTGATTATGAGGATACGCAGAAGCTGGTCTCCGCTTTGAGCGGCGGCGAACGCGCGCGTTTGACCTTGGCAAAATTGATTTTATCCAAAGTAAATCTGCTGATTTTGGATGAGCCGACCAACCATCTGGATATTCCCTCGCGGGAGGCGCTCGAACATGCGCTCGCCGCGTTTGAGGGAACGCTCATCTGCGTATCTCACGACCGGTATTTTATCCGGCAGCTTGCGACCCGCATTATTGAGATTCTGCCGCCGGACGCGCCCTGCGCAAGCTTTGATTTTACGCCGAATGCGCTTGACGCGGACATTTACGCCGCTTACCGGGAAAAGCGGGAATGTATATTTTCCCCCGATGCGGCGTTAAATGCCGCGCAAGAACAGGAACAAGTATCTTCGCAAAAGAAAGATGACAGTTACCAGCAAAGAAAAAAGGAGGCAGCCGCAAAACGGAAAAGCCAGCGTCAACTGGCTGCATGGCGGCAGGAAATCGAGGTGCTGGAAGCTGAATTGTGCGCAGTCACGGAGGAATTGTATGGTTCCGCAGCCAGCGATTATATGCGAGCCGCGGAACTGGATGACCGAAAAACTGTAATTGAGGATCGGTTGCTGCAGCTTTATGAACTGACGGAAAGCTGAGCAGCGAGCCGTCAAAAGAAAATGGAGTCTGTGTACGTGCCCGCGCGCACGATTCTTCGCAAAAAACAATGATGTTTATAGGGACGGAATGCCGGAAAACGGCACTCCGTCCCTATTGCTTCTTGGTGCAATAAGAAATGATTTTCCATCCTTGACATAGTATCTTGTATATGGTATATTTGAGAAAAATAAAACCAATTTACCGCATCTAAACAGCTATACCATAGTTCTGGGAACGGAACTCTAAAAACTACTACATTTATTATATGAGGAGACGAACTATGAAAAGATTCTTGTTTACGTTGCTTATTTTTGTATGTCTTACGTTCACGGTTTGTGCCAAAGAAACCGTGATATACGAAAATGATTTTTCAAGCAGCGACCTTTCGGATTTTACGATGCGCGGCACGATGCAGGTGTCAAACGGCGGTGTAAAAGCCGTTGGCAGCGGCACGTCGGCCTATATTGCATATGAATTTCCCGATGAGTACCAGGGCAAGGACTACATAGTTGAAGTCGACTATCTCGGCTGTAATAATATGGGCGGTCTTCTTATTGGTGCGACGAGCGACAGCCTTACAAAAGAGCCCTCATATTTCTCGGGATACACCGCCACCACAAACGGAAGCG
>CATWNM010000020.1 GCA_958352145.1 uncultured Eubacteriales bacterium
GAGGTTTATGCCTTTACCGGCACGCACGAGACATGGAGCCAGGGGTCGTTTGGCTTTAGACTCTATGCGCTGGATGATAAGCCAGGCGGCGTTAATGTCGGCAACACCTCGTTTGACAATCTGGTCATTTCCAAATTTTCGGACGGCGAGACCGCCGCAACCGAAATCAAAATGACGATCGGCGATATGAACGGCTATGTCAACGGCGTAGCAAAGCCACTTGACGCGGCGCCGATTATCCGCCAGAACCGCACGATGCTGCCTGTGCGTTTCGTTGCGGAGAATCTCGGCGCGGAGGTAGCCTGGGACGGCGCGACCAGCACGGCGACCATTACAAAATGAGCGATTTGATTAAAAATCAGAGCGGGTCTCATGTATGAGACCCGCTCTGATTTTTAAGAATTCATATAGCTTTGCAGGAAACGCTTTATCGCGAAACGCACTTTTAGCATTCTGCGTTGAAATTGCTGCTGCGGTCAATCGCAAAGCGTCAAAAACAGCGATCCCTATGGGAACAGCCGGTACTGCGGTTTTATTCTTCGCGAATGCAGATCATATCCGTGGCGTAGGGGAGCGTCACAATCCAGTCGCAGTATGTATGCCATTCATCCAGCCTGTGGTTCTTGCGGGCATAATACATATTGGTCAGCGTTTCATAATTCATGGTGACCGTTCGCAGCTGATTGTAGGAGGACGGCAGAAGCTGAATCAGATCGTACCAATATTGTTTGTCTTTATTTTGCAGGTATGCCGTTCGCGTTTCCTCCAGAAAGGCGATGTACGCCTGAAATTTTTTCAGCGCCGCTTCTGTCATATGGTCAGTGCTGAAATCGGAGAGTTCGAACATTTTGGCATGAATTTTATGCATGGTGCTGGTGGAATTGGCAACAGTAGCCACCTTGTACGTGTCAAATTCTTTCCACCAATACAGTGGCGCGGTGATGTCGGCCGAGACCAGAATTTGGCGAATGAATTTTCTGTGATCGCTCCCCGACCGGCAGAGTTGCCTTGCCAGAGCACGGTCGTTTTCGCCTAAAATGAATTCACCGTTTTCCGCATAGCGGCTGTCCGACCGTTCCCAGGAGTTGTACGGATTGCGGGCGCCGCGCAGCGCGTTTTCAAAATTCATTACGGAAGCACGTTCGATTTTTATCACGGCGGTTCACGTCCTTTCAAACATAGATGCCGGCGCAGCTTTTGGACTCAGTATTGGCGTAAAACCGGCCGGTACAAATCAAATTCCACAATATATTCTATCATGATACCGCAGTCGTGTCAAGCGCTGTAAATATCCTCAAAATTTCGCGAAAAACCACTTAAAACGAAGCAGTATTTTTTTGAGAAAAAACTGAAAAAAACTGTTGACAAACATATATGGCTATGGTATAATACCAAATGTCGCGAGGCTGGTAGGCAAGAGCTGAGCCTTAAGATTCATGTGAAATCGGAAGTTTAGCTCAGCTGGGAGAGCATCTGCCTTACAAGCAGAGGGTCATAGGTTCGAGCCCTATAACTTCCACCATCTGGCCCGGTAGTTCAGTTGGTTAGAACGCTAGCCTGTCACGCTAGAGGTCGTGGGTTCGAGCCCCATCCGGGTCGCCATTTTTACGGTATATCATCTCAATATGCCTCTGTAGCTCAGTTGGTAGAGCAGAGGACTGAAAATCCTCGTGTCGTTGGTTCGATTCCGACCGGAGGCACCAGCGGCGCTGACCGCTATGCGGATTTAGCTCATTTGGTAGAGCGCGACCTTGCCAAGGTCGAGGTGGCGGGTTCGAGCCCCGTAATCCGCTCCAAGAATCGGACACGAAAAGTTATCGTGTCCGATTTAGTTTTTCGGATAAATTTTGTGGGTTTATCGGACGGGTTGCATCGTATAAAACAGTCTCGATAAGCATGCGTACATATTTTGCGCAGATTATACGGCGCCATAGCCAAGCGGTAAGGCAGAGGTCTGCAAAACCTTTATTCCCCAGTTCGATTCTGGGTGGCGCCTCCAAAGAAAACGACTTGCATAGCGCAGGCCGTTTTTTTGATAGAATGGCTTTTTTGCTTATTTTGTTCAGTTTGTCATGCATGGAGGAGACGGACTTGATAGAATATAGGACGCTGGAGGAAGCCAAGATCGACAGGACGCTGTTCGCTGGATTTGAGCGGCGTCAGGTCGTCTGTATGTGCCGTCGCCGGGAAAATGATCGATGGGTCGTCCGAGCAGATCCTTTTGTAGATCAATGGGATGAAGCGGATTACTGCATGCTGGTGGATTGTCTCCGAAATACGGTGCGCACAGGCGGTTTCGTCTGCGCTGCATTTTCAGACGGCGTTTTAAAAGGATTTGTTTCTGTGGAGTCCGAGCCGATGGGCGCAGACGGCGTTTATTTGGATCTGTCTTCACTCCATGTGTCGCAGGAAATGCGTCGGCTTGGAATCGGACGTGCGCTCTTTTTGCGCGCTGCGGATTTTGCGCGGGCGCGGGGAGCGAAAAAATTGTATATTTCTGCACATTCCGCCGTAGAGACGCAGGCTTTTTATCAAGCGATGGGCTGTGCGGAGGCGCAGGAATACGATCAAGGGCATGTTAGCCGGGAGCCGTTTGACTGCCAGATGGAATACTGCCTGTAAATGCCTGATTTTTACCGGCATTTTGGATAGAACCGCCTGAAGTCCTGTTTTTGTTTATGCCGGATTTGCCGGCGCTTTTGTGATTGGAAGTGAGAAAATGACGCAGGCCTCTGACAAAACCTTTACAGAACGGCTGCGAAGGTTGTTTGCGCCAATTGATCTTACGCATGGGAAAATTTCCGCCGTTCTGATTCGATTTTCCGTACCGGTAGTGCTCTCTTATTTGCTGCAGCAGATTTATACGCTCAGCGATGCGGCGATCTGCGGACAAACGCTGACTGCGGGCGAGGTTGCCGGCGTAAACGATACGTCCCCGCTGCTTTTTATGGTTTTGCAGTTTGCCTTCGGATGTGCCACCGGGTTTACCGTGGTGACGGCAAATCGTGTCGGGGAACGGGATGAAGAGGGGGTACGCCGTTCTTTTGCGGCGCAGATTTGGCTGTGCGGCGGTCTTACGCTCGTTTTGAGCGCGGCGGCGACCCTTTGTCTTGCGCCCTTGCTTTCTATGGTGAATGTCACGCCGCAGAATGCCGAAGTATATAATGCCGCGTATACATATTGCCTGATTATCTTCCTTGGCGTCGGCGCGCAGTTGTTTTACAATGTGGAGTGCAGTGTTCTGCGCAGTGCAGGCGATTCTTTTACGCCGCTGGTATTTTTGTTTTTTTCAACCTTGCTGAATATTTTACTGGATCTTTTATTCATTCTCGTTTGCGGGTGGGGCGTTGCGGGCGCGGCGGCAGCGACGGTCACGGCGCAGTTATGCAGCGCCGCTGCCTGCTTTCTCTATACCTTTAAAAAATATCCGGCTTTGCGGCTGCGGTGCTCCGATTTTTGTATGCCGCGCGGGGAACTTTGGCGGCACCTTCGTTTGGGGCTGCCGCTTGGGCTTCAATTTTCTGTGCTGGCGATCGGCGTGATTATGATGATGGGGCAGGTCGTCCGCTTTGATCTGCTGCCCGGTGGGCTGATGGTTTTCGGCGCGCCGGCACAGAATGGATTTGGCGCCGCCAATAAATTAATCAATTTTTTGATGTCGCCGCTCTTGGCGCTGGGTGCTGCGCTGGTCAGCTTCAATGCGCAGAATTTTGGCGCTGGAGATTACCGGCGCGTGCGGCAGGGAACCGACCGCGCGCTTTTGCTGTCGATGTTTCTATATATTGGCGCCGCCGCAATCGGCCTTTTGCTTTCTATTGGCGGCGCGTATCAATATATTTTTCTGAGCCCGGATAAAATTTCGGCCGCGTCTGTTTCGTTTGGAAATTTGTTTTTATATGCAGACCTGCCGCTGTTTTGTTTCGTCGCCGTTTTGATCGTTTGGCGGAGCGCCGTGCAGGGCATCGGCAAGTCGTTTTATACGCTCTGTGCCGGGATTGCGGAACTTACCGCACGCATTTTGATCAGCTTGTTTCTGCCTGCGGCAGTTAGCGGCGCGGCGGTAAGCGCTTTGGCTCCAAAATCCGCTTTTTTTGCATTATGCCTTGCGGATCCGGGCGCCTGGCTTCTTGCGTCTCTCGTGCTGCTGCCGCCGTATATTGTCTATATTGTACGGCCAAGTCGCGGCTGACGGTGGAAGTTTCGTATGATATGGAGGGATAGACATGAAAACAGAAGAATCAGTGCGGCGTATGCGGGAGGGCAGGCTGTATCTGCCGGGCGATGAAGCGATTCTGCGGGCGCAGGCGAAGTGTCTGGAAGCGCTGTATGCATACAATGCGACGCAGCCGTCGGAGACAGCGCGCCGGGAAGCGTTGCTTCGGGAGATGTTTTGCGAAATCGGTGCGCGGTGCTTTGTTGAGCCGCCTTTTTATGCGAATTTTGGCGGCCGGCATGTGCATTTTGGAAACGATGTATATGCGAATTTTGGTTTGACAATGGTCGACGATGGACATATTTACGTAGGCGACAACGTTATGTTCGGCCCGCACGTTACGGTTGCGACGGCGGGACACCCGATCGATCCGGAACTTCGCAGAGCACAGCTTCAGTATAACATAGACGTGCATATTGGGGCGAACGTGTGGATCGGCGCGGGCGCCGTGATTTTGCCTGGGGTAACTATCGGCGCCGATACGGTTATCGGCGCGGGCAGCGTAGTGACGAAAGATATTCCTAGCGGCGTAGTGGCTGTCGGCAATCCCTGCCGCGTGCTGCGTCCGGTCGGCGCGCGCGACCGAAAGTTTTATTTTCGAGACCGGCCGGTGGATTTGGAATTGTCGGATATACGTTAGCCGCTGTATGCGCGCAGTTCCTTATTTTGGAAATATGCTGAATGGGCTTGCTTTCTTTCAAAAAATATGTATAATAGAAATAAGAAGTATTCTTATTTCTATTGGGGGAATTTTGAATGAACACCCGGCAAAAGGCATTGGTTTTGGAAGTTGTGCAGAGCAACTGCGATCATATGACCGCGGAGGAGATATATACGGCGGCTAAAAAGCGCATGCCGCAGATCGCAATGGGAACCGTTTACCGTAATCTTTCGATGCTTGCCGCCGAGGGGCAGGTGCTGAAACTGGAGATGCCAAGCGGCCCTGATCGCTATGACGGCTGTGTGCGTCCGCACGAGCACTTATTTTGTGATCGGTGCGGGCGTGTCGTGGATATCTTTTGTGGAGACTTGACGGCGGCAATCGAGGCGGCAACGGGCCGAAAGCTCCATTCTTACCGGCTTAGCCTGCATGGAATTTGCGATGATTGCGCCGCGCAGGGGAAAGAAAACCGAACGTAAAGCTGCGCGGAGCTTTAAGCTTTTTGGCTGTAAAACCTTTGATTTTTCTGCAGATTTTGCAGCGCCGGATCGTTGGATTACGATCCGGCGCTGTTTTTTTGCTTTTCTGTGTCCGTATGACTGTCTGGTGCAGCGGGCGCTTCGGTTTTGTCTGCGCGCATATTTTCTGCTGGCGTTTTCTCGGAATGCCGGCGTTTTTTTTGCCGGTGCATCCGCTCTTTGAAGGCGGCTTTGCGTTCTTCTGCTTTTTCAAGCAGGGTATTGTAATGTTCGGAGGCATATTTCGAGCCTTGAAAACAAGTGCGTACGAGGGAGAAAACATCCTTACTTACCGCGGTGAATTTGATTCTGCCGAGAAAATCGCCGCAGGCCTCGCAGTGTCCTAGCGCGATATAATATCCGCCGCCTTTTGGAACCCATTTTGTAGTTTCGATCGTACGCCGGCATAGCGGACAGCGCATGCGGGCGACTTGTTCGTCGGAAAATGCGGCGCGTTTGCTCTTATAAGGCGCAAAGCTCTCTTCCAAAAGGGGATGCTCCCACAGTGCGCCTGCGCTTCCCCCGCCGTAGGCGGCGATTCCGGCTGCGAGATCGAGATGCGCGCATACAAGCGCCGTATGATAGGCGTCGTGCAGCGCATTATGCGCCTCGAGCGCCGGTATGATACCAAAATATTCCAGCGCAAATGCAAGGGAGCGCTGTTCTTTTCCGCCGTCTGTCTGCTGATTAAAAATCGTCTGAAGATTATAGAAATGTTCGCAGATCGTCACGTCCATATCCCAGGCGATCAAATTTTGACGCAGAATAGGGACGTCGTCGAACCCCCAGGTCAAGAGGACAGCATCTTTGCCGCAGAACGCCGCAAAACGCGCGCCGGCTTCCGAAAAGTCTGCCGCCTCGCTCAATTGTTCTTTTGTGATGCCGGTAAGCTCTTGTACCCGCTTGTTCAGCCGTTTGTAAAAGCGTGGGCGTACGCACATGGAAAACTGCTCGCCCGGGCGTCCGTCCGGGGTCAGGCGCACAGCGCCGATCTGGATAATCTCTCCGGCAAGCTGAACGCCGTTGCGCCCTTTCTTCGGCTGCGCGGCACACATTGGCTGATTCCATTCCAGATCAAAAACTATATAGGACATACGATTCCTTTCGGTGACTTAAAATGGCCGCCGCGCGGCATAAAATCATTCTATCACAAATTCACGGCTTATGCCAGTCCTTTTTCAATCATTTTGCGATTTGGTGCGGCATAGAATTTAGGGAATGGGGGATAGACATGGAAAGAGCCAGACGATATTTGATTAATGCGCTGATTTTAAGCGGCTGCACGCTGCTGATGCGGACGGTCAGCGTCGCGTTCAACGCATTCTGCGTCAATCGTGTCGGTGAAGAGGGGATGGGGCTGTTCTCGCTGGTCATGAGCGTGTACACCTTTGCGGTGACGCTGGCTACATCGGGCGTCAATCTTGCTGCGACACGGCTGACCGCGCTGTATTTTGGAAAAGGCGAAGGGCGGAGCGTTCGGAGCGCTATGCGGAGATGTCTGTTGTACAGCGCTTTCTTCGGAGCGCTTGCCAGCCTGCTTCTTTTTTTATTCGCCGATTTTGTTTCCGTGAATTTTTTGATGGAGCCGCGCGCAAAGATGTCTGTGCGCGCCCTGTCGATTTCGCTGCTGCCGTTGTCGCTCTGTTCGGCGTTTTCCGGGTATTTTGCCGCGGTGCGCCGCGTATATAAGAACGCGATTTCTCAAATTCTGGAGCAGATGATCAAAATTTTTGCATGCGCCTTTCTTCTTTCCCTTTTTGTTCCGCGCGGGGTGGAATATGCCTGCCTTGCGCTGGTGCTGGGCGGGGCGATCAGTGAAACCGCTTCCTTTATTATGCAGCTTTTTGCTTATATTCGGGATAAACGCAAGCTGACCGGAAACGGTGAACGCGTACCAATGCGCGCAGTTTTGGATATTTCTCTGCCGGTTGCCCTCTCGGCTTATGTACGTTCCGGTCTTGTTACGCTGGAACATATCTTGATTCCCATTGGACTGACCGCGTTTGGAGATCCGCGGGCGCTGGCTACATATGGCGTTATCAGCGCCGTCGCCTTGCCGACGGTGATGTATCCGTCAGCTTTTGTCGGCGCGTTTTCTAGTCTTGTGATTCCTGAGGTGACCGAATTTCATTCGGCTGAAAACAAACGCGAAGTTTCCTATGTGACCTCTCGCGCCTTTTATGTGACGCTGTTTTTTTCCATTCTCTGCGCGGGGATTTTTTGTACTTTTCCGGGCGATATCTGCACGGCGATCTATGGGGACGCGGAGGCGGCGGTCTATCTGCGCGCGCTTGCCCCGCTGATGCCGGTTATGTTTTTGGATACGGTGACCGATTCAATCTTGAAAGGACTTGGAAAACAGTTTTATACCATGTGCGTCAATATAGCCGATGCAGGGCTCAGTGCGCTGCTAGTGTGGTTGCTGGTGCCGCGTATCGGAATCTGGGGATATATTTTGGTCATTTATATTTCGGAATGTGTGAATACGGTTTTCAGTATCTGGAAATTGATCGCGCTTGTGGATTTTAGGCCGCAGCTGTATAAATGGCTGTTTGGACCGCTGCTTGGCGCCGTAGGGGCGGCCAATTTGTCGCGTTTTGTTTTTTCAGTACTGGCGCTGCCGCTTTCCGGTTTTGTCGTCGTCCTTGAATTTTTGATTTTTATCCTATTTTATCTGTTGATTTGCCGCGCCATCGGCGCGCTGTCACGCGAGGATGTGCAGTGGATAAAAAATATTTTCTTCAAAGGTTCAAATTCCTCTTCCCACAAACGGAAAAATATGATAAAATTAAAGGCGAGATAAACTATGGGGGCCGCGCTATGAAAGATAAAATCAAAATTGTTCATATGGGGGATCTGCATTTGGATTCCCCCTTTTCCTCGCTCAGTCTGGATAAGAGCGAAGTGCGCCGGCGGGAACTGCGGGCCGCTTTCACTTCTATCCTTTATTATATTCGGGAGTCTAAAGTGGATCTTGCACTGATTTCGGGCGATCTTTTCGAAGACGGATACGCGACGGCGGAGACGGCGGAACTTTTATGCGCGCAGTTTGCGTCCGCGCCCGACTGCCGTTTTGTCATTGCGCCCGGCAACCACGATCCATTTACGCGCGGGAGTTTGTACACTGCAAAAAAACTGCCGAAAAACGTTTGCGTTTTCTCGTCGGAGGTATTGCAGAGATTTGTGTTTGAGGATATCAATACGGAGGTATACGGCTGGGCGTTTTGTTCGGATACGCTGACGGAGAGCCCGCTCGCGGGCAAGCGGGCCGACGGCAACGGACGGCTGCATCTTGTGTGCGGTCACTGTGATATGGATTCACCGCTTTCCCGCTATTGCCCGGTTACTTCTGAAGACGTGCGGAAGTTCGGCGCGCATTTTTGCGGTTTTTCTCATATTCATAAAACGCCGCAGGTGCATACCGAAGCGGGCGTAACTTGGTCCTATTCGGGCGTCGTCGAAGGGCGCGGCTTTGACGAGTGCGGTTTTGGCGGCATCAATTTGATCGAGGCTGAAACTTCAGGGGATTTTTCGCTTACCGTAAAACGCCTGAAGACGGCGCGCAGGCGGTATGAATGGGACAAGCTGGATATCAGCGGATGCCGGAGCTTGTCTGAGGCCGCCGGCCGGATTGAAACGCTGATTCATGAAAAAAAGTATGGTGAAGATACGATTCTGCGCGTGACGCTCACAGGGGCGGTCTCGCCGGATATGGAGAGCACGGCGCGGCTGGAGAGCGCGGCGCGCGGTTTGTTTGCGCTGGAAATCGACGATCGGACAAGCCCGATTTTCGATACGGGCGTCTTAGAAAACGATTTATCCATACGGGGAGAACTGTATCGCACGCTTCGGCCTGCTTTGTCGGAGGGGGCACCAGAACAGCGTGCAGTCGCTGCGGCCGCGCTGAAACTGGGTCTGGCGGCGCTTGAGGGCAGAAATCTGACTGAATAGGAGACGTCGGCATGCAGATCGAAAGAATACATATGGATTCCTTTATGGGCAAAAAGGACTTTACGCTTGAATTTTCGCCCGGCGTGAATATGATTGAGGGCGGTAATGAGAGCGGCAAAAGTACGCTTGCCGAATTTATTAAGTTTATGCTGTACGGTGCGCTTTCAAAGGGCTGCGGCGGCGCGCTGTCCGAGCGGCAGCGTTTTCTCGGGTTTTCCGAAGCGTCTTTCGGGGGATGGATGGAACTCTCCGCTTCGGGCGGACGCTACCGAATCGACCGGACTGTTTCCGCCGTTTCGTCCGGTTTCCGTGAAAGCGTAGCGGTCAGCGACCTTGACCGGCGCACGGTGGCGTTCAAGGGGGAAAATCCCGGCGAAGCGCTGCTCTCGGTTCCGGAGAACGTATTTGTCAAGACCGCGTATATTTCTCAAACGGGGGATGCCTATACGGGCGGGGAGGACCTTGGCGCCGCAATCGAAAATCTGCTGTTTTCAGCCGATGAAACGGTCAGCACCGAAAAGGCGTTGAAAAAACTGGAAACGCTGCGAATCTCTCTGCTGCACAAAAACGGGAAGGGCGGCCTGATCTATGAGGGAGAGCAGGAGCGTGCGGCGCTTGAGGCCCGCCTGGAGCGCGCTTTGTCTGAAAACAGCGAAATCATTGCCAAAGAGGGCAGCCTTGGCGAGACGCTTCGCCGTATTGAAGAAAATAAAACGGATTATGCGCGCTGCAGAAAGCTGTGCGATCTGTATGACAATTATATTGCCTATACGCGGTTTTGTGCACTGGACGAAACAGAGGCGGAGGCGGAAAGCCTCAAGGTTTCACTTGAAAAGCAGCTTTCGCGTTTTGACGGCTTTGTGCCGGATGGAGAATATCTTGGCCGTCTGCGTCAGATGGCCGAATCGTTTGGCGAACAAAAAATGCGCGTTTCGCTTGCGCAGTCGAGAGCGGAGGCTTCGGCTGCCGCGTGTGCTCAGGCTGAGCGGGCGGTCAAGGACAGCGCGGTTTCGGAAGAACTGCGCAGGACGGCTCCCGGCGCGCTTCGGCGTGCCGGCCGTGCGCGCGTGTTGCGTGTCATTGGTATTTCGATGATCGTTTTGAGTGCTTTGCTGGCTGTTGTCGGATATCTGACGCGCGTGGGGAATGCGCTGTATGCCGGCAGCGCCTGCGCTTTTGCGGTCGGCGCGCTTTGCTTGATCTTTTGCGCGCGCTCCGTGCGAAAACTAAAGACGGCACTGCGCAGTTTCGGCGTGCCCGATGCGTATGCGCTGGCGGGAAAACTGCGCGAGGGTGAGGCGGCCGCAGAAGCGGCGAGCAAGGCGCTGGCGCGCGCAAAGGAACAGGAGGCTGCCGCTGCTGCGCTGCTTGAAAGCGAAAACAGGCTCGCCGCTGAAAAACGAAATCTTTTGGATGCGGAGGCAAGGCGCCTTTGCGGGGAGGAGAAAGACGATCAGGCCGTTTTTGCGCTGGTAGAAGCGTATATAGCGGAAACCGAGGACCTTCGCCGGCGGCAGACAAGCTGCATGGAGCGAAGGGAACGGCTGCTTGCCGAAACGAAGGCGTACGACCGTGCTGCGGTGGAAGAAAAGCTTTCCGCCGCGGGGGACCTCAGCGTCTTTGAAAAATTGGATATTACCGAATACAGCCGTCGGCGGGATTTTTGCGAAAATGCGATCGCCGCGCTGGGAGTGAAAAAAGGCGAGCTTGAGAAATCGCTTGCGGCACTTCGCGCAACCGTAGAGAATCCGGCGCTGCTTCGCTCGACGCTGGAAGCCTTAGACAAAAAGCTAAGAGAGGCGAAAAACCGCTATGCAGCGACGAGTTTGGCCATCGCATCCATCGAGCGCGCGTCCGAGGGACTGCGCACGCGCGTTTCTCCGCGGCTGGCGAAATATGCCGGCGAAATGCTTTCGGTCATGACGGATGGGCGGTACGCCGAACTTGGTGTGGACGGCGCATTTACGCTGACATATATGTCCGGCGGCGGCGCGCACAGCGCGGAGTATTTTTCAAAAGGGACGAGGGAGGCGGCGTATTTTGCGCTTCGTCTGGCGCTGTTTGATCTTTTATATCGGACGGAGAAAGCGCCTTTGATTTTGGACGAGGCGCTGGCGCATACCGACGATACACGGACGGCAAAGATTTTGCGTATTTTGCTGGCGCTTGCTAAAGAGGGCACGCAGTCGATTGTGCTTACCTGTCATGAGCGCGAGGGAAAGATCGCGGAGGCGCTCGGCGTGACCAACCGGATACGGCTTTCTTAGGGTGATTTTGCATATGTGAAATTTGCTCGGAAAGATTTTGCAAACGGCTTTACATTTTCCAATTTATATTGTATAATAACATTCATGAATAACGGCGTCTTTTTTTGACGAAAGACGCGCCGCCGGAGGGAGTATGCCGCGATTCTTTGTCCCAAGTGTGAATTTTGAGGGCAAACAAGTGAAAATTACCGGCAGTGACGCGTGGCATATCGCGCGTGCACTGCGTATGGCCGTGGGGGAAGCCGTGACCGCCTGCGATATGCACGGCGGCGTGCACACCTGCATTTTGCGGCGGATTTCAGATACAGAGGTCTTGGCCGAGATCACGGAAAGCGTGGCCGCGGCCGGAGATCCGCCGGTTCGCATCGTACTGTATCAGGCGCTTCCCAAAGGGGATAAAATGGATCTGATTGTGCAGAAAGCGGTGGAGTTTGGCGCGTATGCCGTAGTTCCGTTCGTTTCCGAGCGGTGCATTTCGCGTCCGGCTGATGACGCGCTTGAAAAAAAACGCGTCCGTTGGCAGCGTATCGCGCTGGAGGCGGCAAAACAGTGTGGCAGGGGGATCGTTCCCGAGGTTCGGAGCGCCCTTTCGTTTTGCAGCATGCTGGAGCGCGCCGCAACAGCGCCACTGGTTCTTTTTTGCTACGAGGGAGACGGTACGCGTACGCTAAGGGCTGTTTTAAAAGAGGCGCCGCCGGCGCTCTTTACGCAGGACGAGCCGTCTCTGATTTCTCTGGTTATCGGCTGCGAGGGGGGCTTTTCGGCATCTGAGGCTGCCGCGGCGCGAGCCGGAGGTTTCCATATGTGCGGGCTTGGCCGCCGCATCCTGCGTTGTGAGAGCGCGTCCGCTTTTGCGCTTGCGTGCATAAGCTATGAGTATGAATTACAGGAGTGATTTCGGTGGAAAAAGAAACTAGTAACAAAGCGCAGCGCAGACAGGAGAGTCTGGCGCGCTCCAATGTTGTCACCAATAAAATGACCGCGGTTTTCTGCGCGCTGGTTGCGCTGGCCGTATTTTTTATCAGGTTAAGTCAGGATTCTTCTTTTGAACTTTGGTTTCTGACCAAAGCGCTTCTTTGGATGCAGATTGGGTGCGGCGTTTTGTTTTTGGCTGCGCTCGTATGGCGTGTTCTGGCGGTTCGCCATCGTGCAGACGAGCACCTGCGCGTGTTTTCTTCATCGCTGCTTCTCGGTGCGGCGGCGTCGTTGTTCGGCATTATGCTATTGTATCTGCATTTTGGCGCGTTTCGTTCGATTCTTACGGCGCTCGTTCTGACGCTTCTTTTCTTTGTGTATGAGATTTATCCGGTGGATTTCTTTTTGTTCAGCATCGTTATTGCAGTCGGAGGTATGGCGGCTTCTTTGGCCGGTAGCCCCGCATTTGGAATCGCCCGGGTTCGGTATGTCAATATTACGCTTGTCGGGCTTGTTCTGCTTGCCGCTGCAGCCGTGTCTTTCTTTATGTTTCGTTTGAGGCGGGATAAAAAGCTCAAGATCGGAGGGCATAAAATTCTCCTTGCGCCGGATGCGCGGCCTGCCGTCGTGTATGCTGGCAGCGCGGCCGCGCTGCTTGCGGTGCTGGGCGCCGTTTTGTTTGGCCATATTCTGTACTTTGCGGCTGCGCTTTGCGCAATATATCTCTTAGTTGCAATATTTTATACAGTAAAATTGATGTAACTTTGTAGAAAATATTCAATTACCTATTGAATTTTGCCAAAAAATAGTTTAGAATATAGTTAACTATTTACAAAGTTTCGATTACAGATTGGCGAAGAGAGGATGTGCAAAATGTCAAACAGACTGTTTCAGGGCGTGATACACCAGATGCGTGACGCGACCGATTGTGCAATCGGTGTGATTGATGAAAACGGCGTCGTGATTGCGTGCAGCGAACTTGGAAAAATCGGCGAGACAAGGATCGGCGTGCGGGAGGAGCTTTCCTATACGAGCGACGCGGTTGTGATCGACGGCTGTACTTACCGCGCGATCGGACAGGGGGCAAAACTGGAAAATATCGTGTTCGTCGAAGGGGACGATAAAAACGCGGAAAGTATGGCGGCGATATTGGCGGTGTCCCTTGCCAATATCAAAAATCTGTATGATGAAAAATACGACCGGTGTTCTTTTATAAAGAATATTATTTTGGATAATATTCTGCCAAGCGATATTTATATTAAGGGCAAGGAACTTCGGTTTAATACGGAAGAAAGCCGCGTGGTCTATCTGGTGAAATTCTACAGGAAGACGGATATGCTTCCCTATGAAATGATGCAGAATATGTTTCCTGACAAAAATCATGATTATGTCATCAGCGTCGGCGAGAGCGATATTGTTTTGGTTAAGGAAGTCAAGCCAAACATAGATACGAAAGAAACAGAGAAGATTGCCAACGGCATTGCGCAGACGCTTTCCTCCGAGTTTTACACCAAGGTGGCGATCGGCATCAGCACGGTGGTCGATAACATCAAAGATCTGGCGCGCGCCTACAAGGAGGCCCAGGTGGCCATCGAGGTCGGCAAAGTGTTCGATATGGAGAAAAACATCATCAGCTATGAGAATCTCGGCATCGGCCGTCTGATTTATCAACTTCCGACGACGCTCTGTGAAATGTTTCTGCAGGAAGTTTTCAAAAAAGGGTCTATTGAGTCGCTCGATCGCGAGACGCTGATGACGGTTCAATGCTTTTTTGAAAATAATCTCAATGTTTCCGAAACTTCCCGAAAGCTGTTTGTTCATAGAAATACGCTTGTATACCGTCTTGAAAAGATCCGCAAGATCACGGGTCTGGATCTGCGTGAGTTTGAGCATGCTATTACGTTCAAAGTTGCGCTGATGGTCAAGAAGTATCTGACATCGAAGCCTGTAAAATTCTGATATGCTTTCACGGATTGTGGGAACGTGCGCGCGCGTTCCTGCAATTCTTGCGTATATGGGGTATTGCGTTTGGTGTCTGCGCCATAAAAAGACTCCAAATTTTACGTGGGGGAACGGTTTGTGATTGAGTTTAAAAACGTGACAAAGCGATATCCGGAGGGAAAGGTCGCGCTCGATAATATAAACCTGAAGATTTCGGACGGCGAGTTCGTTTTCATTATGGGAGACAGCGGCGCCGGGAAAACGACGATGACTAAGCTTTTGCTGCGCGAAGAGCGTGTGACGAGCGGTGAGCTTTGGGTTGGAAACGTGAACTTGGCGAAGATGGCATCCGCGCGTATTCCAAAATACCGGCGAAAAATCGGCGTTGTTTTTCAGGATTTTCGACTGTTCCGCAAAAAGACTGTATTTGAAAATGTAGCATTTGCGCTCCGCGTGGTCGGCGGCGCGCCGTCCGGCGAGGTAAAAAATCGCGTGATGGCGATGCTGAAAATTGTGGGGCTTGAGGATAAGGCGGCCAGCTTTCCCGCGCAGTTGTCCGGCGGTGAGCAGCAGCGCGTCGCGCTGGCACGCGCCATTATTAACAATCCCCATACGATTATCGCCGATGAGCCGACCGGCAATTTGGATCCTAAGCTGAGTATGGAGATCATGGGACTTTTGGTCAAGATGAAAGAATACGGCAAGACCGTGGTCGTTGTAACGCATGAAGCTGAACTGGCCAGAATGTTTAATCAGCGTATTGTTCGACTGCGGGACGGACGGGTCGTGGAAGATTACATAAGCGGAGGTGAAACGCTGTGAGAAGGCTGACCGACGCGCTTGGCGCCGCCGTCAAAGGGATGTTTCGAAACGGGCTTTTGACGTTCGTCAGTATTTTTGTTTTGGTTAGCTGCCTTTTGTTTATCGGGAGTTTTGCCTTGATCGCGATGAATATTAATTATAATCTCGAGGATGTGTCCGATTTGAACGAGATCGAAGTATTCCTTGAGTATGATATCTCTGCAGAGGAGGCGGCACGCATCGGCGCTGAAATCGCAAGGCTGGATAATGTTGCTTCGGTTGCGTATGTTTCCAAAGAGGACGGCATTGCCGAAATGCAGGGCGAGTTTGCCGAATATGCCTATCTGTTTTCGGATATCGGCGAGGACGAGAATCCGCTTTCCGACCTGTATCGTGTGATTTATGAGGATAATGACAGAGTCACGACACTGGATTATAATCTGAAACAGATTGAAGGCGTGCGTAAGGTAAACAGCCGTCTTGATCTCGCTGCAACGATTGGCTCGCTGCAAAGCGGTATTTCCTTTATTTTTGTATGGTTTACGGCGCTTTGCGCTGTCGTCTGCATGTTTGTGATTATCAATACGATCAAGCTGTCGGTGTATTCCCGGCGGGAAGAGATCACGATTATGCGGTATATCGGGGCAAGCCGAGCCTATATTGCCGCGCCGTTTGTTCTGGAGGGCGCGTTTATCGGCATTTTGGGGGCGGCGGTGGCTTATTTTTTGGAAAGTGCGATTTATCGCGCCCTGGTCGGATATGTTGCTGAACAAATGTATATTGTGAAACTGTATACATATGCGCAGGCGTCGCCTGCGATTCTTGCCATTTTCTTTGGGCTTGCATTGTTTACGGGGATTGTCGGCAGTTGTGTTTCTTTAGGAAAATATGTGGAGGCGTGAAATGAGAAAAAATCAGAAAGCTGCGCTTTGTATTGCGCTGGCTGCGCTTATGGCGGTTTGTGCGGCCGCGTTTGCGGTATTTGCGGCCAATTCTACCAGCGCGGGCCAATTTGCGGATAATGCGGAGGTTCAGGGTTATCAACAGACGATTCAAGCGCTTGAACAGCGGCAAAAAGAACTCCAGCAACAGTTAAAAAGCGTGCAGAACGACCGGTATACCGCGCAGCAGAAAGCTGCCGATCTGAATGAATTGATTTTGAGCACGGAAAAAAAGATTGAAACGACGCAAAATTTATTGAATGCGTTGTCTGCGCAGATTTCGGCAAAGAAACAGGAAATTGCGGGTAAGGAAGCCGAGATTATCAGTAAGCAGGCTGAGGTTGACGTCACGCGGGAAAAATTTTTGATGCTGGTTCGTGCGCAGTATGAGAGCGAGACGACTGGTATTTTAGGCGTGGTGCTCGGTTCGGACAGTGTTTCGGATCTTTTGTCCCGCATTGAATATATGGCGAATATTCTTGAATATAATTCAACGCTTCTGGAGAAATTCAAGAGAGAAAAGCAGGAACTTGAGGATATGAAAGCGGTGTTGGAGTCTTCTAAGAGCGAACTTGACGCCGCGTATGCTTCTCAGGTGGCGTACAGCGACACGCTGGCTGCGGAGGAAGCGGCGCTTCAACTGCAAAAAGGTGACGCGGACGCTTATGTGGCCTCGCTGAAAAAGACAGAGGCTGAAATCACCGAGCAGTATAATGCCGCGCGCGCAGAGGAAGAAAAAGAAAGCCAGCGCCTAGAGGCGCTGCTCCGGCAGCTTGCTAAGGAAAACGAGTCCGACTACGTCGGCGGCAAGTTCATATGGCCAGTGGACACGAGTATCCGGCGCATCAGTAGCGGCTATGGGTGGCGCACCTATTATTACTATGGAAAGAAAGTAACCGATTTTCATATGGGCATCGATATTCCCGCGCCGGTCGGCACCGACATTTATGCAGTGCAGAGCGGTAAAGTTATCGTGGCGCAGTCGCACAGCAGTTACGGGAATTATATCGTGATCGATCACGGCGGCGGTATTTCAACCCTGTATGCGCATTGTTCGCAATTGCTGGTTAAGGTCGGGGACGAGGTTGTACAGGGAGATCATATTGCGGAGATGGGCAGCACTGGAAATTCTACCGGTTCGCATGTGCACTTTGAGGTTCGTGTCGACGGAAAGCATGAGGATCCTATCGCCAATGGTTGGGTAGTACAGCCCTGACGTCCTCTGCAAAAAGCTTGGAAAGGGTATATTATGACGAAAAAAAATTCAGTTTGGCTGACCGTGCTGCTGATTATTATCGCATGTGCGATTACTTTTCAGCTCACTGTGATCTTTGGCGACGTTTTTGTTCGTGACCGGACGATCGGCGAAGTTCCGACCGAGTATACCGATTCTACCGGAGAGCCGGAAGGCCCCGGAGAAATTCTTCAGAAAACGCCGGCGGATGAAATTACCGAACGGGTGAGTGAGAAAATTTATGCGCTCGCATGGCTGTATACGAATTATTATGTCGGCGAACTGAATATAGATGATCTTGTGGAGGGGGCCGCGGTTGGTTTTGCCGCTTATTCCGGGGATAAATACGGTTCCTATCATTCCGCGGAGGAATATGCTTCGCTTACCGAGGGATATTCGGGTGAGTTTGCCGGCATCGGTGTGAGCGTTTCGTTTGATCTGGACGCTTATGCCATT
Source organism: uncultured Eubacteriales bacterium (assembly GCA_958352145.1). Lineage (GTDB taxonomy): Bacteria > Bacillota > Clostridia > Oscillospirales > CAG-272 > UMGS902. Next base: position 17,899 of record CATWNM010000020.1, read on the forward strand.
GAAATTTTAAACGTTATGCCGGACAGTCCGGCGCTTGAGGTTGGCTTGCTTCCCAACGACATGATTGTCGGCGTCGGCGGTGTAAATATTACGGAGATCGGCTATGATGAAGCCGTCAAGCGTATCCGCGGTGAGATCGGAACTGAGGTTACGCTGACGATTGCCCGCGGAGAGGCGTATAATGAGGTATTTGACGTAACGGTGACCCGGCGCAAAGTTGAAGAGCAGGTTGTGACCTATGAAACAATTAAAGTAGAAGGGATCAGCCGCCCGGTCGCGCATATCCGGTTGCTGGATTTCAATGACAAGACACCCGAACAGTTTTTGGAGGCGCTTGCGCAAGGCAGCAGCGACGCTGTGCACGGATACATTTTAGATGTGCGCAACAATGGCGGCGGCGAGCTTTCTTCCATTACGGAAATCTTGGATAGGTTGCTTCCGGAGGGGCCGATCGTACGAATACAGTATAAAGACGGCACGGAACAGGTGATTACATCCGATAAGAATGATTTTTCGGGCACGATCGTTGTTTTGGCCAATGGAAATACCGCTTCAGCGGCGGAGCTTTTCGTTGCGGCGCTGCGGGATTATGGCAAGGCGATCGTCGTCGGCACGACGACTTATGGAAAGGGGACAGTGCAGACGATTGTTCCGTTTGAGGATGGCAGCGCGCTGCGGATTTCAAGCGCAATGTATGCGCCGCCGTATTCGGAAAATTATGAAGGCGTGGGAATCACGCCGGATGTGGAAGCCGATCTTGCTGACGAGTATAAAAGTGTGAATCTGTTTAAACTCGATCATGAAAATGACGCGCAGCTTCAGGCCGCGCTTGCACTCTTCAAATAAAATTATCCTATATGAAAGAGGAAAAAACGATATGGCAAAGCAAATGCACTATACAAAAGATGGATATCAGGCGTTGGTCGAGGAACTGGACTACCTAAAGACAACCCGGCGCGCGGAGGTCAAGGAGGCGCTGGCGACCGCCCGTTCCTATGGCGACCTTTCGGAAAACAGTGAATATGACGAGGCAAGAAACGAACAGGCGAAAGTTGAATCCAGAATCTCCGAGCTTGAATCTTTAATTCTTCATGCCATTGTTGTAGATGAGTCTGAGATCGATACCAGCCGCGTCAGTGTCGGTTCGATTGTTCGTGTTTCTCGGGCCGATAACGGCAAGGAGACGGAATATACAATCGTAGGCACCAATGAGGTCGATTTTTGGACGGGCAAAATATCCGATCAGTCGCCAATCGGCGCTGCGCTGATCGGCGCGCGTGCGGGCGATACCATTACCGTAGAGTCGCCAAACGGCGGTTTTGACTTGAATATTTTATCCGTTTCACGTGTAAAAGTGAATGGATAAGCTGGAATATAACCGCGGTTCTTTCTCCTGCGGATATGCGGGAGCAAGTTGTTTGAGCGTTGGTTTGTTTTGTGAAACGCCCTTTTAAGAAAAGTTTGACAGATAAGGAAAAAAATATGACCGAAGATATGAAGCAGGAAAAGGAACAGGGAAGCGGCAGTGAACTTGCGGTTCGGCGTGCAAAATTGCAGGCGTTGGTCGAGGCGGGCAGAAATCCGTTTGAACGCACTGTCTATGACCGTACGGCCCTGAGTGCGGATATCCGCGCTCAGTTTGATGCGTTTGAAGGCAAAGACGTCCGTATTGCCGGCCGGGTCATGGGCAAGCGCGTGATGGGAAAGGCAAGTTTTGTCCATCTGGCGGACAGTACGGGTAAAATACAGGCGTATGTGCGCAGAGACGACGTTGGAGAGGAGGCATATGCCGGTTTTAAAAAGTATGATACCGGCGATATTATCGGCATTTCGGGATTTGTATTCCGTACGCAGACCGGCGAGGTTTCCGTGCATGCCAAAGAAATTGTTTTGCTCTCCAAGTCTTTGCTGCCTCTTCCTGAAAAATTTCATGGACTGAAAGATACCGATCTGCGTTATCGTCAGCGGTATGTGGATTTGATCGTTAATCCCGAAGTGCGGGATACGTTTGTCAAGCGTTCGGTAATTCTGCGTGAGATCCGCGCATATTTGGATGCAAAAGGCTTTCTGGAAGTGGATACGCCTATTCTGACGCCGTTTGAGATCGGTGCGGCTGCGCGGCCGTTTGTCACGCATCATAACACGCTGGACATAGATATGTATCTGCGCATTGAGACGGAACTTTATTTAAAACGGCTGATCGTAGGCGGTTTTGACAAAGTGTATGAGGTTGGTCGGATTTTCCGCAACGAGGGCATGGATACGCGCCATAATCCGGAGTTTACTTCGATCGAACTCTATCAGGCTTTTACGGATTATAAGGGCATGATGGATCTGGTGATCGAATTGAATACGCTGCTTGCGAAAAAGGTGTGCGGCAGCGAAAAGATCATGTATCAGGGCGTTGAGATCAATATGGGGCATTGGGAAAAGCTCACGATGGTCGAAGCGGTGAAGAAATATTCCGGACTGGATTATTATGCGTGGACTTCGGATGTGGATGCGCGGTTGCAGGCGAAAGCAAAAGGCGTTGAAGTTCCTGCGGATGCGACGCGCGGCGCGGTTTTGGTTGAATTGTTCGATCAGTTCGTGGAGGAAAATCTGATTCAGCCGACCATTATTTATGATTATCCGGTGGAGAACAGCCCGCTTGCAAAAAAGAAGCCGGATGATCCGGCGTTTACAGAGCGTTTTGAATATTTTATATGTGCGAGCGAGATGGGCAACGCATTTAGCGAGTTGAACGATCCGATTGATCAGCGTGAACGCTTTGAGCGTCAGGTTGCCGCCAAACGCGCCGAAGATCCAAATACGACCGCCCAAGTCGATGAGGATTATATCACTGCGCTCGAATATGGGCTGCCGCCGACGGGCGGCCTCGGCTTTGGCATCGATCGGCTGGTTATGTTGCTGACCGACAGTCCTTCGATCCGCGATGTTTTGTTGTTTCCCACGATGAAGCCTTTAAGCGAGTAAAACACAAAATATAGGTTCTTGTTGTATAGAAGATACTATATATTGCGTTTTTAACCCTTGATAAATCATTATCTTACTAAAAATTTACCTAAAGTGATTTGCACACAACCACACACAAGCATAGACTAACTGAGAGGAACTGTACAATTAATTTTGACAGTTCCTTTCTTGTTACCTTGAACAAACCAACAGGAGAACTGTAGAATTGTTCTAAATATTATCGTATAGGAAGGTATTTATATGCTCATATTCAGTTGAAAAAAATTAATAAAAAATTGTGAAATATTTTTAGTTCCGCCTAACAAATAAATATTTTCATAGACTATGTAGATGAAAGCATTGATCAATCGCTTGGAGTGAAACCATGAAAAAGCAAGAACTGCTGAATTATTTTGATGACGAGCTGCTGGATAAGTTATTTGGTTTTTGTTATGCACGAACCAACGATAGCTGCGAAGCGCAGGAGCTATGTTCAGACATTGTTTTTGCCCTAGTAAAAACAGCGCATACTGATGGTGAAATCGCAAATCTGTATCCATTTATATGGAGAGTAGCTAGGAATGTATATGCCGACTTTTCTAAAAACAGAAGACGGTATTTAGATACATTCAGCGACGGTGATACAGAAGATATTCTTCAATTTATCACCGACAAAGAAATTGAAGATGACCGCGATGCACAACTGAATGCAGTCTATCGTCGAATTGCTTTTTTGACTAAGGCATATCGCGAAGTGATGATTATGTTCTATATAGACGGATTATCTACTGTAGAAATTGCAAAACGTCAGAATATAAGCGAAGGCGCTGTTCGTCAAAGATTATTTTCAGCCAGACAAAAAGTAAGAAGCGAGGTAAAAGAAATGGCGAAAATCTATAATAGACCTTTAGCCCTTGATAAAATTAATTATGTCATATGGGGAACTGGTGATCCTGGCTGGGGCGATCCGCGCACTGTTTGCACACGAACGCTTTCTAAGCATATTGTATGGCTTTGCCGTAAAAAGCCGATAAGCGCGTCGGAGATCGCAGAAGAACTGAATGTGCCTAATGTTTATGTTGAAGAGGAGCTTGAGATCCTTGCGAAAGGCGAAAACGGCAAATATGGACTTCTTCGCCCTATGGACAATGGAAAATATGTTTTGAATTTCATTTTGTTCGACAAGGATGTTATCGAAAAAGCACATGCTTTATATACGGAGCATCTGCCCCAAATTTGCAACATTATTTCTGATTACATTGAAAAACATAAAGAGGAGTACCTTGCGTTTCCATACTTGAATAAGAAAATTGATTTAAATCTTGTTCTCTGGCAGCAGATATATACTATGACGCAGGCTTTCTCCGACAATGTTGAGGGAATTTTGGCTGAAAAATATTTTTCTCAGACCGAGAAAGTCAATCGCCCATTCAGTGTATTCGGATATGTTGACAATGGAAAACGGTATGGCGGCGGCTGGGATGGAGTTAACGCGGAGCATGTGTGTGGATTTACCAAAATTCATTTGGACAACATCTATATTACACGTATCAAAAAGCATTTTGGCTGTGACTTGAATGTTTCAAACGATCCTCAAGTTCAGCTCGCTCTGCGTGCGATTGACGGCTTGGAAATCTCTTCTCTGTCGGAAATTGAAAAAGAACATGCTGCAAAAGCTATCAAATGCGGTTATCTGTATCGTGAAGGCAATATGCTTTATACGAAGATTCTCGTAAGTGCTATGCAAGATATGGGCAGACTTTTTGATATCAGCAATGGTCTTTCAAAGGGATTCTTTGAGGAAGAAGCACAGGTCGTAGCCGAAAAGATAGCAGCGTTGATTCGCAAAGTTGTCCCTGACTATCTGCTTGATGAATGGAGGCTGGCGAATAATCTTGCTCATATGCCGGTTCTTGATGCAGTGGTAGAGGTTCTGATTGGGAAAAGAATCCTTACGCCTCCCGAAAATGGTGTCGGCGCCGAAGGCTGCTGGATGAGTGTTATGTGATAATAAGAACCGCCGGAGATCCAATGATTTCCGGCGGTTTTTGTTAAGTAGAATAATGAATAAAAATGGGAAATAAAGTAATAAAAAGTTTGGCACATTCGAAATACAGATGTCAGTATCATATAGCATTACCAATAGTAATCTCAATCACACAGGTGTTTATGTCTATTCCAAAGGCAAAATTATGATACACCTGACGCTGGACTATCACAGCGACCGAGATTGCCGCACGCCGGGCGAATATCTGCGCTACCATAGAACTTTTCAGGGCAAATCAACAAGAGAGGTCGCAGAAAGCGTCGGTATCGTTCCCGCAACCCTTGTCCTATATGAAAACGATAAGCACCCCATTAAATATAATACCGCTGTTTCGCTGGCAAAGGAATTGAATATTGACCTTAATCGGTTGCTGGATTCCTATACTTCGTTTGTGGATTATCCGTGTGGGGAATTTCTGAAAAAGGTACGCAGGGACTTGTCTTTATCACAAGCTGAAATAGCAAAAGACATTGGCGTATCTCAAACCGCCTATTCCGGCTGGGAAAGGGGAATTAAAGCGCCACGCCGTCAGGAATATCAAAAAATCGTGTGTGCCTTGCAAAGAAGAAAGGTCGATGTTAGCGGCATAATTCTCCAATCTACCGTCTGACAGGGATTCGCACCTTTGCAATTCGGTTTTCTTCAAATATATAATGTAGCTGCAAGGAGGCAGAAAATATGAAGCAGAAAAGGTATCTATATTTGAATGAATCAGAAATCAGCGTTGTGTTACATAGCCTTGTCCGGCTGAAAAATTCACTCATTCAGCAAGGCAGATATACCGATTGTGTGGACGAACTCATTTTGAAAGTAATGAACGCTCCAACCAAGCGCCTGAAAATTTCATAACGATTACTTATCTGAAGCCGTTTATTTTGAAAAGAGTAAGCGGCTTTTTTCATACCCGTACATAGCCGTCTGCTTCGCCGCAGGCGGCTAAATCTATGTAAAGGAGGAAACCCGAAATGGCGAATTGCAAAGTAGTTGCGGTGACGAACCAAAAAGGCGGCGTGGGTAAAACCACAACAACCGCCAACCTCGGAATCGGGCTTGCACAGGAAAACAAACGGGTCTTGCTGATCGACGCAGACGCACAGGCTTCTCTGACGCTTTCCCTCGGCTACCCGAAGCCTGATGAACTGCCCGTTACACTTGCGGATATTATGCAGAATGTGATTGACGACAAGCCGATTCCTAACGGCTGCGGTATTTTGCACCACGGCGAGGGCGTTGACCTGCTCCCTGCAAACATTGGATTGTCGGGTATGGAAATTCGGCTCATAAACGCTATGAGCCGTGAAAGCGTACTGCGGACATATATCAATTCGGTAAAGCCCCATTACGACTATATCCTGATTGACTGTATGCCGTCGCTCGGAATGATGCCGATTAACTCACTGGCGGCAGCGGACACCGTGATTATCCCCTCGCAGCCGTCTTACCTTTCTGCAAAAGGTCTGGATTTGCTCATGCACTCCATTTCACAGGTCAAACGGCAGATCAACCCCAAGCTGAAAATCGACGGGATTCTTTTTACGATGGTGGATAGCCGTACCAACGAAGCAAAAGAAATCATAGCTTCTCTGCGCGCTCACTATGGCGAAAAAATCCGTGTGTTCAGTACGGAGATACCCTTTTCCGTGAGAGCCGCCGAAACCAGCGGCAGGGGCAAGAGCATTTATGCTCACGACAAGAACGGCAAGGTTGCCGCCGCATACCACGCGCTGACAAAGGAGGTGTTGGAGATTGAGCGTAAAAACGAGAGATTTAGGAATGACGCCGTTAGATGATCTGTTTTCTACCGATGAAAGCCGCGCAGATTCACAGCTTGAAAAGGTTGTGACGCTGAATCCCGCTGAAATCTCCGATTTTCCAAATCACCCTTTTAAGGTGCGGCAGGACGACGATATGGCTGAAATGGTCGAGAGTATCAGAAAATACGGCGTGTTAGTTCCGGCTCTTGTCCGACCGAAAGAGGACGGCGGCTATGAAATGGTCGCAGGCCATAGGCGAAAGTTTGCGGCGGCTTTGGCGGGTGTCGCTGAAATCCCCTGTATCGTCCGCAATCTCACCGACGATGAAGCAACCATCGTAATGGTGGATAGTAACCTGCAAAGGGAAAAGATTTTACCGTCCGAAAAAGCATTTGCCTATAAAATGAAGCTGGACGCCATGAAAAGGCAAGGTCAGCGAACCGACTTAACTTCGGCCCCACTGGAGCCGAAGTCAAAAGGCTCTCGCTCTAACGAGGAATTAGCCGCCAACAGCCCGGACAGCCGTTCTCAAATTCAACGCTATATCCGCCTGACCGAGCTTATCCCCTCTGTTCTGCAAATGGTAGACGACGGGAAGATTGCTTTCCGTCCTGCCGTGGAGCTTTCCTATCTTTCCAAAGAACAGCAGGAATCCCTATACAGCACAATGGAGTGTGAGGACTGCACACCGTCTTTGGTGCAGGCTATCAAAATGAAAGAGTTTAGCAAGGACGGAAAATTGACCGACGAGGTGATCCTCTCCATTATGCAGGAGGAAAAGCCGAATCAGAAAGAACAGTTCAAAATGCCGAAAGAGCGTATCAGCAAGTATTTTGCGCCGGGGACGCCCGCACAGAAGATTGAAGATACCATTATTAAGGCGTTGGAGCTATACCGAAAGTGTGAACGGCAAAGAGATATGGAAAGATAGAATTTTCCTAACAAGGGGCAGCCATACCCTTTTATACGAAAGGGTGCGGCGGTGTTCGCTTGTTCCCCCTCTCCACACCTCTCCCCCTCAAAACTACCTTTACTACCCGAAAAAAGAGATATTACAGGGCGGCGATTTTTTCACACCTTTGCAGAAATCCGCAAGAATCCGTACAATGAAGCTGCAAAGGAGGTTTGCGAATATGAAAAAAGCAAGGATAATCGCTGTTATAGCAGTATTGATTGTTTCTTTGTCGGGTTGTGCAAACACGGATCGCCCGCAGACGATACAGGACAGTCCGAGCATGGAAACGACCGCAAATGAGGTTGAGGGGCGTACAGAGCCGGAAGAAAGTTCGTCTGTTTCTGTTTCGGAAAGTAAAGAGAGCGCCGCAAACGGTACAGCCACGGTTCAGGCAGAAACGGAATCGGCACAGGCTGAAAATTCGCAGCCTATCGCAGAACAAAGCCCTGCGCAGGGGACGCAATCGCCGCAGACCGCCGTTCCAAACAATACGCCGAAGTCCGAAACGCCGAAAACAGTTGAGCCCACGCCTGAGCCAGAGCCTGCACCGACGCAGCAGCCCACGCCGCCCCCTGCGGAAGAAACGCCAAAGGTCGAGCAGCCGCAGGAAACCACACCGGCGCCCGAAGAACCTGCCGTTCCCGAATTTAACATTCAGACTTGGATCGACTATGCCAAAACCTACGCTGTGAGTGTTGGGTTACGGCTTGAAAGCTCGGCGGTTGACTGTTGGGACAATCCCATTACTGCGGGAGCATACAGCACTTGTCTGGAACGGGATATTGCGGGCAGGCTGAATCGGTACAGCCGTGACGAAGATATTACCGATGTCTGGATATGGGCGCAGGCACGCTCCGACGGGAGCTATGATTTGTATATCGGCTACGCCTGAACAAAATCAAAACCGAATATTTTACTATGAACGCACTGTGCAAAAACACGGTGCGTTTTTTCATTTCAAGGAGGATTTCAAATGAAAACGCAAAAAATCAAAAAGGTTATGTCGCTGTTTCTGGCGGCGCTGATGTGCGTTACCACCCTTGCAGGGTTTGAGACGACCGCCTATGCCGCAGAAGAAACCGACGAAGTTTATCTTATATCCTTTCCCCGTGACGGGGACGCCAATTACGACGGTGAATGGGGACACGACAGCTTTAATTTTATGAACGGCTGGTTTTCCGGCACTTCCCGTTATACCACCGTTCGCGCTATGGGTTCGTATGAGGGCAATATCTGTTACTGCATTGAACCCGGCGTTCCGCAGAATACAGGCGACCGTTTCACCAAAAAGGGCGAGGATTTTTGGGATAATTACCCCTCGTCCTACAATCAAACCATCTCACCCGACGATATTAAGCTGTTTATCGGCCGTATCTTTCAGTACGGCTATACGGGTACGATTTCGACCTCTTGGCGTTCGCAGAATGAGGGCGGCGACAAGCTGGCTCACGCCGTTGCCACACAGCTTTTAGTTTGGGAAACCGTCGTTGGCGAGCGTGACGTAGATTTCAACAAGGTCAGCACAGGCAACAAGGACGCTATTCTTGACGAGATCAGCCCGAATCATCCCCTGCGCGACAAGATTATGAGTTACTACAATTCCATTGCCGCCAGCGTTCAGACCCATTCCAAAGTGCCGAGCTTTTTTGCAAAATCCACAGGCAAAGCGCAGAACATCGAATTAGAATGGGACGGCACGAAATACACCGCCACGCTCACCGATACAAATAATGTTCTTTCTAACTATTCATTTTCCGCAAGCGTTTCGGGAATTAGTTTCTCCGTAAGCGGAAACAAGCTGACGATTACCGCCGATAAAGCGCCGAGCGGTACCGTCACCATTACAGCCGAAAAGAAAAATTCGCAAAGACGCGGCGTTATCACTTGGACGGACGGCATTTACGGCCCGAACGGAAAATTGCAAGATGTTGTCACCTATGCGCAGTCGGTCAACGATCCCGTAAAAGGCTATCTGAATATCAAGGTTTCCTACGGTTCAGCGAAAATCGTTAAAACTTCCGAGGACGGCAAGGTTGAGGGTATTTCCTTTACCATTACAGGAAACGGCGTGAACAAAACCGTTCAGACAGGCGCAGGCGGCACAATTCAGATTGATAATCTCACCCCCGGCGTTTACACCGTAACTGAACAGAACTACGACAAATACGAGCCGCAGGAGGTTCGCCGTGTTACCGTCATAAGCGGTCAGGTTGCTACCGTGAATTTCAGCAATGTTTTGAAGCGCGGCGATCTTACCGTCACCAAGACCTCGGAGGACGGACTAAACGAGGGCGTAAAATTCCATCTGTCCGGCACTTCTCTTTCGGGGCTTGCAGTGGACGAATACGCTGTAACCGACAGTTCGGGAAAGGCGTATTTCAACGATGTGCTGATCGGCACAGGTTATGTTCTGGAAGAAGTCGATACCGCAATCCGTTATGTTATCCCCGAAAATCAGACGGCGGCGGTTGAATGGAACAAGGTTACAAACAAGAGCTTTACCAACATTCTGAAAAAGTGGAATGTCACCGTCACCAAGAGCGACTATGAAGCAGGCACAGCACAAGGCGACGCTTCTCTTGCCGGAGCCACCTACGGAATTTACAAGGGCGAGCAGTTGATCGACACCTACACCACCGACGCAAACGGTCAGTTCACCACAAAATATTATGTCTGCGGTGATGATTGGTCGGTGCGTGAAATTGAGCCCAGCGAGGGCTATTTGTTGGACGAATCCGCACACCATATCGGCGCAGAGGCTAAAAACTACACCGTGGAATACAATTCCACCGCAAACGATGTAACCGAGCAGATTATCAAGGGCAAAATCGCCCTGATTAAGCATACGGACGACGGCGAAACGCAGCTTGAAACTCCCGAAGTAGGGGCGGAATTTGAGGTGTACCTTAAAGAATCCGGCTCCTATGGAAACGCAAAGGAAACCGAGCGCGATTATCTCACCTGCGACGAAAACGGCTATGCGATCACAAAAGACCTGCCCTATGGTATTTACACCGTCCACCAAGTCAAGGGCTGGGACGGCCGGGAGCTTCTGTCCGACTTTGATGTATATGTCGCAAAGGACCGCGCGATTTATCGCTATCTTGCCAACAACGCAAACTTTGAATCGTATATCAAAATTGTCAAGGTGGACGCCGAAACCGGCAAGGTGATTCCCTATGCGGGCGCAGGCTTTCAGCTTTACCGCCCGGACGGCAGCCTGATTACGCAGACCTTCACCTATCCCGAAATTACCACCATCGACACATTCTACACCAACGACGAGGGCTATTTGATTACCCCCGAAAAGCTGGAATACGGTTCGGGGTATTCGCTGGTCGAAGTATTTGCCCCCTACGGCTACACGCTGAACAGCGAACCTGTATATTTTGATGTAACGCAGGACGCTTCTACCGACGAGGACGGCGTTACCGTAATTGAGGTTATCAAGGAAAACACCGCACAGAAAGGCATTATCAAGATCAGCAAATCCGGCGAAGTCTTTTCCTCGGTCTCCGAAGCGGATGGACTGTATCAGCCTGTTTTCTCTGTTCAGGGATTGCCGGGCGCAGTCTATGAAATCACCGCTGCCGAGGATATTATCACGCCGGACGGTACGACCCGATACAGCAAAGGCGAAATGGTTGATACCGTAACGACCGATGAAACGGGACTTGCCGAAAGCAAACCGCTGTATCTCGGAAAATATAAAATCCGAGAAATTACCGCACCGTATGGAATGGTTCTCAATGAGGAAATCCACACCGCCGAGCTTGTCTATGCGGGACAGGAAGTCGAGATTACCGAAACCTCTGCCAGCTTCTACAACGAACGACAGAAAGCCGCTGTATCGCTTGATAAGGTGTTGGAGCAGAACGAAACATTTGGAATCGGTAGAAATAGCGAAATTACAGGCGTGACCTTTGGCTTGTTTGCCACCGAGGATTTGACCGCAGCGGACGGCTCGGTTATTCCTGCTGACGGACTGCTCGAAATTCTTTCTGTTGACGAGAACGGCCACGTCGTATGCAAAACCGATTTGCCGTTTGGCAGCTTCTATCTTAAAGAGCTTTCCACCGATGAGCATTATATCCTCTCCGATGAAAAGCACCCGATTGTCTTTGACTACGCAGGACAGGAAACCGCCCTTGTGGAAATCAAGGCAAACGACGGCAAGCCGATTGAAAACGACCTGATTTATGGCGAAATCCACGGACTGAAAAGGGACGAGGACGGAAACGCACTCGGCAGCGCTGTGATTGGTTTGTTCAAAGCGGACTGCACCGAGTTTACAAGAGAAAATGCGATTCTCACCGCCACCTCTGCCGAGGACGGCGGTTTTTCTTTTGCCGATGTGCCTTACGGAAACTGGCTCGTGCGTGAAATCGAAGCTCCGACAGGCTTTGTATTGTCTGATGAAACCTTTGCCGTGACGGTGGATAAGGACGGCGCGGTAATTGAGGCAGAGATCGAAAACACGATGATTCGTGGTACGGTGCAGCTTACAAAGGTTGATAAAGACTATCCCGATAACAAGCTGACAGGCGCGGAATTTGCCGTTTACCGTGACAGCAACGGCAATAAGGAGCTTGACGCAGACGATGAACTGCTCGGCACACTCACAGAAACCGGCACAGGCGTTTATGAAATGTCCGACCTGATTTACGGCGGCTATTTTGTAAAAGAACAGAAAGCGCCGGAGGGCTTCTATCTGGACGATAACGCCTATTATTTTGAAATCACCGAGAACGGCAAAACCGTCACCGTGGAAAACGAGGCGGGAAAAGGATTCGTTAATGCTCCGCAGGTCGGTTCTCTGAAAATCGTCAAGACTTCCTCTGACGGCAAGGTGGAGGGCTTCTCTTTCCGTGTGACCGGGCCTAACGGGTATTCCGAAATCTTTACCACAGACGGAAACGGTGAAATCCTCATTGAAAATCTCCGTATCGGCGAGTATGTGGTTTCCGAGGTATCGGACGGCGCTTCTGCCGCCTATATTCTCCCTGCCGACAAGACAGCGAGCGTATTTGAGGGCGCTGTTACCAAAGTGGAAATGCACAACGAATTAAGGGACACACCGAAAACAGGCGACGACAGCAATCCCGTCCTTTGGCTCTCCCTGCTCGGCATTTCCGCGGTGGGCGCTGCTGCTCTCGGCGTGATTGGCTGGAAAAAACGCAGAAAGGATGGTGTTGAATAATGGAACTGAAAACGATCATTGCAATCGGACTGGTTGTGTTCATTGTGGGCGCTTTGATTTTCCTTAAAATCAGAGCAAAGAAGAAATAACGACCGGGGCGGCTAAAATATGCCGCCAAAGCCAGCGTTTCCGCTGGCTTTTTACATATCCCGAAAAAATAAAAGGAGGCTTATATCTATGATTCATTTCTTTGATTCAGACATAGCGCAGAAATACGGTGTCAATGCGGCGGTGCTGGCGGGTTTTCTTTGGGATTGTATCGAGGAACAAAGCACGCAGTCGCCGCAGCTTCACGAGGGCAAGGTTTGGGTTCGCTGCTCGGTGCAGATGATGACGGGGTTCTTTCCGTTTCTCACCTATGACGAAATCCGCTATGCCCTGAAACAGCTTATACGAGGGCGTGTTCTCACAAAAGGGCGTTTCAACGAGAGCCGTTTCGACCGCACGAACTGGTACGCTTTTACCGAGTTCGGACAATTCCTTATGGCAGAAAGCGAGGCGAAAACACAATGACAGACGGCAGACACATTATTTGGACTGATTATCTTGACTACGACGATTGGAAAGAAGATTTAGAAGAACAGTACCCCGAACTGTCCGAGGACGAGCGCATTTCTCTGATGTATGAAATCAACGGCGACTATCTGGACGACGAACGCCATAACTTGAATATTCAGCTTAACCGCCCGATTCTTGTTGTCGGGGACTTGGGGCTTTGGCACGGTCGCCGTATGGGGTACAAGGAAATTGAAAGCGGCAATGCCTTTACAGCGAACGGGATATTGATTACAGCACTTGGTTTGTGGATAAAAACGGCGATTTCCGCTGTGACGCCATTCACCATGACGGCACAAATCATTATCTCTACCGCACCTATAAGGACGGCGTTTCCGAAACGCAGATTGACAACCTGAAAGAAAAGCTATACCGCGGTACGGCGACCCGTGCGGATATTACAAGAATAACCCGCAGGCTTGGCGACGAAATAGCGAATGTTTACGGCTTTTCGATTCCACACAGGCGGCAGGCTGTCACGCCGGAACGGTAAGGAGGCGAAACTATGCAGGATTTATCCGATTCAAGGGATTGCGCCTTTGAAGCCTTTATTACCAATCTCGGCAAATACAACGAGGGCTATTTAGTCGGTGAATGGGTTAAGTTCCCGATTACCAATGAGGAAATGCAGGAGGTTTTTAAGCGAATCGGCATTAACCGCCGCTATGAGGAATGGTTCATTACCGATTACGAATGTCCCGATTCCCACATTTATGACCTGCTCGGAGAATACGAAAGTTTAAGCGAGCTCAATTATCTTGCAAATATGATTATGGAGCTTGACGAAAGTGAGGATTTCTGGCAGGCGGTTTTAGACTTGGGCGAGAATACGGGCAGCGTTAAGGATTTAATCAATCTCACCGAAAATATGGATTGCTTTGATTATCTTCCGGGTGTTACTGATGATTCAGACCTCGGCTATTATTGGGTGGAAGAAAGCGGCTGTTATGATACAAAAGCAATGGGCGCTCTTTCAAATTATATCGACTATGAGGGTTTTGGCAGAGATATTCGTTTTGATGAAAGCGGCGTTTTCACCGATCACGGTTATGTACGCTCAAACGGCGGCCGCTTTGTTGACATCTACGACGGCAATATTGAAAACATTCCCGAAGAATACCGTATTCAAAGCCCGAATCTCTATGTCCGTGCTGTTGTCGGAAAGGTGGAAAAAGATATGAAGCGCTGATTTGCACATTTGATATTGTTTCCGCACTTGGGTATGATATATAATAAAAAGGACAAGGAAGTGATTTCAAATGAGCGACAGCTCTTATACCGATTTGGCGCAGCGGATTGAGGAATCCTTTGCCGAGATTGAGGACGAAGCGATTGCCGATTTCAAAAAGACGGATGAAGCCTATGCAAATCTGTATCAACAGATTTCAAAGCTGAAAGCAGACAATCCCTTTATCGGTAAGGTTATAGACGGCAGCGGCGGTATTTCTCTGACCGCCGAGGAACACGAAATTCTGACCGAGTATTTCCGTCTGCGATTCAGGCTCGACGATATGGAGCGCCAGCGGTTATATTTCAGAGGACATACCGACTGTATTTCGTATTTGAAAAAGGTCGGAACGCTAAATTGAATATTTCAGCATAAGCGGTACGGAGTTTTCCTGTACCGCTTTTTACATGGGTAAGGCATATAGCAAAACCGAAAAAGAAATTGAAATAGAAAAGTTTTTACGAAATTTAAGTAAGAACTATTGACTGTTCAGATGTTTTTGGATATACTAATAGTAAAGGAGGCGATAGTATGATCGTTAGACCCCATTATTTAGATTTACTGAAAACCTACCGTGATGTACCGCTGGTAAAAATTCTTGCAGGGATTCGCCGCTGCGGGAAATCTACGATTTTAGAAATGTTTCAGGATGATTTGATTAAAAGCGGTGTTCCTGCCGACCACATTATCAGTATGCGTTATACCTCGGAAGATTTTGACGACGGTATGACCGACAAAGATATGTATAACGGTATCAAAGAGAAAATGACTGACGGTGAGCGTTATTATCTTCTGCTTGACGAAGTGCAGGAAATCACAGGCTGGGAAAAGGCTGTAAACAGTCTGCTTGAAAACGCCAACACAGACATCTATGTGACCGGCTCCAATTCCAAACTGATGTCAAGTGAAATATCCACCTATCTGACGGGACGGTATATCTCTATCCCCGTGTTTACGCTGTCCTTCGCCGAGTATATGGAGTTCAAAAAAGCAAGCGGACGCACGCCTAAAGAACTGCTTACCGAATATATCCGCATGGGCGGTTTTCCTATTGTTGCGCTGAGCAATTTTGACGAGGGCGCGGCGTATCAGATCGTCGAGGGCATTTACAATTCCGTTATCACCAGCGATATAACAAAGCGGCACAATATTACGAACTTTGACCTGTTCAACCGTGTTGTGAAGTATATCGTTGAAAATGTCGGCAAGACCTTTTCCGCTAACGCTATCGTCAAATTTCTGAAAAGCGATGGGCGTTCTCTTTCGGTGGAATCGGTATATAACTATCTGGAATGGCTGGAAAAAGCCTTTGTGATCTACCGCTGCCAACGATACGACCTGCAAGGGAAATCCGTGCTGAAAACGCAGGAGAAATTCTATCTTGCGGACGCTTCTCTCAAATACTGTATGATGGGCTTTAATCCGAAGTCTGTTGCCGCTATGCTGGAAAATATCGTGTACTTTGAGCTTCGCAGAAAAGGCTATGAGGTCTATATCGGCAAGAACGAAACGAAAGAAATTGACTTTGTAGCAGTACGGCGTGATGAGCGTATCTATGTGCAGGTGTGCCGCAATCTTCCGGAGGAATCCGACCGAGAGGTTGCCAATTTGCTTGAAATCAAAGACCACTACCCCAAGTATGTCGTAACCCTTGATGAGCTTGCCGCAGGCAATATCAACGGTGTCAAAATCGTGCATCTGGCAGATTTCCTGCTGAGCAATGACTATTAAGCAGGTTTCTACACAAGTCAATACGGTTTCTGCATATAAAATAGCCAAAGTATATGCAGATAACGGTTTCTAAAAGAAACATCGACGAGTGTAATTTTTGAAAGCATCCCGTTCCCCATTGCAAATTTACTATTGGAAGTGAGCATGAAAATATGATTATATCCGAATTAAGAATTTATAACTTCCGCCGATTCAAATCTGTGGATGGTGCTCCCGGCTTGAAAATCACTTTTCACAGAGGGCTAAACGCACTGATCGGCGAAAACGATTCAGGAAAAACCGCTGTAATTGATGCGTTGAAATTAGTGTTGTTGACGCAGAGCAACGAATATATCAGGCCGTCAGATGAAGATTTTTATAAACCCATTGGTGGAGATGCGTGCTCAGAGTTTAAGATTGATTGTACGATTTCGGAATTTACGCAGAATGAAGCAAAAAACTTTATTGAATATCTTACATTCGAAAAGGATGGAGATAAGGTCGAATATACGCTTGAACTTCATTATCGCGCATGGAAAGAGGGGCACAAGATTTATCAAGAATTGCGTGTAGGCGATATAGATGACGGAATTTCGATTGACGGAAAAGCAAGAGAGTTGCTGAAAGCGGTTTATTTGAAACCTCTCCGTGATGCTGAACGGGAAATGAGTTCTGGACGCGGATCCAGAATCTCACAAATACTTCTCAACCACCCCATTTTCAAAGATAAGAAAGAACACGCAATTCTCGATATTTTTCAGGATGCGAATAAACGAATTGAGGATTATTTTACAGATGATACGGATGGAAAACGTATTCTCCAGGCAATTCGCAACAATTTAGAGTCGTTTAATGATAAGGGGCAAGCCAGTAATGCAGAATTGAAAACCTCGGATATTCACCTTAAAGCTATACTGGAGTCTCTATCATTGAATGCACCTGAGATCAACCCAGGATTGGGAGAATTGAATCTGCTGTTTATTGCAGCGGAGCTATTGCTTCTTAAAGACGACACGGATGGTGGTCTGAAACTGTCTTTAATCGAGGAATTGGAAGCCCATTTACACCCACAGGCGCAACTCCGGCTAATCAGCTATCTCCAGAACGAATATAACGAGAATGATGTTCAAATTATTATATCCACGCACAGTCCAATTTTAGCATCAAAGATCAACCTCAAAAATTTGATCTTAATGAAAAATGGAATCGGATATGATTTGGCGGAAGGGATGACGGGTTTACAAAAAGGTGATTACCTGTTTCTTCAGCGTTTTCTCGACTCAACGAAGGCTAATCTGTTTTTTGCTAAGGGTATTATAATGGTCGAAGGTGATGCGGAGAATATTTTGATACCAGTTATTGCAGATATTCTCGGCTATCCACTGGAAAAGTACGGAATATCCATCGTGAATGTTGGAAGTACAGCCTTTCTTCGATATAGTAGAATCATGGTAAGAGCTGATGGAGCCAATATTGGAATACCTGTTTCTGTAATAACGGATTGCGACGTGAGGCCATATGATATTGATCCGATGACAAAAGAAAAGGCATTCAGCGAGAAAGAAGCCGAATCTGCACAGGCCGAAGAAGAAAAGAATCTCAAATATACAAACGGTGCCGTTCATGGATTCACTTCACCTCGATGGACGTTGGAGTATTGCATTGCCATGAGTTGCCTTTCAGAGGATTTCCATAAGGCGGTTCATTACGGCAAGAAAATTTTGAATGCGCGAGATCACATTTCACTGACCAATGAAAAAATCGATGAAGCAAATCAAAAAGTTATAGAAGAAGCACAGCAGTGGCATGGCTTGTCCCAAGCCGAAATTGCATACAGAATTTATGACTTAATGCTCAATGGAGATGGAAAGAGCAGCTTGAAAGCGATTGTCGCTCAATGCTTAGCTTCGGTTTTGCGCTGGAAAACGTCAATATTGCCAGATGGGATCACACAAGAAAAAATGTTTGATCTTGACTTGTATAGGCTCAGAACGGATGGTCAGAAAACATCGGAACTGAAATCCGAGTTAGAGAGTGACCGGTTCTTGCGTTACATAGTGGATGCAATCAAGTATGCAGCAGGAGAAACGGTGTAGATAAGGAGGATTCTATGTTGGAATGGCAAATTTCCGATCAAGATATTCAAACAGCTGAGGAACTCCTTTTGCCGTATGGTGCACACTTTTTGGAGGATGCAAGGAAAGTTATACGTTGCTGGCATTCAACTGATGTGGCAGCCTGTCCCGGTAGCGGAAAAACAACCGTTCTTCTCGCAAAGTTGAAACTGTTAGCTGACAGAATGCCGCTTGAAAACGGTGCAGGAATTTGTGTGCTCTCCCATACAAATGTGGCCGTAGATGAAATCAAAAAGCAGCTCTCAGATTATGCAGACAGACTTCTTGGCTATCCAAATTACATAGGTACAATCCAGTCGTTTGTTGACCGATTTGTGACTATGCCATACCTACGAAATATTTCTGGACAGAATGTGCAGGTGGTCGATAGTCTCACTTATGCACAGCATATGCTAAATAAGATACAGCATAACGCAAAGTACAGAGTTCTTGACTATGTGACAAAGAATAATTTTGAAACAGGCGGTCAATTTTCAGAACGAATCAATCACACGCAGGCATTGTACATACGAGATGATGGTGCTCTTTGCATAGGAAGACAGAAAAAGCCACTGGCGGGTGCGGGAAAACCTTCTGCCGAGCAATACAAGAAGTTGTTGGCCGATCTTCTTAAAGATGAAGGTATAATACGGTATCAAGATGCCTATTTGTATGCACAAGCTGCCCTTGACGATTTGCCCAAGGCGTATACAGACATATTTTCATCACGGTTTCAGTATGTATTCATAGATGAGTATCAAGATTGCGACGGTCTTCAGCGGCAAGCCATAGACTCAATATTTGACTCAAAAAAATGTGCGGTGTTCAAAATTGGGGATTCAGACCAAGCTATCTATAATTCATCTAAAGATACAACGCCAGATTGGGCACCTCAGGCGGACTTCTTGCCAATTATGACCTCTTGCAGATTTAACCAAGAAATTGCTAATGTGGTTTGCAAGCTGAAGAAGGACGATAAAAGCATCGTAACACTCGCAGGAGAAACTGGTGTTAAGCCGATCTTGCTTATCTTCTCCCTTGAGAAAATTGACAGAGTTATTAGTGGATTTATTTCTGCATTGGAGAGACACGGTCTCTATGAAAATGATGGCATCTATAAGGCTATTGGAGCAATTAAAAAAGAAGATTTGTCCGGCTTGAAAATTGGAAGCTATTGGACTGAGTTTGACGGCTCGGCAAAAAAGAAAAGTGAGTATAACTACTGGGCTTTAGTAGATGAGATTATCCAATCTTTGTTAGACGGCAAATTATATAAGGCAGAGCAAATTGTCCGCAGGCTCTTGTGTCGAGTATTCCACTACATCCCAATAAAGCATTCCGTATCAGGAAAAGACTATACCACTGTAACAATGAAGAAAGCTCTCGATGAAAAATACAGAGAGCCATATCGTCAATGGATATATGAAATGTCGAGGCTGCAAAACATTGATAGGCAATCAGTAGATCAAGTGGTTCGGCAAAAGATAAACGCGTTGCTGCGAATCAACAATCCGTGCTTAACCGATATATTCGCTAATCTTCCGGATTATTTTCTTGATGAGTCTGCCGTTATCAGCTATGCAAATATGCCTGAAAAGAACGTGCTGATTGATC
>CATWNM010000021.1 GCA_958352145.1 uncultured Eubacteriales bacterium
CAGCTTGACGGCGGAAAGTGTCCGGATTGCGGCGCGCCGGTCGTTAAAACCAGTGAAGAAGCTTATTTCTTTAAAATGAGCAAATATGCGCAGCAACTGTCCGAGTATATCGAAGCGCATCCCGAATTTATTGAGCCCGCGGCGCGAAAAAAAGAAATGGTCAATAATTTTCTGAAAGCCGGATTGCAGGATTTGTGTGTTTCGAGAAGTTCGTTTACTTGGGGCGTCCCTGTCCCGTTTGACGAAAAGCACGTTGCTTATGTCTGGATGGATGCGCTGTCGAACTATATTACGGCGCTTGGCTATGATCCGGAAAATGCCGTGCAGCCCGAACTATTTCAAAAATTCTGGCCGGCAGATGTGCATATCATCGGTAAGGATATTTTGCGCTTTCATACGATATATTGGCCGATCTTTTTGATGGCGCTTGGTCTTCCGCTTCCCAAAAAAATATTCGGTCATCCATGGTTTAACTTTGGAGCGGACAAAATGTCTAAATCCAAAGGCAACGTGATTTATGCGGATACATTGGCGGAACTGTTCGGTGTGGATGGGGTGCGTTATTATGCGCTGTCTGAGATGCCTTACGCATCGGACGGCAGTATAACGTATGAGAATATAGTTAGCCGGTATAACACGGATCTGGCAAACAATCTCGGAAATCTGGTCAATCGTACAATGGCCATGACACAGAAGTATTTTAATGGCCTTGTGCCGTCAGGCGGCGTTTTGGAACCTATCGATCAGGAGTTGATTGCAGAGGCCGCGCGGGCAAAAGAAAACTCCTACAATTGTATGGAGGCATACCATATTGCCGATGCTCTGGAGGTAATATTTGCGCTCTTTCGCCGTGCAAATAAATATATAGACGAAACTGCGCCATGGGTGCTTGCGAAAGACGAGCAGCAGCGGAAGCGGCTCGGGACGGTGCTGTATAATCTTTTGGAAACCATACGAATCGGCGCGGTGTTATTGACGCCGTTTTTGCCTGCAACGGCTGAAAATATTCTGAATCAGCTGAATACGGATGCCAAGGATTATAAGAGTTTGACCAGCTTTGGCGGTCTTGTATCCGGCAGACCCGTGGGACAAGCCGCGGTATTGTTCGCCCGGCTTGATGAGGACGAGATTTTAGAAAAGGTTCAAATGGTCAATCTCGCGGCCGAAGCGGCTGTAAAGGCGGAAGAAAAGCCGGAAGGCGTTGCGCAGATCGGTATCGATGCCTTTATGGGCGTTGAATTGCGCACAGCGCAGGTGATTGCCTGTGAAAAAATTCCGAAAGCGAAAAAACTGCTGAAACTTCAGTTGGATCTTGGGTATGAACGGCGGCAGGTTGTTTCCGGCATTGCAAAATTTTATACGCCTGAGCAGATGATCGGAAAAAAGGTTATTGTAGTTGCCAATCTCGCGCCTGTAAAGCTTTGCGGTGAAGAAAGCTGCGGGATGATTCTGGCTTCCGGGGAAGAGGAGGTTCGCGTGGTATTTCTGGATCCGGCAACGCCGCTTGGGGAGCGCGTCCGATAATGTATTTTGATTCGCATGCGCATTATTTTGACAGTCGTTTCCAAAGGGAATTCCCAGGAGGCCCAGATGCGCTTTTGCATGATCTATTCAGCAAAACTGTTTGCGGGATCATCAATGTTGGAGACAGTCTAAAAAGCTCGGTGCAGTGTATCTCGCAGGCCGCATGTTATCCAAACATGTATGCCGCAGTAGGTATCCACCCCACCAGCGCAGGCGTCGAATGTACGCTGGATCAAGCGCGCGCCGCATTGTGCGATATGTTGGACCGCGCGCAGCAAAGCAAAATCGTAGCGGTTGGGGAAATCGGTTTTGATTATCACTATGACGACGTAAGCCGGGAAGTGCAGCGCGCGTTTTTTGATATGCAGATGCGCGCTGCCGAAATGTACGGGCTTCCTGTAGTGATCCATGATCGCGAGGCGCATGGCGATTGCTTCGATATGGTCTTGAAATATCCGAACGTGCGGGGCGTGTTTCATAGCTTCAGCGCCAGTGCCGAAATCGCGGCGGAACTGATCAAGCGAGGGTGGCTTGTGTCTTTTTCCGGTGTGGTTACATTTAAAAATGTGTCGCGTGTGCGTTCAGTGGCAGAGCGCGTTCCGCTTGACAAAATGCTGATTGAGACGGATTGCCCGTATCTTGCGCCGCATCCGTTTCGCGGGGCATGCAATCATTCCGGCATGCTGGAATATGTTGTGCAGGCGATTGCGGAAGTTCATGGAGCAGATTGTGAGATGGTTGCCGCTATAACGGCGGATAATGCAAAACGCTTTTTTGGGATTGAACGGATTAAATCATGAAAAATATGACGATTACGTATGAAGTGGGGAACGCACTTTATATCAACATTACAAACAGATGTTCCAATCACTGTGATTTTTGTATTCGCAATAACGGGGATGGCGCGTACGGTTCAGAATCTTTGTGGCTTTCGCAGGAACCTTCAAGGGAAGAAATTCTGTCTGCGGTTCGTTCCCGCCGGCTATCCGATTATGAGGAGCTTGTGTTTTGCGGCTATGGAGAGCCGACAGAGCGGCTTGAGGACATGATTTGGGTGGCCAGAGAACTGAAAAAAGAATTTTCGGTTAAGATCAGGGTCAATACGAACGGGCATTCCTCGCTGTTACTTGGCCGGGATACGGCGCCTATGTATCAGAATGCGATTGATACCGTTTCGATCAGTCTGAATGCGCCGAATGCTGAGGAATACGATAAAATGTGCCATTCTAAATTTGGTAAAGCCGCCTATGCGGGGCTGCTGGATTTTGCAAAACGGGTCAAACAATATGTTCCGCATGTTGTGCTGACAGTTGTCGATTCCGCTTTAACGCCTGAGGGGATTGCGGCCTGCCGGGAGATCGCAAAGGAGACCGGCGTTCCGCTGCGCGTGCGCCATTATATTGGAAAAGCCGAGTCAGAAAACGTTGACTCGGCTGTTGAGAAAGAACAAAAAACACAATAAAATTTGGATAAAGAGCGGCGCATGCGCCGCTCTTTATCTGCAATAGCGTACAGCAGGCAAAACAAAAGAGCCGCCAAGCATGTCTTGACGGCTCTTTGCTGTGATTATACTCGTGTTTTAAACTTAGCCCAGGCGTTTTTCCAGCGCATCGAGTTCTGCATGCAGTTCGGCGGGAACGCGGTCTCCGACCAGCGCATAAAATTCACGAATGTTCTTAACGTCTTCTTTCCAGGACGCCGTATCGATCTTCAAAAGCTCCTTGATCGTATCGATGGTAACATCTTTGAGACCGTCTACGTTAATATCCTCGGGCTTCGGAACATAGCCGACCGGCGTTTCTACGGCGTCTACAGTGTCATCACAGCGCGCCAGAATCCACAAAAGTACGCGCATGTTGTCGCCAAAGCCCGGCCAGATGAAATTGCCATCCTCGTCCGTGCGGAACCAGTTGACATTGAAAATTTTGGGTGCATGCGGAATTTTTTTACCCATTTCAAGCCAATGCGCGAAATAATCTCCCATATTGTAGCCGACAAATGGACGCATTGCCATTGGATCGCGGCGCACCACACCTACGGCGCCTGCCGCAGCAGCAGTCGTTTCAGAGGCCATAATCGAGCCGACAAATGTACCGTGCTGCCAGTTAAAGGATTGATAAACCAGGGGCGCCGTTTTTGCACGCCGTCCGCCGAATACGATCGCGCTGATGGGAACGCCGGCCGGATTATTGAACTCGGCTGACAGACAAGGGCAGTTGGTTGCTTTGGCCGTAAATCTGGAGTTTGGATGCGCGCCGCAAGTACTCTTGTCTTTCTTGTCGTATTTGGTATAATCCCACTTGTTGCCTTTCCAATCGATTGCGTTTTTCGGCGGGTTGTTATCAAGACCTTCCCACCAAACCGTATTGTTGTCAAGATTGTGGACGACATTGGTGAAAATGGTATCTTTCATCGTCGTATGCAGGGCGTTGGGATTGGATTTTTCATTGGTGCCGGGGGCAACGCCGAAGAACCCATTTTCGGGATTTACGGCCCAGAGTCTGCCGTCGCTGCCAACACGCAGCCATGCAATATCGTCGCCTACGCACCATACTTTATAGCCAAGATTTTTATAAATTTCCGGCGGGATCAGCATAGCGAGGTTAGTTTTGCCGCAGGCAGACGGGAAAGCGGCGGAGATATACTTGATCTGGCCATTGGGATATTCGATTCCCAAAATCAGCATATGCTCGGCCATCCATCCTTCTTTTCTTCCAAGATAGGAAGCGATGCGGAGTGCAAAGCATTTTTTGCCCAGCAGTACGTTTCCGCCGTAACCGGAGTTTACAGACCAAATTGTGTTGTCCTCCGGGAAGTGGCAGATGTAGCGGTTTTCCTCGTCCAATTGCGCTTTGGAGTGAAGTCCTTTGATAAAGTCGGCGCTGTCACCAAGCGCCTCTAATACGTTATTGCCCACTCTGGTCATAATCAGCATGTTCAGCACAACGTATATCGAGTCGGTCAGTTCGATGCCGTATTTTGCAAATTCTGAGCCCACGATGCCCATGGAATAGGGAATCACATACATGGTTCTGCCTTTCATGGCACCGGTATACAGTTTCGTCAGCTTTGCATAGCATTCCGCGGGAGCCATCCAGTTGTTGATGTTTCCGGCGTCTTCTTTTTCCGTGGTGCAGATGAACGTTCTGTTTTCTACACGGGCTACATCGTTGACGGCCGTTCTATGCAGGTAGCAATTCGGCAAAAGATCCTGATTCAATTTGACGATCTCGCCGGTTGAGCAAGCTTCGGCGCGGAGAGCTTCGGCCTGTTCTTCGGTACCGTCGATCCAGACAATTTTATCAGGCTGCGTCATCGCGGCCATTTCGTCAATCCATTTGACGACATGCGTGTTTTTGGTCATATTTCTGTTCTCCTGTTCTATTTAAAAATTTTTATCCGTTAAAAATAACAATTTTTCCCTAATAATAATATAGCACAGATTTGTCAAATTTGCAACAGATAGTTAAAAATAATGCAGATTTTCACTGTACGTCAAAATTTTATCATTGAAAAGATATTTCTTTGGCAAGTTTATAAAGCGCAGCCTATAAAAGCATAAATCAGTATTTCAAAATATTGTATCTTTGATTCAAAATTTGCCAAAGGACAGGGCAATTATAGTCCAGCGACGAAACGCTGACACCACCAAGGTTGTACCGGTCGAGCATATCCAGTTTTTCAGAAATCGATCGTGCGTCTTCATAACAGACCAGATGTTCTTGTGGGAACCTTCTGGTGTTTTCCGTATATTGGAGATAAGGCGTACGGCTTTGCTCATTGAATGCGGAACTGATGGCCTGACCGTTAGCAATTTCCAGTCCGCACGCGGCGTTTACTGCACTTTTTTTATAACCGGCTCCGTTTTTAACGTAGTCAAGTCCGAAGGTCGGAATACCCATGAGCAGTTTGGATGCATATTTGCGAAGATTCTCCCATTCGAACAGCGCCTGCATTTTGTCATAGGGCGCTGCCGGGGAAGGAACCGTCTCATCATCCCAAATAAAACTCCAAACGGGTGTAAAGTCCGTGGTATCTATTCTATTTTCGTCATTTTTGCCAAGCGTGTCGGAAAGCGGAAGAAATGGCGATATAACTTTTATATTGGAAGCTCCGGCAAGTCCGTGCAGGGCGAGCAGCATATCGGCATATTGATAGTTATCTTCTTCGGGCATGCCTTCAAACGAAACTTCTATGCCTTCGGCGCCGCTGTTGTGTGCCGCTTGCAGTGCGCTTTGAATAAAGCGTTCGGTAGAATCTGGAGAGGATAATATGGCGGATGCGCGGCGGGGATCATATTTTCCGCGCATATCTAGGCAATCAATAAACAGAAAGGGAATGGCTCGATATTTTTTGGCCATTGCGGTATAAGGACGTACATCGCGTGTAAGCGACACGCCGTTGTCGGTAAGCCGTGCTGCGTTCTGTATGCTGAGGGCGGATATGTAGGGAAGTTTCTTTTCGATTGTATCGACCGGTGCGTTGCCCGAGTATGCGTGTACGATAATTTGCGGCGCGCCGGTTCGGTCGTATTCTATGTTCAGCGTTTGAGACGGCGTCAATGTATTTCCTGAGGCTTGCGGGTTATTTTGCATCAGAGAAAGTACACTGACGCTGTTTTTTTGTGCGATGCTTTGCAGAGTATCGCCTCCGCGCACGATACAGGTTTTGCATGGCTTGCTGATGATTAGAGTTTGTCCCGGGATGAGCTTTTTTTCCGGATCCAAAAAATTGTCGGTTAGAATTCTGGATTCGGGAATTCCGTATTGCCGGGCAATGGAATAGAATGTATCGCTTGGACTGACAGTATGAATGATCATGGAAACACCTCACCATTTGAATTTCTAACAGTATATGCAAAATGCCGATTTATTTTACAGAACAGAATTTTTGCGGTAAAAATGATAATAATATTCTCGTACATTCTTTTAGGAGGGACAAGCATGGGAAAAAATTATATAACAAAAGTATGCGGCAGAGAAGTTTTGGATTCCCGCGGTAATCCGACTGTAGAGGCCTCTGTTGTGCTGAGCGATGGATCTGTCGGGATGGCAAGCGTTCCGTCCGGCGCATCGACCGGCGCATATGAGGCGCATGAACTGCGGGATAAGGGAAGTGCGCGTTATGGCGGAAAAGGCGTGCTTGATGCGGTTTGTAATATTCATAAAAAAATTCATCCGGCCCTGTCCGGTATTTCTGTATATGAACAGTATGAGATCGATGCGATTATGCGGGAAATCGACGGTACGGAAAATAAATCAAGGCTTGGAGCTAATGCGTTGCTGGCCGTTTCCATGGCGTGCGCCCGCGCCGCGGCGATTTCATATCATATGCCGCTGTTTAAATATCTTGGGGGAATTTCGGCGCGGCGCCTGCCAGTACCCATGATGAATATTTTAAACGGCGGCGCGCATGCTTCAAATAATGTGGATATTCAGGAATTTATGATTGCGCCTGTCGGCGCGCACAGTTTTGCAGACGCGCTGCGGATTGGTGCGGAAATATATCATACGCTTGGCAAAATTCTCCGGGAACGCGGATTGGCGACAGCGGTTGGCGACGAGGGAGGATATGCGCCGGATCTGAAAGGGGACGAAGAAGCGATCCAGTTGATCTGCGAAGCGATCGAAGAAGCGGGATATGATACGGATGTCGTCAAAGTAGCGCTGGACGCGGCAAGTAGCGAATGGCAAAATAACGGTGCGTATTTTTTGCCGAAAAGAAAAGTCAATATGCAGACAGAAGAATTGATTGCATATTGGGAAGGGTTGGTTTCCAAATATCCAATCTGTTCAATTGAAGACGCTCTGGATCAGTCGGATTTTGCGGGCTGGGCGAATCTTACGCGCAGGCTGGGCGATAAAATTATGCTGGTCGGAGACGATTTGTTTGTGACCAATACCAAGCGTCTGCTTGAAGGAATTCGATGCGGCGCGGCAAATACGATTTTAATTAAGCCCAATCAGATCGGAACGCTCAGCGAGACGCTCGACGTTATTCTGCACGCCAAAGCAAACGGATATAAATTTATTTTATCGCATCGCTCGGGCGAAACAGAGGATACGACGATCGCGGATATAGCAGTGGCCTCCAATGCGCCGTTTATTAAGACCGGCGCGCCTTGTCGAAGCGAACGGGTTGCAAAATACAATCGTTTGCTGCGTATTGAGAGTTCTTTGAATTCCGGAGCGTTATACGGGAGTCACGTCTGACTTTGATTTGCGGCCGCCTAAAACGGCGGCCGCATTTTCCGATTGAAAACTTGAAAAAAGTGTTGACAAATTCAAACGAATATGGTATTATATCCAAGTGCGATAGATGCCCCTGTAGCTCAGACGGTAGAGCACTTGACTTTTAATCAAGGTGTCCGGAGTTCGAATCTCCGCAGGAGCACCAAACAATTAAGGGCTTTACTAAAGCCCTTTTTCTGTTTCTGTTCGTTAGATTGAACGGTTGCTTTATATAGCTATCCCTTTAGAAAAAAGATAGCCTGTATCTGTCCGTTGAGTTGTTACGGAGAATACATACGTACCCGCTATTCTGTATCCGTTTAACTATACAGCCGCCCATAGCATAAGACACAGTACCGGGGCTTACGCCCCCGGCTGACCACCTGCAATATTTATGTATCGGTTTTGCACTTCCGATTGACGGCAGGCTATTCGAGTACGTGAAACAGTTATCTGCCGGATGCATTTATTATTTAGGCTACACCAAACCACGCATATATATTTTCAAGCAGCATAGCGTTATCGGCTGCTGTTATTCAGTTGATATGGTCAAGAGGAGAATATAAACAAAAATCCTTATTTACACGACTTTGAGAAAGATGAAGATACCTTTTAACCATTTCAAGGGAAGTATGCCCGAGAATGTTTTGAAGCGAATAAATATTGCCGCCATTTTCAAGATATTTAGTTGCAAAAGTATGCCGGAGTAAGTGCGGATGAATTCGAGGAATACCGCCGCGCAGTTTCATTCTGCGGAAAATGTCTTTTACAGTATTGCTTGTAATACTTCCGCCGTCTTCTTTCACAAAAAGATATTTTGACTTGCAGTGCGGACGGATAGAAAGATATTGCCGGATATACTCCGAAGCCACAGAACCGATCGGAACTATTCGTTGTTTTTGACACTTGCCATTAACGATACAATACCCATCGTCCAGATGAAGCAGCTTTATTTCAAGCGTCACAACCTCATTCAGACGTAAGCCACTACCGAGCATGAATGAGATAATACAACGGTTACGAATACCGAGAAAATCATCAGAAAACCCGGAATAAAGCATTTTAATTTCACTGTCAGTTAATATATCAATCGTTTTGCGATACGCTTTAGGCAACTTAAACTTCGCGCAAATGTTCGTTGAAATGTACTCGGAATCATAGAGCCAGCGGAGATAAGCACGAAAACCGCGAATATATGTTTGCACACTTCCGGAAGTAAGACCGCTTTCACAAAGACTAAAATAATATTCTTTGCAGTTCTGCACAGTCAATTGATCTATCGGAATATCACCGCAGAAGGACATAAACTTGCGAAACATACTACCGTAATATTCTAATGTGCTGGACGTATTGCCCTTGCAAGACTGCTCGCCGAGAAATTCATTAACTGATTCTGAAACAAGCATTTTTTTAAACCTCTATATCTGCATCCGGGAAATGTAAGTCACAGTTATGAACAGTCTCAAAAATATCATGCAATTCATAACACAAACGATAAAATTCCTGAACATAGTCGCAATACAAAAGCAAAGTAGTATTGACAATCCAATCATGAAAAGACGTTTCCGGTTCTTTTTCTTCGCAAAATTGCAGAAGCTCAGAGCGCGAGCCCATTAATTTACTACAAACAGTAGTAAGCCGACTTTCATAATCGGAAAGCGTATTGCAGAAATCATAATAATTTTCCGGTGTTACCTCATATTTGTTAGCCATTTATACCTCCAAAAAACTTAAATACAATTATTCGGTTGTATTTATTCTAACAATCAAACGGTTGTATGTCAATAGATTTTCATAAAAAAGTGTGAAAAATAAAAAAGCGCCTATAAGGCGCAAAAGGGTGAGGGCAATGTATCTATACGAAAACATAAAAAAAGCGCGTCAAGCGCAAAATTTAAGACAACAGGATGTAGCAGAAAAATTAAATCTAATGCAACAACAATATGCAAGATACGAAACCGGCAAAAGGGAAATACCGTTGCACCATTTAATCAAGCTTGCGGAACTATATAATTTATCGCTTGACTATCTGACAGGCCTCACGGATGAGCCGAAGCCATTAAGAAAATAAACTCAAATTTATAACCATCGAAATGATAATCACTCCGTTTCAAAAATCCTAAAATTTAGGATGTTATCGCCCTTATTATACATAGGGCGAATAAAAATTTACATTGCAATCAATTTTAGCAGGAGAAACGAACGCCTAAACCGTTCACCCTATCCGCTTTTAAATAGATAAAAAATTTTGCCTTATATTACGGATAGGGAACCCAAACGGCTTTGCCGCTTCGCGGCCGGCGTGTGCTGAAAAAGGAATAGAAAAAAGCTACCCAAAACAATGCGGAATGCTTTACTAAAGCGATTTTCAAAAACTTATATTTTCTCTTTTTTTCTGGCGGGCTTCGCATAAGTTTTGCACATTATGCTTGAGCATTTTTGAGAGCTTTTTTTTAGAAGTCGCTGAATTTGCGAACTTTGAATAAAAATGTGAAACTGTTCATCGTTCATACTTAAAACCTTGCTAACTATATAGTTTAAATCATCCTTGCGACCCATTCTATCACCTCATAAATAAAAATTATTACAATATGTTTTTTGCCGGAAAGTGCGGGGGAATGAATCCCCCGTGCCCCCTCCGGCAAGACCGCTTCTCAACTTTTAATCAAGGTGTCCGGAGTTCGAATCTCCGCAGGAGCACCAAACAAAAAAGGGCTTTACTAAAGCCCTTTTTTGTTTTGCTCATTTGATTGATTTGATTGTAACGTTGACTGCAACGATATCCTTTATTAAAAGAATATCTGCTCATAGTTGTTGAGCGGATACATTTGAATGGAATAAATGGCAGAACAAAACGCGTATAAAGAGCGGCACTGGTTCGTTCTTTATACGCGTTGCAGCATATTTTCAGATAGATGCTTTACTCTTTGACTTCAAATTTATAACCGAATCCCCAGACGCTGACGATCGCCCAGCGTTCGGAAACTCCTTGCAGGCGTTTTCGCAGGCGTTTGATATGTACGTCTACAGTGCGGGAGTCTCCCAGATAATCGTAATTCCAGACTTTTTGAATCAACTCGTTGCGTGAAAGGGCAACATTGGGCTTGGATGTAAGCAGGCACAGGAGACGAAATTCTTTTGGCGGTATTTTAACCGGTTGGCCGCATAACTTTAGTTCTCGTTTTGTTTCATTGATTTCCAGATTTTCAAAGCGGATAGCCGTTGGACGCGCGTTATCACTTCTATGTTTTGTACGCCGCAGTGCAGCCTGAATGCGCGCGGCTAGTTCACGTGCTTCATAAGGCTTTATCAGCACATCGTCCGCTCCGCTTTCCAGCGCGGCGATTCGGGCATCCAAATCAAAACAAGATGTAAGCAGTATGACCGGCACATTGGAATTGCGGAATATAAATTGGTATGCATCCGGCGTTTCGGTATCGCCTGTATCGATTATGATAATATCCGGCGCAAAAAAACGAATTTCGGAACTGAGATCTGGCGCCATTGGTAAAAAACGAATTTCGAAACGTAAAGTTGATTCAAAATATTTTAAAAATTGTGAGAAAGCTTGATCGTCTGTTCCGATCAGAAGCAGCGTGCCATACATAAGTTCACCTCATATCTCTTTTAGTATAACACAGAGAATGTAACAAAGCAATGAACAAAATAGATAAAATAAAAATAGATCAGATGCAGAAAAATTTAGCGAGCGCTTGCAAAAGGATGGTAAATGTTATATAATAGCAAAAGTAAATCGTGAAAGGGACATAAAAATGAAACTTGGAATCGTGGGCCTTCCAAATGTAGGGAAAAGCACATTGTTCAATGCATTGACCAACGCGGGAGCACAGTCTGCTAATTATCCGTTTTGCACGATTGATCCGAACATAGGCGTCGTGTCTGTTCCGGATCATAGGCTGGATGTTTTGGCAGAAATGTATCACCCGGAAAAATATACGCCTGCTGTGATTGAGTTTGTCGATATTGCCGGACTTGTGCGCGGGGCTTCCAAAGGAGAAGGCCTTGGAAATAAGTTCTTATCGCATATTCGCGAGGTAGATGCGATCGTTCATGTCGTGCGTTGTTTTGAGGACAGCAATATTATTCATGTGGACGGCAATATCGATCCAGTACGCGATGTGGAGACGATCAATCTTGAATTGATATTTTCGGATATTGAATTGTTGGATCGCAGAATCGACCGTGTTAAAAAAGCGATGAAAGGCGATAAGACGCTGGCATCCGAAATTGAATTGTTAGAGCGCGTCAGATCTGCGCTTGAAGCGGGCAAATGCGCCCGAACAGTAGAATTGTCTGAAGAGGAATTGGAGATTTTTTCGGATACGCCGCTTTTGACTTTAAAACCGGTTATTTATGTGGCAAATATTAGCGAAAATATGATTGGAGCGGACCTCTTTCAGAATGAATCCTATTGCAGGCTGAAAGAATTGGCCGACAGCGAACGCGCCGAGATTATAGAGGTTTGTGCTGAAGTAGAGGCAGAGCTTGCCGAACTCGATGGGGAGGAAAAGAACGCGTTTTTGCAGGATCTGGGGATTCAGGAAAGCGGGCTTGACCGGTTGATTGCAGCCGGATATAAGCTTTTGGGACTGATAAGCTATCTTACCGCCGGGCCGAAGGAAGTTCGCGCATGGACGATTACAGCAGGGACGAAAGCGCCGCAAGCCGCAGGAAAAATCCATAGTGATTTTGAGCGGGGGTTCATTCGCGCAGAGGTTATTGCATACGATGACTTAATCCAAGCGGGCAGTATAAATGCCGCCAAGGAAAAGGGGCTTTTGCGCAGTGAGGGAAAGGATTATGTGATTGCGGACGGCGATATTGTGCTGTTCCGGTTTAATGTTTGAAAATTGTATGGGTTTTTAAATTTTTTGTATCGGATGGTATTGCCGCGTATGGCCTATGCGTGCTTTTGGGGCACGGTAGGCGCGGGCAACAATTTTTGAGCGAGCGAACAAAAAGCGCTCCCGTTGAAATACAATTTTCAACGGGAGCGTTTGTATAAAACATGGTCAGCTTACATATCTCGGCGGTTCCAGCTTGTTTACAAGTTCTTTTGTTATGACGACTTCTTTAATGCCGTTTTGAGAAGGAACTTCATACATAATCGGCATCATGATTTCTTCCATAATCGAACGCAGGCCCCGCGCGCCGATATTGCGCCGGATGGCCAGACGGGCGACGGCTTCACAGGCTTCTTCATCAAATTTCAGTTCCACGCCGTCGAGTCCCATCAGTTTTGTATATTGCTTGACGATTGCATTTTTGGGTTCTTTCAGGATGCGGATTAATGCCGATTCATCCAAACTTTCCAATGCCACAATGATCGGAAGCCGGCCGACAAGCTCCGGAATCAAGCCGTATTTTATAATGTCGTGTGCGTTGACGTCCTTATAAATACCGGTTTCACTTTTTTCCTGTTTCTTTTTGATCTCGCTTCCAAAGCCGATGGTTTGGCTGCCTTTTCGCTTTTCAATAATTTTATCCAGTCCGTCAAATGCACCGCCGCAAATGAAAAGAATATTTTCGGTATTGATCTGTATAAAATCCTGATTTGGATGCTTGCGTCCACCCTGTGGCGGTACGTTGGCAACTGTTCCTTCTAAAATTTTTAAAAGCGCTTGCTGCACGCCTTCACCGGAGACGTCACGGGTAATCGAACGATTCTCCCCGCGGCGGGAAATTTTATCGATCTCATCAATATAAATAATTCCGCGTTCCGCTTTTTCAACATTATAATCGGCAGCTTGGATCAGGCGTAGCAGAATGTTCTCCACATCTTCGCCGACATATCCGGCTTCGGTCAGCGTCGTCGCGTCTGCGATGGCGAAAGGAACTTTCAGCGCTTTTGCCAGCGTTTGTGCTAAAAACGTTTTGCCAACGCCGGTTGGGCCAAGAAGCAAAACGTTGCTTTTTTGGATCTCAACATCGTCCTGATGCTTGGCTTTTTGATTCTGGTCTCGGTAGATCAAGCGTTTATAGTGATTGTACACCGCAACGGACAAGACGCGCTTGGCGTCGTCCTGACCGATGACATATTGATCCAGTACGGCCTTGATCTCCACAGGCCGCGGCAGGGTTCCGAATGTCAGAGGCTCCCCGTCGTCGCCGGGCTCCGCTTCACGGTGTGCGGAAAATTCATCTAAAAAAGCGACGCAGGTCGAGATGCAGTCGCTGCAGATGGCAGCGCCGGGTTTTGCTGCGGGGATCAAAATATTGACTTCGTCTTCACTGCGGCCGCAGAAAGAACAGTAGAGTTTTTTATCTTGTTCGTTGATGGGCATTCGTTTCTCCTACTCAGGGATGTTTTTCAATTACCTTATCTATGAGACCGTAGGCCATCGCTTCTTCGGCAGACATGAAATTATCGCGATCCGTGTCCCGTTCGATAACTTCCAGCGGTTTTCCAGTGTTTTGAGCCAAGATTGCGTTTAGTTTTGCTTTCGTCTTCAGAATATGCTCGGCGTGGATTTTAATATCGCTGGCCTGCCCCTGCGCGCCGCCCAGCGGCTGGTGGATCATAATGACGCTGTTCGGCAGAGCCAGACGCTTTCCTTTTGCGCCGGCAGAAAGCAGAAACGCGCCCATAGAAGCGGCCATGCCGAGGCAGATCGTGGATACGTCGCATTTGATAAAGTTCATTGTGTCGTAAATGGAAAATCCGGCCGAAACTGAACCGCCCGGGCTGTTAATATACAAAGAAATATCTTTGTCGGGATCCTGCGCTTCCAGATACAAAAGCTGCGCGACGACTAGGGAAGCGGTGGTGTCATTGACTTCGTCGGTCAGCATTACGATACGGTCGTTGAGCAATCTGGAATAAATGTCATAAGAGCGTTCTCCGCGATTGGTCTGTTCTACGACCATGGGTACCAGTGCCATATTGTTTACCTCTTTTCGTCAGAATAGCAAGGCGGGTAGCAAGTACCCGCCCAAAATTATTTTTCCTCAATGTCTTTTTTGGCTGTTGTTTTTGAGGCAGTTTTCTTTGCGGAGGATTTCTTGAATTCGGCAGATGCATGTGAGGTCGCCGTCTTTTTTGCGGCGCTTTTTTCAGTTGCTGCGCCATCCTCGGCTGTTGTGTTCTCTTTTGCCGCTTTTTTAGACGCTTTTGTAATAGAGGCGTTTGCTTTGATGAGATCAAATGCTTTCTTGACTACGATGTCCGCTACGATATCCTCTTTTGCAATTGAAATTTTTACCTGATCGGCTTCGATATTATATGCCTGCGCGATCTTTTTGTATTCTTCTTCAATTTCTTCATCGGATGCCGCTAATGCTTCCAGTTTGGCAATGGCTTCAAGCGCCAGGCGCATTTTTACCTGTTTTTCAGCCTGTGGCCGCATCTGCTGGCGAAGCGTATCCAGCGTCTGACCTGTATACTTGAAGTATGTATTCAGGTCCAGACCCTGCATGCGCAGGCGGCTGTCGTAATCGCGAACAAAATTTTCGGTTTCCGCAGTATACATAACCTCGGGAATTTCCGCTTGGAGCAGACCGATCACCGCGTCGGTAAGCTGTTCGTCAACCTGCGCGTCGGCCGCTTTTTCATTGCTCTCGTTGATTTTTGCCTTGACATCCGCTTTATATTCATCAAATGTATCAAATTCCGAAACGTCTTTGGCGAATTCATCGTCCAGCGCGGGAAGCTCCGTGACTTTGATCCCATTCAGCTTGACTTTGAAAACCGCCGGCTTTCCGGCCAATTCGGCGGCGTGATAATCTTCGGGAAACGTAACGGTCACGTCAAATGAATCGCCGACCTCGTGATTGATGATTTGATCCTCAAAACCGGGAATAAACGCACCCGAACCGATCTTCAGACTATGTCCTTCCGCCTTGCCGCCTTCGAATGCTTTACCATCAATAGAACCGTCAAAGTCAATATTGACGATGTCGTCTTTTTTTGCCGCGCGGCCGGTAATTTCAATTTCCCGGCTGTTGCGCTGGCGCACTTTTTCGATTTCTGCTTTTACATCGGCGGCAGTTGCATTTTTAACGTCTTTTGTCACTTTAATGCCTTTATAGCCTTCTATTTTCACTTCCGGCTTTGTGGTGACTTTGGCGGTCATGGCAACGCCGTTTTCATCTATAGTCACAACGTCAAATTCGGGCTGGCCGATGATCTCAAGGCCGGAGGCTTTTGCGGCATCCTCATATGCGGCGGGAAGGCAGTCATTGACGGCTTCCTCATAGAATACACCTTTGCCATACATTTTCTCAACTATATTTCGGGGCGCTTTTCCTTTTCTAAAGCCGGGAATGTTGATATTTTTCGCATTCCTGCGGAACGCCTTGTCGTTTGCAGCGTCAAAATCCGCTTTTTCAATTTGAAACTCAATGACATATACATTGGTTTCCTGTTTCTCGGCTTTCTTAAAACTCATTTAAGTGTCCTCCAAAAATCTTCTGTTTTCATGCACATCCATTATTTTACTTCTATATTTAAATAATGTCAAGCAATTTTATAAAATTCGTTCACATACTTAGTCAAAACTGGGCGGGAAAATGATGCGGGGAATAAAATTAAGGTAATCGGCGGAAATCATCACAAACCGGATGCCCGCGTATTCGGTGAAGGGCGGGGCGGAATATGCGCCGTGAATGTGCCCAAAATAGCATTTTTTAACGCCATACTCCAGCAAAAGCTCTACAAATGGGCTGCATACGCATCCGTTCCAGACCGGCGGAAAATGCAGAAAAGCCAAAATGGGCTTTTCGCTGCGCAGTTGCAGCTTATAGGCCTCCTCGAGACTGAGGCGAAGCCGCTGCGTTTCTCGGTTGATGAGTTTTGAGAAGTCGGTATTTTCCGGAATCCCCGACGCCGTATCGTCGTAAAACCAACCGCGCGTACCGCATAGGA
Organism: uncultured Eubacteriales bacterium; assembly: GCA_958352145.1. GTDB lineage: Bacteria > Bacillota > Clostridia > Oscillospirales > CAG-272 > UMGS902. The sequence goes on from CATWNM010000021.1 coordinate 16,639, forward strand.
TATAATCTTCGATCTCATAGGCGCAGTTGTGCATCAGCCGGAGCGTGTTCAAGCTGTTTGCCTGGAAAAAGCCAGTCATTTTTTTCTGTGTTGCCCACCAAAAGTCGTGGTTTCCTTTTCCAAGATACTTCGTTCCGGGTAATCCGTCAATAAATTTAAAATCCTCCAGTGCCTCGGTAAGACTGAGCGCCCATGAAATATCTCCGGGGATAATAACCGAATCCCCGGGTTCTACCACGGCACACCAGTTCTTTTTCAGCTTTTCGGTGTAACCCTGCCAGCGCCGGCCGAATACTTCCATGGATTTTTCAATGCCGGCGCCGATAGAAAGATGCAGATCCGCAATGGTGTAAATTGACATCGCGTCCTCCCATATACCGGTTAGTCTGCAAAATGGAGAACATCTGCCTTCATTTCATCTGCATCAATCGTTTTTGTAAAGCGCACGGCTCGTTTGTCGATATCGAGCAGCGGTGCCGGGATCTCGATGCCCGTGTAGTCGGCGAGTGCGGCGAGCGCGCGAAGTTCATCACTGGCGGTATTTTTTGTCAGAGCGGTATACACGTCGCTTGCAAATTTATAGGGGCTTGCAGTGGATGCGAGCAGGAGATGGTTTTTGCTGTGCGATTGCTTTTGGTATTGCTTGGCGCAGTATAGGCCGACGGCAGTATGCGTGTCGCAGAGATACCGATGCACATCGAAGGTTTCTTTGATGGTCTGTGCGGTGTTCGCTTCGTCGCAGAAATAGCCTTTGAAATCTTTGTCGATGGCTGCTTTGATATCGGTATCCAGGCTATAGCGCCCGTTTTCGGTCAACGCGCGCATATATTGCGCGGTTCTTTCGGCACCGCCGAGCAAATATAAAAGGCGTTCCAAATTGCTGGAGATCAGGATATCCATGGACGGAGACATGGTGGTATAAAATTTCCGATTACGGTCGTACGTACCCGTCGCGAGAAAATCGGTCAGAATGTTGTTTCGGTTGGAGGCGCAGATCAGCGTATCCACGGGCAGTCCCATGTGCTTTGCGATATAGGCAGCGAAAATGTTGCCGAAGTTTCCGGTCGGCACGCAGATGTCGATCGGCTCCCCCATGCGTATTGAGCCGGAGCGGACCATGTCGCAGTAGGCGGAGACGTAGTATACGATCTGCGGCGCTAGACGCCCCCAGTTGATGGAATTGGCGCTGGATAGAAAAATTCCGCGGCGATTTAGTTCTTCGGCCACTGCAGCATCGGAAAAAATGCGTTTTACGCCGCTTTGCGCATCGTCAAAATTGCCGCGTATGGCGCAGACGTCCACATTTGCGCCGCCCTGCGTCGCCATTTGCAGCTTTTGTACGCGGCTGACGCCATCGACAGGGTAATATACTTTAATCTTGATCTTTTCCAGATCACGATATCCCTCCAGCGCTGCTTTTCCGGTATCGCCGGAGGTGGCAACAAGGATCATCGCCGTGCGGTCTTCTTTCGTTTTGTCCAGTGCGCGTCGCAGCAAGCGCGGCATGATTTGCAGCGCCATATCCTTAAATGCGCAGGTTGGTCCATGCCAGAGTTCCAGGACATGAAGCCGGTCGTCTATCTGTACGCAGGGAGCGGCGCCGCCGGGAAATTTTTGCGGACAGTAAGCCGCTTGGCAGTCCTTCGTCAGTTCTTCTATCGTGTAATCGTCTAAAAACATGGATAGGATCTGCGCGGCGCGGCTGACATAGCCCTGCTGAGCTAGCGCAGCGAGCGCGTCTTGCGGAAGTTTCGGAATATATTCCGGCATAAACAGGCCGCCGTCTGCGGCAAGTCCCTGCTTAATTGCCTGTGCGGCGGGAACGCCGCAAGACTCGTTTATGCTTCTGGTGCTTTTGTACATCATGATTTTGCCCTTCCGATTTTATAGTCTCTTTAAAAAATTATATGCGTTTTGATAGAAAATTGCGTGGATTAGTTCATCGCTGAAATTGCGTGCCGACATTGCATCTGCCAAACGATCCAGCTGATCGATGCTGCCGATGCCCTCAGGCGTCGTTTCAATACCGTCAAAATCACAGCCAAGACAGATGGTATGCTGACCGTCCAGACCAAGAAAATATTCGATATGTTCGATAATGCTTGCGATCGAGGAAATGTTGGCATCATTCCCGCATAGGTGTGCGCGCGCAAGAGAAATGCCGACGATTCCGCCGCAGCGCTTGATTTTGGTGAATTGCTCATCGGTCAGGTTCCGGGGATGCACCGCGATCGTATTGGAATCGGAATGCGAAGCCAAAATCGGCCGCCGTGCCGAGGCAGCCATTTCAGCGATTTCATCGATGACTTTTTGAGACGAATGTGAAACGTCGATCGTGATTCCCAAATCAAATGCCATTTTGACTACGCTTCGTCCGAGCTGCGTGAGCGGGGAATTGGTATCATAGCCGCCGCCCAGCGCGTTTTCGCCCGACCAATTTAAAGACATAAAGCGTACGCCCGCATCATACAATTCATGTATGCGCTCGATATTTCCGGAGAGTATGCGCGCATCTTCTACCGCGAGAAAAAAAGCGGCCGTTTTATCGGGCAGCTGCTGCGCATCTGTAAATGTCCGGCAAATTGCCGCACTTTGCCGGTTGCTTTCGATCTCGCATTTAAAATTGTTTAAGATTCGCCAGAACAGCGAGTAGGCTTCGTCGTCGTTTTTGCGCTTATCGCTCCAAATTGCGGCAATTTGGATATATTTTTTGTATTTAGAAATTTTGTCTATCGCGACATGCAGCGAATTGGATTTCAGCGGCTGATGCTCATTGTACATTCTGTATGGCGTGTCGCAGTGCAGATCAAATAGCTTGAGTTCCAATGGCTTTCCTCCAGTTCAGAGACGAAATGCATCTTCAATATGATTGAATTGAATCGTTTCGCCGAGATACACTTCGATCACATCAAAGCGCACGGCCTTTTCAGTCGGGTGGTTTTGCAAAAAGATACCCGCGGTATAAATGATATGGCGCTGTTTTTGTTTGTTTACCGCTTCGGCGGGGCGGCCGTAATTCGCAAAATGCACCGGATTATCCGCACGCGTCTTGACTTCTGCAAAAACAAGATATTCCGAGTTTTCTGCGATTATGTCAATCTCGCCGTGCGCGCTCCGTACATTGCGCGCCAATATTTTGTAACCTTTGCCGCAAAGATGCTTTGCCGCAAGTTTTTCCCCTCGTTTCCCGGTCGCAGCCGCGTTTTTCAAAAACATCATTGATCTTTTTTCTGCACACACCGCAGAAAGCTTTTACGGTGCAGCGGACATGGCCCATATTTTTGCAGAAGCGCACGATGCTCTTTTGTCGGGTACCCCTTGTGCTTTTTAAAATTGTATTCTGGGTACTGCACGTCCATTTCCAAGCAGTATCGGTCGCGGGTCACTTTTGCCAGAATGGACGCGGCAGCGATGGAGGGAGACTTTGCATCTCCTTTGACAATCGTCATAGCGGGGATGGGAAAGTTGCGTACGCAGTTGCCGTCTACAATGGCGAAGTCGGCAGGGATGGGGAGACCGCTTATGGCGCGCGCCATAGCGAGCATCGTTGCGTTCAGAATGTTTAGCCGATCAATTTCTTCAGAAGAGGCCGAAGCGACACAGTAGGAAACGGCGTCCGCGCATATTTGATCAAAAAGCTTTTCCCGTTTCGCTTCAGACAACTTTTTTGAATCATCAAGGCCGTCAATCACACAATCCGGCGGAAGAATACAGGCGGCGGCGACGACTGGCCCGGCCAGTGGGCCGCGGCCCGCTTCGTCCACGCCGCAGATGTGGGTATATCCGTCGTTTATCAGAGCAAGTTCATAATCAAATGTGAGCATAAAATTACCTGTCTATTTCATCAGGACGTTCGAGTGAGATGCGGCCGATTTCGGCGCGCCGGAACTCTCCGAGGAGCGTCTTCGCCGTGCGCGTGTGGTCGACTGCGCCGCCGGACATCAGAAAGCCGCGTTTTTTTCCAACCAGTTCAAACAAGTCATACAGATCCATTTCCTGCCAGCAATCTTCGCAGGTCAGTTTGTAGCGTGCGGCAAACCGGTTCTTTGCGAGGCTTCGCAGCCTGCCGCAGAGCAGCATAGCGATTTCTTCGGTATCCAGAATCTGATCTTTTATCGCGCCGGTCATCGCCAGATTTTCTCCAACCTTTTTTTCTTCAAATTTGGGCCAAAGGACGCCCGGCATATCCAAAAGCTCAAGGCCAATCGAAGTGGTTACCCATTGTTTGTTTGTAGTGACGCCGGGGCGATCCTCTACTTTGGCTTTTTTGATTCCGGCCAGCCGGTTGATGAAAGAAGATTTCCCCACGTTTGGTATCCCGACGACCATTGAGCGGATTTTTTTGCCGGTCATGCCCTTTTCGGCCCAGCGCCGGAGCTTGTCCTGAAGGATTTCTGTAACTGCTGGATAGATTGCGTGCAACCCTTCTCCGGTGATACAGTCGATTAAGAGGGCTTTTTCATTTCTCGCCGCAAAACGGCGAAGCCATGCGCCGCTGATATCAGGATCGGCCATAGATGCTTTATTCAGCAGAATCAGCCGGGGTTTGTCTCCAATCAGCCTCGAAATTTCCGGGTTTTGAGAACTGTATGGAATCCTGGCATCCCGGATTTCCACAACGATATCGACGAGCCGAAGATTTTCCTGAATCAGCCGGCGCGTTTTTGCCATGTGTCCGGGAAACCATTGTATCTGATACTGTGAGTCTGACATGAATGATTCCCCGTCGTTTATTTTACCATGCCGAATTTTCCAATGGGAAAAAGGCGGAACAGGACTTTTCCAATGATTTCGTTTCGATCGACCAGCCCAATTTCCGAACTGCGGCTGTCTAGAGAATGATTGCGGTTATCTCCCATCACGAAATATTGGTTTTCACTGACATAAATCGGAAATTCCAAATTCGTCGTTACGCGCGCGTCGGTCGCCAGTTTTCTGTATGCGCTTTCATCTAGAATATATTCGGTTCCATCCGGATCGGTAATAGTGACGATCCAGGTGTCAAAATTGATGTCGACCGTTTGACCGGGCGTTGCGATCACACGCTTGACGATGGGGTCCGAATGGCGGGAATTAATTTTTTGAAATACGAGAATGTCTCCGTATTTTGGTTCAAAAAGCAAATCTGACAAAAGCAAAAGTTCACCGTCGTGCAGCGTCTCCTGCATGGAATCTCCGTCTACGCGCGCCGGCCGCGCGATAAACGTAAAGATTAAAAGAACAAGACAAGCCGAGAGTATGATGAGTTCCACCCAGTCGAATAGATTGAGTGTAAAAGCGGATTGCTTCGGCGTTTCGGGCATATCGGCCACTCCTTATTTTTCAATAATAAAATTCAGCAGTTGACTGCCGTCCGGGTAATAAAGTTTTGTGTGTTCCGCTAGAGCTTCGGTAAAAGATTCGATGCCATGGACGTCTTTTTCACTGGAGTATACAAAAAACGGCACCGGCTCCATGCTGTGCGTCCGAAGCTCGATCGGCGTAGGATGATCGGGAAGGACAAAAATTTTGAATGGCTCTGAACTTTCTTTCAAATAATCATATACAGGTTTTAGAATGCACTCGTCTATTTTTTCGATTGCCAATACTTTATTTTCGATTTCTGCACGGTGGCCGCATTCGTCCGGTCCCTCGACGTGTACGAAAACCAGATCATATCCGGTGTCAAAGGCGTGAATAGCGGCGTCGGCCTTTCCTTTATAATTGGTGTGAACTGTACCGGTTGCGCCTTCAACGTCGATGGAAGTCATTCCCGCGCAGATTCCAATACCTTTGATCAGATCGACGGCGGAGATTACGGCGCCGCGCAGCCCCCACTTTTCCGAAAAAGAGGGAAGCGCAGGCTTTTTGCCTGGACTCCAGAGCCAGATCGAATTGGCGGGGCGTTTACCCGCTTGTCTTCTTGCGGCATTGACGGGATGTTCGTTTAAAACGTCATAGCTGGCGCGCATAAGTTGATAAAAGGGCTCGCCGGCTTCTCCGGCAGGCAGATAGGGCGCGATGCATTTGCCAAGAATATCATGCGGACGCATAAATGGAAACGTATCGCTGGAATTTTTCCAAAGCAGACAGTGCCGGTAAGAAACGCCGGTATAAAAGTGCCGCACATCGTTGCCGAAAGCAGCCTCAAGCGCCTGAATCAACCGATCGGCTTCGGGCGTGGTGATTTCGTCCGCACTGTGATCCAGCATAATCTTTTGCGGATAGTCCTCTTCTTCGCTGAGTGTCACCAGATTGCAGCGGTAAGCTGTTTCATCCGGCTGCATATTCAGGCCCATGCTCATGGCTTCAAGCGGAGATCGGCCTTTGGAATAGAGGCGCGGGTCATAAGATAAAATGGAGAGGTTTGCGGTATCGCTTTCCGGCACCATTCCCTTGGGAACGTTTGATACCGTGCCGCACAGCGAAACGCGTGCCAGCGCATCCATGGTTGGTTTTTTTGCGGCTTCCATCGGCGTGCGGTCGCCGAGTTCTTTAATTTTTCTGTCTGCCATACCGTCGCAAACCAGAATCAGGTATTTCATATGTGTATTCTCCAAACAGATAGATTATAGAGAAAATTGATTATTATTCAAATTATTATAGCACAGCACGGCGGATTATACAATATATTTTGCCGGATTCTGTTAATTTTTTTATGGCGAATGCACGTATAAAACACGTATAAAATATGTTGAGAATTGTTGCGCGCGGTCAAGCGGTGCACAGTTTAAAGTTTAAATTTCATTGTTTTAACGGCATTTTTTGTAAAAACTATTGCTTTTTATTTTTTAATATGGTAAAATAAACGACGTTGTGTGCATAGCACACGAATAAGAACAGTCCTCTGCATTGCTCACGCAAGAATGTTCGATGGATAAGGAGGAGCCGTGATGGATAAAATTCAGGCTTTTGTAAGCGAGCAGATCAAGGAAAATCCCCCTGTGGTCGAAATCGGAAGCACCGTAAAAGTGCACAACCGGATCAAGGAAGGCGCTCGGGAAAGAATTCAGATTTTCGAGGGTACGGTCATCGCAAAGCACGGCGGCGGGATATCAGAAACGTTTACCGTCAGACGTGTTGCTTATGGCTGCGGTGTCGAAAAGACGTTCCCGGTGCATTCACCGAATGTGGCTAAAGTCGAGCTTGTGCGCGTCGGTAAGATTCGCCGTGCGAAGCTGTATTACATTCGAGACCGTGTCGGCAAGAGCGCCAAGGTGAAAGAGAAGATTGATAACTGAGCATCAGGTCGGATGACCAAAAAGGACGGAGCGGTTTTGTTCCGTCTTTTTTTCGTCTTTCTTGAGATATTTGGTTTCAAAACCGTAGTATATAGATGAGGGATGAGGCAGAGAGGGCGGTGATTCTGATGGACGATAGTACAATCGTTGAATTGTTCTTTGAGCGCTCAGAGCAGGCAATTATTGAACTATCGAATAAGTATGAAAAAGTTTGCAAAAAGACAGCGCAGAATATTTTGCATAACGAACATGATTCCGAAGAATGTGTCAACGACGGCTGGCTTGCTGTATGGAATACAATACCGCCTCAAAATCCCGATCCATTGCTTAGTTATGTATGCCGCATTGTTCGTAATATTTCAATTAAGAAATATCATGAAAATACCGCCGCAAAGCGCAACAGTTATTATGATGTCGCTCTTGACGAATTGGAGGAATGTGTTCCCTCCGCTTCTTCGATAGAGAATGAAAGCAGTGCAAACGAGCTTTCAAAGGCCATTAATGCTTTTCTGGACAGTATTGATGAGGAAAACAGAGTGATTTTTGTCCGGCGATATTTTTATTCCGATTCGATTGAAGATATTTCAAATCTAATCGGTACAAACCGTCATAATGTTTCTGTCAGATTGTCCCGGACAAGGGATAAACTCAGATTTTATTTGCTGAAAGAGGGAATCTTAGTATGAAACGAGAAAAAATCTCAAATGCCATGAATAATATAAGCGACGAGCATATCGAGGAAGCGGCAAGCTATACCGCACATTCGGACGTCGCATCAAAGAAAAATCTTTGGAAAAAGTGGGGAGCTATTGCAGCCTGCTTTATGCTGACGGCAGCTGCCGCGATTGGAATGTGGCAGGGCAGATTCTTTACGCAAGATCCGGTGCAGAGCACAGTTGACAAGCGCTGGCCTGAAAAACGGGTTTATACAAATCATGCAGACGAAATTGTGAAAATAACGCCATGGTGTGAAAGGAGCATCAGTGAGCAGTATAGTGTCTTGTATTATAATTTTGCAAATTATTCAAGCAATATTACCGGAATAACGGCCGATTGCATCGGAACTTCACTCGGAAACTGTGTATTAATAGGCTGCGATACAATAACAGACACCATTTATAAAGCGCAAGGCACGGTTTGTGCTATCAAAAACATTTCACCCGATTGTGCTGTTGGCGTTCGGTTTGAAGGTCAAACGGATTACTATGTATATGTGAATGACGGCTATAGGCCTGCAACATTGAAAGATTTTATTGATGATTTAAATCTTACGAAAACGCTTTTTTTCGGTTCGATTTATTATGAATGGATGCAGGAAAACGGTGAGATCGCGCACATTGAATTTGAAAATCTTAATGACGCCATCGTTTGGAATATGCTGCTGAACGATACTTCGCTGGAATGCGTTGAATTCAGCGGAAACGATATTCTGATCAAAGCTATGTTTATAAGCGTCAGTATCCCACTGCTCGGATATGAGAACATTAGCCTTGGTGTAACTGAAAATGGGTATCTAACTACCAATATTTTGAATACTGGAAAGGCATTCTTTATTGGCGCAGAAAAAGCACAAATGTTTATGGACTATGTAATTGAAAATTGCGAGGGATATGAAATTATTTATATCGAAGGCGATATTCTGCCGGAATAGACTTGATATCAAGGTTGTGCACGATTTTGAACAGGTTCCTTAAGGTAGTGCAAACGAGGCAGGGAGAAAGCTCCCTGCCTCGTTGTATCTTTGGTTATGCAAGTAAAAAAGCGGCAGATCAGCATTAAACGCTGTGAACGCCAAGTTCTTTATCGGCATTTCTTCCATCAAGGCCGTATTTCTTCGCTTTGCGTTCTTCAAAAAATTTTGTGGCTACCTGCTCGAACAGAGCGTAGGTGAGGATGTCTTCTTCCTGTTCCATATACGGTTTAATTTTTTCGCGCAGCGCGTCCAATTCGGGCGCGAGGTTGTCCGCGGGGCGGCAGGTAATGGGCTTTTCATTGCCGATAATTTTTTTCCGGAATTCATCAGAGATCGGCACGGGCGTTTTTCCGTAATCACCGTGTACGATTCCCTTAAATTCTTTGGTTACGATTTTATAACGTTCGCCGGAAATGACGTTGAACACGGCTTGTGTGCCTACGATCTGTGAAGAAGGGGTGACCAGAGGTGGGTATCCTGCGTCGGCGCGTACGCGCGGCACTTCCGCCAACACTTCGTCCAGTTTATCCAGCTTACCGGCTTGCTTGAGCTGCGATACAAGATTGGAAAGCATGCCGCCGGGGACTTGATAGCGCAGCGCGTTGACGTCTACTTTGAGCACTTTGGGGTTGATCAGACCGCTTTCTAGATATTTCTCCCGCAGGCCGTCGAAATATTTGGAGACAGCGTTTAGTTTATCCAAGTCAAGACCCGTATCGTATTCCGTCCCTGCAAGTGTGGCGACGATCGGTTCTGTCGGCGGCTGCGAAGTACCGAGCGCGAAAGGGGAAATCGCCGTGTCGATAATATCCACGCCCGCCTCGATCGCTTTAAGATAGGTCATAGAAGCAAGCCCGGCCGTATAATGAGAGTGCAATTCAATCGGAACCGAGACGCTGGTTTTCAGCTTCTTGACCAGATCATATGCGTCGTATGGCTTCAGCAGGCCGGACATATCTTTGATACAGATTGAATCTGCACCCATTTCTTCCATCTGCTTTGCTAGCTTGGCAAAATGTTCGTTATTGTGCACGGGACTCGTCGTGTAGCTGAACGCAACCTGCACATGTCCGCCCTCTTTTTTTGTGGCGTTGATCGCCGTTTTCAGATTGCGCAAATCGTTCAGCGCGTCAAAAATGCGGATAATGTCAATGCCGTTTGCTACGGATTTTTGAACAAAGTATTCCACAACGTCGTCCGCATAATGACGGTAGCCGAGAATATTCTGCCCGCGGAAAAGCATTTGAAGCTTTGTATTTTTTACGCGCGCGCGAATCGTACGGAGCCTGTCCCACGGGTCTTCATTCAGAAAGCGAAGGCAGGCGTCAAAGGTTGCACCGCCCCATGCTTCCAGCGCATGATATCCGACCACGTCCAACGCTTCCAGTATAGGAAGCATTTCTTCGGTTGACATTCGGGTAGCCGCGAGCGACTGATGGGAATCGCGCAACACCGTTTCTGTAATTTTTATTTTAGCCATTGGATTTTTCCCCTTTGCAATATTATTTGAAGAACTGCAGGAAAATACCTGCCGCGACAGCAGAGCCGATTACACCCGCGACATTCGGCCCCATTGCGTGCATAAGCAGAAAATTGGAGGGATTTTCTTTTTGACCGACCATATTGCTGACACGCGCGGCCATCGGTACGGCGCTGACGCCGGCCGATCCGATCAATGGATTGATCTTTCCTTTTGTCAATACGTACATCAGCTTCCCGAATAGGATGCCCGCGCAGGTTGCAATGATGAATGCTGCCAGTCCGAGAATGATGATATAGACGGTCTGGAGCGACAAAAAGCTGGCTGCGTTTGCCGTAGCGCCGACGGATACGCCGAGGAAAATTGTAAGAATATTGCAGAGTTCGTTTTGTGCGGTTTTGGACAGGCGCTCGGTCACACCGCAGACCGTTAAGAGATTGCCGAGCATGAGAAAACCGATCAGCGGAGCCGCATCCGGTACGAGCAGCACGACGATCACCGATACTGCAATGGGGAATACGACCTTTTCGACTTTAGAGACCGGACGAAGGTTTTTCATGACTACGGAGCGTTCTTTTTTGGTGGTTAAAAGTTTCATAAACGGCGGCTGTATAATCGGGATCAGCGCCATATAAGAATACGCTGCGATAGCGATGGGGCCGAGAAGCAGCGGAGCCAGCGTTTTTGTGACGAGGATGGCGGTCGGGCCGTCTGCGCCGCCGATGATGCCGATTGCCGCCGCTTGTTCCGGGTCAAAACCGAGGAAGAGCGCACCGAAAAAGGCGGCAAATACGCCGAACTGAGCTGCAGCGCCCAGCAGCAGGCTTTTGGGGTTCGCAATCAGCGGGGTAAAATCGGTCATTGCGCCGACACCGAGAAAGATCAACGATGGGTAAATACCGAGCTTGACGCCGAGATACAGGATGTCGATCAGTCCGCCGTGCAGAATTTCTGAATAATTGAGTTCCTCACGCAGGAAATATTCCATATGAAACAATTCCGCGCCGGGGAGATTAGCGAGCAGCATGCCGAAAGCAATGGGGAGCAGTAGCAGCGGCTCGTACTTTTTTCCGATTGCCAGATAGATGAGCACACCTATGATTAAGTACATAATCAAGGTTTTGCACATCAGAACGGGATCTTCGACAAAGTCGTAGATGCCGGTTGATTTGGCAAAGTTTATAAGCGTGTCAAGCATAATTGTACCAACTTTCCCGAGCGATTCAGTTCAGCGTGATCAAAATATCGCCGCTTTGTACCGTAGCGCCGTTTGAAACGTTAATACTTGCAACTGTTCCGTCTGCGGGAGCAGGAATATCGTTTTCCATTTTCATAGCCTCAAGCACACAAAGCGAATCGCCTGACTTTACCGCCTGACCTACCGTCACGTTGATTTTGAGGACAGTTCCCGGCATAGGCGCGGAGACCTTGGTTGCGCCCCCCTGTGTGCCGGCGGGCGCAGCAGGCGCTGCCTTGGGAGATGCGGGCGCGGCTTTGGGGGCGGCAGCCGGGGCGGCGGGCGCTGAAACCGTTGTGGAGACGGGAGCCACTGCGCCCATTTCTTCTACCGTAACTTCATAGGTAGTACCGTTGACGGTAACGATATATTGTTTCATAATGATTTCTCCTATCAAAATATTTTATTTTCCAGATGAGAACCGATTGTTTGCGCGCTTGAATGAGACGACGCGAAAAGCCGGCGCGTCCGCTCCGCGGTACGCTTCGACTGCAGCGGTAATGACCGCGGTCAGTTCCAGATCGTCGCTTCGTTTTTCCGTGTTTTTTGCAGCGGGTGACACCGCCGGCGCCGGCGCGACTACCGGCGGCGGATTGAACGTACCGGTCTTTTTCTCGGCAAAAGGTTTTAGGATGACGTGAAGCAGTTCAACGAGTCCCCAGAGCAACGCGAGAATGGCAAATACCGTACCCATCCCGAGCAGGGTGACCTGTCCGCCGATAGAAAGCTTATCGCCGAGCGACAGCGCGGTTCCGTCGGCAGCGCTTAATAAGAAATTAAACATAGCGAACCTCCTCAAAGGGGCAGATTTGCGTGCCTGCGCGCCGGCGTGCCTGCGCATTTTGACGCCAGCATGGAAAGCGCCGCACAAATTCTCTGCCGCAGTTCGGCGGTTTTAATGACGTCGTCGATCTCGCCGTGCAACGCGGCGCGCGCGGGCGTCGCATATTCGGCCGCCCAATCCGCTTCAACTTCTTCCCGGCTTTGTTTCGCGACGCGGTCGTTCCAGAGAAATGCCACTGCGCTCGCGGGGGACATAATGCTGATTTGTGCGCTGTCCAGCGCAAATGCAATATCCGCGCCGACAGATTTGGAGCCCATCAGTGTAAAAGCGCTCCCATAGGCTTTGCCGATGACAACTGTGATTTTGGGGCAGACTGCGCCTGCGTAGGCAAAAGCCAGTTTTGAAAGCTCGGCGGCAAGAGGCGCGTCTTCCCCCTCGCCGTCCACGGCGATCCCCTCGCTGTCGACGAGCGTTACGACCGGAATGGAGAAGCTGTCACACAGGGAAATAAATCTTGCCATTTTGCGCGCGCACTGCGGCGTGAGCCGCCCGCCGTCGGAGACTGGCTGATTGGCGACGATCCCCGTTACGCTGCCGCCGATGGAGCCCAGCGCGCAGAGTGCTTCCGGCGCATAGCTGTCTGAAACCTCCATAAACTCGCCGTGATCGCAGATTTCAGATAGGACGGTTTTTATATCGTAGCCCTCGCCAGCATCGGGGATATTGACCGTGCGGTTGAGATCGTCTGTGGACAACTCGGTAACAGTGCCCTCCATGTTGTTTTGCGGCAGATAGTTAAGCAGGCGCCGTATGCCCGCCGCGGCCTCCGCCTCGGTATCGTAGACTTTGGAGATCAGCCCGGTTCTGGCGGTATGATCGGCCGTACCGGCGTCTTTACCGGGAAGCAGGGAAGGCGGATTCACGTAAATACTGGATTTGTCTTTGACCGACACGGATACATCGAACATAGCGGAGATGACCGCTGCGCTTCCGGCGCAGATTCCGTGAATGTAAGCGATCTGCGGAATAACGCCCGACGCTTTTGCGACGGCGCGCATGACTTCGCCGTAGGCGCCGAGCGCGTCGACGCCTTCGTTTATGCATGCACCGGCACTGTTGAAGATGCCGATGACCGGCGCGCCGCTTTTTTCTGCGAGCGCATACAAGTCACAAATTTTTTTGGCCTGCTGCCGGTCAAACGCGCCTTTCATTCTGAAAAAGTCCTGTGCGAATATGAATACGAGTCTGGAATCTATTGCGCCGTACCCGCAGATGACGCCTTCAAACTCGTCGCTGTCTGCCGACCGCCGCACATAGGTGCCTGTTTCGGCAAAAGTCGAATCGTCTAGAATTGCGAGGATCATTTGCCGTGCGGACAGCGTATTGACTTTGCTTGCCGCTGCGGCGCTCTCCTCGTCTTTTTTGGCAAGTGCTAAGGCGAGATCGGTCATGGGCTGCTTTTTATCTTTCATTGTAAACCTCCGTTTACTATTTATTCCATTTCGAATGTGCGCGGTGAATCCGTACAATAAGGGTAGAAAGAAGGAAGAAAATCCCTTTCTTACCCATTTTATACTATACCACAAAAATTCTTTCTTTTCAATTCTAAAATTATAAAAATTTTCATAGGAATTAAAACATTTTTAATTCAAGTTGATGGAATACCGATCACTGTGGAACGCAAAACATAGAAAAGCAGTGCAAAGGGCGGACGCATCCGTCTTTGCACTGCTTTTGATTATTTCACAAAATATCTTTGCAGAAGCGCTGCAGCTTCCGCGCGGGTAATGTTGCTCTGCGGATCTATGACGCCATTTTCTTTGCCGGTTATGAGACCGTAGCCTACCGCCCATTCCAGACTGCTTCTTGCCCAGTCTGCAATCTGTTTTTCATCTGAAAATTTTGTGAGGTCGGCTTTTGCGTCTGCGCCGGTTCCTTTATAGCTCGCATACCGTTTCATAATTGCCGCAGCTTCTTCCCGGGAAATCAATTTGTCAGGTGCAAATTCCGTATCGGAGTAACCTTTTACGATTCCGTTGGTTTCCGCCCAAATCACAGCGCTTGTGTAATATTGATTTGCTGAAACGTCGGCAAATCTGCTTTCTCCGCTGATTTGAGGTTCGCCCTCGGCACGGTAAAGCGCCGTGACCATCATTCCGCGCGAGACGGCCGTATCGGGTGCAAAGCGGTCCTCGGTTATGCCGAAAAACAAGCCGTTGGCCGAGGCGTACAATACCGCGTCATAAAACCAGTCGTTTTCGTTTACGTCCGAAAATGTCAAGGTCTGTTGATCTTTTGTCCATCCTGCGTACAGCGTGAAATCTTTTGTCACTTTGGTATTGAAATCATACGCTTCGGTGCAAGCTTGATCTGTGTACCATCCATGAAAGGTGAAGCCCGCTTTTTCGGGTGTTTGGGGCTTGGTGACAGCGGTGTTTTTATCCACGCGTTTATCTGCAATTTGGCTGCCGCCCTGTGTATTAAATGTCACGGTGTATTGCGTCACAGAGGTGTTGCCGGAAGCGGGAGAAAACACCGTGACGGAAATGTTGGCAGCTTCGACCGGTGCATAGTTGGCGTCCGCAGGTGTAAATATTGCTGTTTCCTTATAATTTCCGCTTGCGCTCATGACTCGGTCGTTTTTCCATGTCCATACGCCCTCCAACTTTGTACCGTTCAGTCCGGTTATAACGCCCCCGGAAAGCGTGGACGTGGAAAGCTGCTGGCCGCGCCGTATACGTTTGGATGTGGGGGCCGTGACAACGGTTGACGGCGCCGGTGCTACATGTACGGTTACCGTGGCTGTGATTTCCGCATAGTTGCCGTCCGCTGCTTTTGTAACTTTAATCGTGCTTTCGCCGGCGCTTAAAATCGTTACTTTTCCAGTTTCATCAATGCTTACGCTACTGCCGGCCGTGATTTCGAAGGAGAGCGTACCGGAGCCGCTGCCGCCTGTAATGTCCAGCGAAAATGCTGCGTCGCCGAATGTCTTAGGGGGTATCGCCGCAATCACAAGCGCTTCTTGCTGTTCTTTTGCAACGTTTACTGTGAAATTGTCGTTTAACTCTCCGTAAGAAACTGTTGCAATTGAATTTCCTATAGTATTGAGCGCCGTGCCGCTTACGGGCGACACGTGGATGCCGTTTGCTTCAAAATCGGCGAATACAATGTCTTTTTCGTACTTTTGGCTGCCTGCAGCGTAGGAAAGCGTAACGGAAAGTCCGCTCCAGTCTGCAAGCCCGCCCAGCGTGTAGTTGGTTTTTGCCGGCTGCGTTTTAATCATAATGCCTGTTACGGCTGGCACAACCGTCTGCAATATTTGCGGATCGCTGTCTAATGTATCCGTTCCGTTGCCCAGTTTCACTATAGAAACATTCAGCCCGTAAAAATTCGGAAAATCCAGATGCGCAATCGCTCCGTTTGCATCGGCGGAGATATTCAAAAAATATTTTTGTACCTCTAAGCGGTAATTTCCATTTGGGATGAGACCAGTCAGCCTATCGTTTTCATAATCCGCCTGCGCGCTTGGCGTGGGCTCTTTGGTGAAGTTGGCGGCCGCTACTGCTTTGACTTTTTCCATGGCGAACGCCGCACTGGAAGTTACCGTTGCTTTAGACAAGTCTTGACGGATGAACTGATATGTAATTCCGTTTATAGACACCGCCGTTTTTGCGGTATATTCGCCCGCCGCAGCGGTGGTGAAAGCGACACCTGCAGCGCCTGCAGGGACAGTAAGATCGTTGGTGTCGCTGCCCGCTTGCGCGGTGATCGGCACGCTGGCCGGCAGCGTCATATTGGTGATATATGCGTTGATCATAGATGCCGGATCGGACGCTTGGTTTGCAGTTTCCGTAATTGCCGGGCGATTTGAGTTTTCTTGAGAAAATGCGTAAACCTCCGCACCGTTTTCGATATGGAGCGTCACTTTGGCGGCGCTATTTTTTCCTTGGCCGATGCCGCAGGCATTGCTGCCTCCGTAGGCTGTTACTTTTGCGTCTGCGCCGATCGTAATTTTGATTTCGCCTTTGTTTTGATCGTAACCGCCGATGCCCGCCGCATTGGGACCGCCGTATGCGGTGACATTGCCGCCGCGGATAATCACGTCCGCTGTGCCGCCGCCGATGCCGGCACAGCCATAACCTCCGATTGCCGTTACCGTTCCGCCTGTAATCGTAATGATTCCGCCGGGCTGACCCTGTGACGCGCCGATTCCGCTTGCCTGTGCGCTCGTAACGTCATTCCAGCCGGCCGGCATACCTTCTCCTGTGGTGGCGGTTACGATACCGCCGTTGATCGTAATCGTTCCGCCGGATCCGTAGTCTCCTCCGCCGATTCCCGCACCGAAGCCAAAGCCATGAGCGTCAATTTTTCCGCCGTTGATGACGATTTCTCCGGTATACGTATATGCGCCGCCCGAAGTGTTCTGTCCGCCGATGCCGGCAAAACCGCAGGCGAATCCGCCGGAAGTGTCGCCCTGATCGCTGTAATATTCCATCTGCGCGCCGTATACTTCTAAAGTTTCGGTATTTTCGCCGCTGATGGTCAGCTTTGCACCGTTATCTACCAAGATGCCGGGGCCTGCCGCATAGCTCCTGAGCAGATTCTCACCGATCAGCGTCAGCATGATCGTTGAGCCCGTTGGAACCGTGAGCGCGCTGCCGTTGCAGTTTTTCAAATCAACTTTTAAGTTATTCAGTGCGATATTGGCATCGACGCCGGTTGTTACTGCGATGGCGGCGTAGGTTATAGGATTGCTCTTTGCCGTAATTTCAAGCGGAACATCCGTTAAAATATTCAGAATGTTGCTCGTATTATCGTATTCGTAGTCGATTCCAAGCTGGCCGCCGGTCACGATAAACGGCCCTGCTTCAGTAGGCCCGGGCTTTTCCGCTAATTGAAGCTGATTGTTTTCGTCAATTTTTACCCGATAGTCCGCAAGATCGCTTGTAAAGTAGTCGGATGGATTTTTTTCACCCATATATGTATTCCAACCGTCGGTAAATACGCCGGGGGTTGTCATGCCAACGCCGATTGGTCCGGCGTCGTTTTTGTTTATTTCTCCGGTGATGGCAATGGGATTATTGTTATACAGATAGATATTATCGGCCTTTCCCTTGGCGGTATTGCCGCTGATATCCGGCGTGCCGGACAGGGACAGACTTCCGGCTCTTATAAAGATTCCGCCGCCCATGGTTTTTGAGGTGTTGTTCGCGACGCTGCCGCCGCGCATCTCAACGCTACTGTTTTCACCATATGCAACAATGCCGCCGCCCTGCGTTGCGGCATTTTCAGTGATTTCACCGCTCTGCATCAGAAAGTGCCCGCTCATGATGCATACGCTGCCGAGCAGCGCGTTGTTTTGTGTGATTTCGCCGCCGTTCATAGTCAAGCTGCCGCTCTCAATCATCACGGCACCGCCGCCGGATGCAGCGGAATTTTGGGTCAATTTGCCGCCGCGTATCTCCAATGTGCCGCGGCTGGTTACGGCGCCGCCGTTGACGGAAGCATAGTTGCCGGAAATCTCGCCGCCCTCCATAATAAACGCAGATCCGGCGTTCACATGTATTGCGCCGCCGCCACCGCCGTATGTCCCGTTGCCGGTTGCCGTATTGTTTCGAATCACTGAGCCGCTTTTCATCGTCAGCGTACCGTCTACAATTTCTACGGCTGCGCCGTTTTGCGTTGAACCGGACAGGTGGTTGTTCTGCAATATCGCGCCCTCTTCCAAAATAACCGAAGCACCGCTGTCTATGTAGAACAGATTGGCTGTACCGGATGCTTGAAAGCCTGTGTTTTGGCGTTCCGCCACGTTGGACGGATCATCCCAAACGGCACCGCCGTCTATTGTGACGTTTTTCAGCGTCAGCTGGCTGCCGGAGACATTGATCATGAACAACTGGGCGGTTTTTTCCCCGCGGTAGATAGTGTGTCCGTTCCCATTTATTGTGACGTTGTGCATCGCCGGAATGACGGAACCTAGGCCTGAGAGGGAAACGTCGCGGTTTAAACGGACGATTCCGTCTGGAGCCGTAAGAAACTCGGAAACAAAAAAAATATCTATAAAGTAATCCTTGGATACCCATGTCGAGCCGCCGTCAATGCTATATTCCGCTTCGGGTACTGCTGCGGTTCACCGTTGTCCGTATTGTTTGCATACGCGCCCGTGAGCATCAGTATGCATAGCATAAAAAATATTGCCGTCCTGTAAAATTTTCGTTTCATTTGCGTCATAAACAATATTCCTCTCTAAAAAATTCAAAAATAATATAGCATGTTTTTCATTTGTTTACAATATTAAGTTATAAAAATTCATCAATTGTATCGTTTTGGAAACGGCATATAAACTTTCAGCTTGTCGAAAAATAAACGCGAGGGAAAATTGAATAAAAAGTACGGCGATATATAGATAAATATAACCAGTCTGTAAAAAAATCTTTGGTTCCCGGCGGGTTAAAAATGTATTCAGAAAAGCAAAAGCCGTCCAATGCTGATTAATCGCATTGGACAGCTTTTCATTGGCGCGTGCCATAGTATCAGCTGAACAATTTTGTCTTGACGTTCCTTTTCCATTCAGCGCCGGAGTTTTTCCAGCAGCGCGCGGTATTGGAGTTGGCTTTCATAAGCGCCTTTGTAATCTTCGCACTGTCGGCAACAGGTTTCAATTACGGAGACGGAAAGCAAAGACAGAAAGACGGGGGTTTCCCGTGAGTTTGTCAGCGTACGCAGGATTAGGATGGCATCGACAAATTTATATTCTGAAATCAAAAGCTTTGCGCGTAGAAAAGAGGCGTACGGCGTTTCCAGGCAGTTCATCTCAAGCAGCAGCCGTACGGATTCAGCGCGGCCGTTTTCTAGCATTTTTAAAGCGTAAAGAAATAATCCAGGGGAAAAAGAAAAATCAGGCGGCTCCGTCATGCTTGCCAGAAGTTCGCCGGTTTTTTCAATTTGTTCCATAATATTTCTCAAAAGGCCGATATGCGACGCTGTGACGAGCGTGTCCGTCGGGATCAATTGATCGAGACAGCTTTCCGCGCGCAACAGGTATTGTTTCGCCGTGATAAAATCTCCTCGGTAAAACGCGCTGAAAGCGATGCCGAATGCGCAGCGGGCGTAGATTAGCGCGATGTCGTTTGTGATTTCTATGCCGGATTGTTCAAACAGCCGCATACACACGGCAATATTGCCGTTTTTAAATTCTTTCGTAAGCAGATTGACTGTGCGTGCGCGCTCTGCCGAAAAAATGTCTATACGTTCGTCCAGCAGTATGCCAGGCGTCGTTTCAAGCCTTTTTGCAATTTCACAGAGCGTCGGGAGGGAGGGAAGCGCCGTTTCGTTTTCGATCTGACTAAGCATGCCGCGTGTGACGATCCCGTCTGCGAGCCCTGCCTGCGTCATTCCGCGTTTTTTGCGCAGCATACGGATCTTTTCTCCGACAGACATGGCCCGTAACCTCCTTGAATTTATTTTACGGCTTTGGATGGAATATGCTTTGTCCTGTGGTGTCAATCCCTACAAAAAGCGGAAACTGTTCAATTTCCATACGTTTGACCGATTCGCAGCCTAAGTCTTCATATGCAATGACCTCACAGGCGCGTATGGCCATGGACGCGAGCGCGCCTGCGCCGCCGATTGCGCACAAATAGAGGCCGCCGTATTTTTGAACGGCGGCATAGACCGCCGGGCTGCGGTCACCTTTGCCGATGGTCGCCGCAAGTCCTCGGGCATAAAAGTCGGGCGCATACGGATCCATCCGCGAGGAAGTCGTCGGGCCGCAGGCGCCGACGGCGGTATTCTTTGCGGGAGTCGGTCCTGCATAATAAATAAAGGCACTGTTTAGATCAAAGGGCAGAGAAGCACCGGCGCGGAGCGCTTCGGCAATGCGTTTGTGCGCCGCGTCGCGCGCCGTGTATACAGTGCCGGAAAGCAGAATCTCCTCGCCGGCCCGCAATGTGCCCGCCCATTCTTTAAAATCATCGGTGTAATATGTTTTCATGATCAGAATTTTAATTTATGTTCTTCTGTAAACAGTTTCGCCGCTTCAGTTTCGACAGCGGTCTCTGCTTCGGTTTTGACGGCCGATAGTTTGTCGTCAAACGCTTCTGTGGATTGGCTGATGTTTTCAGCCAATGTATGCAGCAAAGCGGCTGTTTTTTCCGTTTGTTCGGCCAGCGCAGCATAAGATTGATGTGCGGACTTGCGCATCTGGTTTTTGACGGCATAAGCCGCCGTGGCGGCTCGGGCATTGAAATTTCGTGCTGCGCCGGTCAGTTGTTCGTTGGCTTCGCGCATTTTGCGCACAGCGTCAGCAAGAGCATCCACATTGAGGAC
>CATWNM010000022.1 GCA_958352145.1 uncultured Eubacteriales bacterium
TGCACCACATGATCGTGCTCGGCCGCGTCATGTCCGGCCTCGGCGGCAGCGTCATTCTCGAGACCTGCCTGTCCATCCTGAACGAGGAATATCCAGAGCTTTCGCGGAAGCTGCGCGTCATGCTGCCGGATGAAAAAATCAAAGCCTGCGCCGAATTGTCAAAGATGATTGCGGAGATTTATTCGAGCGCCGAGCGCGAGATCTATATTGCCGCAGTGTCAAAACGGCTGGAAATTCCGGCGCAAAGTATAAAAACCGACGTAGAACGGATAATCCGGACTCGGAAAAGAGAATATAAAAAACAAGAATCGCAGAAAATAGTTCGGCAGAGCGCCGGTTACGGAGATCGGATCAATCCCGATTATGCCCGAAACGTTGCCGCCGCCCGGGCGGAAGAAACGGTGCTTGGGTTGCTGCTCTTGTATCCCGAATACAGAAAAGCTGTGGCGGCCGGAGATGTTCCTTTGGCGGAAACGGATTTTTTCACCGAATTTGGCAAGCGCGTATTCAAGGCGATTATGAAGATTGCAACGGTCGGTGATTTTGACTTGGCTTTACTCGGCAATTATTTTACGCCCGAGGAATTGGGGCGGATTATGCGGATGCAGCTTGCGCGCCGGGAACTCAGCGACAATGGCGCCGGCGTATTCCGTGAAAGCGCGGAAGCGCTCCGGCGCGAAACGCGCGGCGCGGATGATTCTGATCCGCTTCGCGATATCCGCGATCTTATAAACAGCAAAAGAAATACATAAACGCAGGCGTCATGAAAGGAAAGCAAATGGGCAACGAAAATCAAAAGAAAATCGATATCAGCGAATTAATTGAAAAAGGCAAAAGCAAAGGCAGTCTGACGAACGCTGAAGTTCTAGAAGTGATGGAACTGAATGACTGCGATATCGATCAGATGGAAAAAATTTACGAACAAATCGAGAGCAATGGAATCGAGATCACCGGATTTGATACGGTGGAGATTGACGATATTGATGATCTGGAGGCCGATGATGAGGAAATCGAACAGCTTGAGTCGGCCGAAGACATGGAGAAGATGCTTGCACAGGAAGGGCTGGCGATCGACGATCCTGTTCGTATGTACCTCAAAGAAATCGGAAAGATTCCGCTGCTTGACGCCGAAAAGGAGATGGAACTTGCCGAACGGATCAGCCGCGGGGATGAAAAAGCCAAAAATGAGCTTGTGGAAGCCAACTTGAGGCTGGTCGTAAGCATTGCCAAGCGGTATGTCGGCAAGGGCATGTTCTTTTTGGATCTAATCCAAGAGGGAAATCTTGGCCTAATGAAAGCTGTAGACAAATTCGATTACAAAAAAGGCTATAAATTTTCCACGTATGCGACCTGGTGGATCCGGCAGGCGATTACCCGCGCCATTGCCGATCAGGCGCGCACGATCCGTATTCCCGTGCATATGGTGGAAACGATACACAAGGTGTCCCGTTATTCCAGACAATTGCTGCAAGAGCTTGGCCATGAAGCCACCGCCGACGAGATTGCTGAAAAGATGGGTATGAGCGTGGATAAAGTACGAGAGATCTTGAAAATTGCACAGGATCCGGTTTCTCTGGAGACGCCGATCGGCGAGGAAGAGGATAGCCACCTCGGTGATTTTATCGAAGATTACGATTCGCCTGCGCCCGCCGAGACCGCTTCCTATGCGCTGCTGCGTAAACATCTGTGTGCGGTTCTGCATACGCTGGCGCCGCGTGAAGAGCATGTCCTAAAGCTTCGATTCGGTTTGGAGGACGGCCGCACGCGGACGCTCGAAGAGGTGGGCAAAGAATTTGATATTACCCGGGAGCGAATTCGCCAGATAGAGGCAAAAGCGCTTCGCAAACTTCGGCATCCCAGCCGCTCCAAACGGCTCAAAGATTATTTGGATCAATAACGTTTTTTGGCAGGATATACGGAATATGCCTTGACATACGGCACTTTTTAGTGTAAACTTATAGATGTTTCATGCTGCTGTGCGGCTGGCTTTCATTTAGGAGGAACTTTTCATGCGTAAAAAACTCATTTGCCTGTTGCTTTGCTTGTCTGTTTTGCTTCCTGCTACTCTTGCAGGCTGCGGAGAACAGTCGGATAACTCTGATGGGATGGAAGAAGAGTCTTCCACCCGTCCGGCCGTGACCCTCAGTATGTGGGTGATTTCCGAAAAAGATATTTCGCCTGAAACAGAGGCGCTGATTGAAGAAGCGGTCAATGAAGTAACTCAATCGAAATATACGACGAAGGTCGATCTTTCGTTCTTTACGGAAGATGCGTATTATGCCGCGCTTGAAGAAAAGATGGCGGCGATTCAGGAATATAAGGCAAACGCTGGTGCTTCTGCGCCGATTGTTCTGCCGGGCGTTTCAACAGAGGAGACGGAAGCGAGCACGGCGGAGACCATTGTCAACGAACTTGGTATGCGTGTGCTGAAATATCCGGATCTGGACGAAAATCAGTTGGATATTATTTTCCTGGCGGGAAAGGATCGGCTCCGTTCCTATGCAGATGCGGGGTATTTGTCCGTTTTGGATACGAATTTGAATTCTACTTCCAAAGTTTTGAAAGATTATATTTTCCCGACGTTCTTGGATCAGGTAAAATATAATAAGAATACGTATGCGATACCAAACAATCATTTGATCGGGGAGTATACATATCTTTTGATTAATAAGGCGCTTGCGGAAAAATATTATTTTGATACTTCTTCTGTGACTTCATTTGTGGAATGCGCTGATCTGATTGAAGATATCGGCCGGAATGAATCCGGCGTCCCCGCGGTGCTTTCTTATGCTGATCCCGTGAATATGCACTATTGGCTGGGCGATGGGGAAATGTCGATTTTGGTTTCATATGTCGCTACTGCGGCGACAATTGGAAACCGGACGATTATGCGGCAGGCGTTTGAAACCGCCAGCTTTACGAACCATATGCTGTTAATGAAAAAATGCGAAGAAAATGGCTGGTTTGCAGAGAATCCGGATACGACGGAAAGTTTTGGCGTCGCTATTATGCAGGGCGACTATAAACTGCGTGAAGAGTATGGAGAGGATTATACGGTAAAGGTTCTGTCTTATCCTGCGGCGGAAGAGAATACTGTATATGAGTCAATGTTTGCCGTATCGTCGTATACGGTCAATCTTGACCGCTCGATGGAGATTATCACATATTTGAATACCGATTCTACGCTTAAAAATATTTTGCAGTACGGCGTCGAAGGCGTACATTATGAATTAGACGAAGACGATAATTTGGTGTATCTGAATGATGATTACCGTATGAATAACCTGTATACGGGGAACATGTTTATGTCGCATCCGGAGCCCGGTATGGACTTGGATATTTGGGAAGTTCAGAAAGCGGCCAACCGCGATTCCAAGATTTCACCGTATTTCGGTTTGTCTGATGAGTGGGGCAAGGTAGACACACTTTTGATGGCGCAGCTTGAGGAGATTTCGGCGGAATATATAGACAGAATGCAGCAATGCGCGACCGAGGCGGAATTATCTGAGTTTTTCCAGACGGCGAAGACTGAACTCAGTCAGAATGAGATGGTCAAGGCTGCGTTCAGCACTGATGCGGATTCGAATTCCCCATACGCTGTATACTCCAGATGGTTTGAGGTACTCTGGCCCTCGGCTGAATGATTGTAAATAAGAATGACCGCCGTGCTTTACCAGCACGGCGGCTTTTTGTTTTTAAAAGCACATCGTTCGCTTTTTATACACCTTGGTTTTGTTTATAGACGTTGTGGATTGTTGCGGCGATCTCATCGGCATCCCTGCGGTCATTGAAATAGCCAAAGCTGATGCGGAGCGCACCGTTTTCCGCAGTGCGCAGAGTATTGTGCGCAAGCGGCGCGCAGTGAAACCCGCTTCTCGTACAGATGTTTTTTTCGTCCAGTGCGGAAGAAAGTACGTTTAACGGGATATGATCGTTGGTATACAGTATAATTCCGGTTTCCGGTTCTTTTGGCCCGTAGAGCCGACTGCCCGGAATCTCCATGAGTTTATCCCGCAGACGGCGTGCCAAGGCGGTTTCATGCGCATTAATTTGATCAGTGCCGAGTTTTTTCAGCCAGTTGACCGATTCGGTCAAGCCGGCAATCAGCGGTGTGGGCATTGTTCCGCCCTCAAAGCTTTCCGGCAATGTCAGCCCCATTGCGGACGAGAGGGAATTGATGCCGTTTCCGCCTTCGATTAGTGTTCGTACCGGCTGCTTGTTTCCAAATAGGACAAATCCGAGTCCCTGCGGCCCATAGAGTCCTTTATGCGCCGGTACGCATAAAGCGCCGATTTCACATCGGCCGACATGGATATCGGCGATGCCGGCGCTTTGTGCAGCGTCTACAATAAAGGTGATGCCATGCGCTTTGCAGAACTTTCCAACAGCTTCGATTGGGAAAAGTTTTCCGCAAATATTGGAGGCGTGCGTCATCACAAGCATATCGGTATTTCTACGCCGCAGCTGCTCAAGCTGTTCTATAATTTTGTCTTCCGGCTGCATAACATCGAAGGTTGCGTAGGTTATTTCTCCGCGTTTTTGCAGTTCAAAAATAGGCCGAAGCACGGAATTATGCTCCATATTGCTAATAAGGATGTGCGATCCGCTTTTATACAGCGTTTTTATAGCAAGATTGAGCGCATACGTGGTATTTAGGGTAAATACGATATTTTCTGGCTTATCTGAACCAAATAATTCGGCGAGCGCCTGTCGGCATTCGTAAATTTTTTCGGAGGCACGCAGAGAGAGTATATGCCCGCTTCGTCCGGGGTTTCCGCAGTATTCCCGGATGCATCTGGAAATTTCCGCCGTCATGCACGGCGGTTTGGGAAAGGTTGTAGCGGCATTATCTAAATAAATCATTCTTTATATTCTTCAAAGTCAATGCCGGCTCCGGAAAGCAATCGAATCACGTTGGCTTTCTGGCTGCAGGCAAATTCGATTCCGTAGATGCAGCCGCGATTGTTGTTTCTTGCGCTGATTTTTGTCGTGCTGCACGGAATGGAATTTTCAGCCAAAATGCGTTTGGCCTTGAGGGAATACGTTACGGAGCCGGTAGTAAAGATACATTTTGACATTTTTTGCTCCTGAAATTAAGATTGCCCGCATTATAATTTTATGCTGCGTCGCGAATGTGGTATCTATATTTTTTGAATTGCCTTTCCGATATGGGGCGCGCTTTCTTGTCCGCTGACCAACGGAGAAACTGAATAGCATTTTGTTTTTTAATTATTTGAATAAAATTTTCCACTTTTCCCCATAACGTCTTGAAAAAAGGCGTTTTTTATTTTTAATGCATGTATATGCATGGCATTTTCTCCATTTCGAGAGCCGGATCTGGGATTTGCGTCGCCGATGCTGTAAAATTCTATAAAAATACGCTTTGTAAATTTTCCAAAACTACTTGCATTTGTCTGATAAATACGCTATAATAATAGCCGTGGTGGGGATAAGTGGTTTAAAACACCATATAAGTGTTTAAAAGAGGGGGATTTGCATGGAAACGAAGCAGACTTTTGTCGGCGAATACCGGCATTCCCTCGATGCAAAAAAACGCTTGTTCATTCCCGCAAAATTTCGGGAACTTCTCGGAGAAAATTTTGCGATTTCCCGTATCAATGAAAAATGCCTGCTTTTATTTTCCGAAGAGGAATGGATTAAGTATACGGACGCCTTGCTGAACGGGGTTCCGGCAGATACGAAACGCATCGCACGAAAGGTGTTTTCCAAAACCACCTATGTGACGCCGGATGCGCAGGGGCGCGTCATTATTCCTGCGAAGCTCTGCGAGCTTGCCGAACTAAACAAAAATGCCGTTGTGATCGGCGCGGGCACGCATGCGGAAATTTGGTCTGAAGAGAACTGGGATGTTATGGAGAATGAACTGAATGACGAAGCTTTATCCGAAGCTTTTAGCAAACTCGGTTTTTAAGAGGGCGACATGATGGAAAAAATTCAATTTTCACATGTTTCGGTTTTATTGCCCGAGAGCATCGAGAGTCTGGCAGTTCATCCGGATGGGCTTTATGTGGATTGCACATTGGGTGGCGGCGGTCACGCTCTGGAAATCGTCAAGCGCCTGCGCGGCGGGAAATTGGTGGCGATAGACCGCGACGGCGATGCATTGAAAGCGGCGGCTGAGCGGCTCTCGGCTTACCGGGATCGGATCATTTACGTACATAATAATTTTTCAGAACTGGATTGTATTCTGGATGAACTTCATATAGAAAAAGTGGACGGCATTTTTATGGATCTCGGCGTGTCTTCCTATCAGTTGGATCAGGCGGAGCGCGGTTTTTCCTATATGCAGGAGGCTCGACTGGACATGCGTATGGACCGCGAGGCAACACTCCAAGCGTATGATGTAGTCAACACTTATTCAGAAGAGGAACTGCGAAGAATATTGTATGAATACGGCGAAGAAAAATTTGCAAGAAACATTGCCGCAAATATTGTTCGGCAGCGCGCCGTAAAACCGATTGAAACGACGGTGGAACTGGCCGAATTGATTAAGGCTTCTTTGCCGAAAACTGCAAGGGAAGGCGGGCATCATCCCGCGAAGCGTAGTTTTCAGGCTATACGGATAGAAGTGAATTCAGAATTGTCTTCTGTCGCGTTGGCTATAGATGCCGCGTTGAGACGGCTGAATGCGGGCGGACGGCTTGTCGTTATCACATTTCATTCTTTAGAGGACAGGCTTGTGAAGCAAAAATTTGCCGCTTGGGCCTCGGGGTGCACGTGTCCGCGGGAATTTCCGGTTTGCGTCTGCGGAAAAAAACCGGAAATTCGTGTGATTTACAAAAAACCGGTGACGCCGGATGCGGATGAATTGGCGTCTAATTCACGCGCACGAAGTGCGAAGCTTCGCGCCGCGGAAAAGCTTTAAAAACGGAGGAAGTTCAAAATGACAGCGTACTACGAAAACAGGATTGGAAAGTCTATGGCAAATTCTGTGACAGTAAAAGATATCATTGCTGCAAAGGCGATTCGCTGCGGCTATAATCCGTATTGCCGGAGTACGGACGCAGATGCGCGCCGCGTAACCGAAGAGATGAAAAGACGGGCTGAAAGTATCCGCATACCGGAAGAGGATTGGCGCGTCAAGCGAGCAGCAAACGCCGCGGAACATCGGCCGATGATTCGTGAAGTTCGCCCTGCGGTACAGAAGCCTGCCGTTCATCGTGAAGTTGTTTCGCTGGAAAATTTTGAACTTGTCAAAAAGAAAAGCTCGGCCTTTTCATTTGGTATGCTGATTTCTGTTATGATCTGCGCGCTTGTGCTGGCCGCGGTCGTTTACAGCGGTTCTTTGATTAATGAAGAGGCGAGGGAATATGCCGAGCTTTCTCAGACATTGGAAGCGCTGCGTAAAGACAATCAGGCGTTGACTTTGGAACTGGAAGCGAAAAACGATTTGGCTGTCATTGAGGATATTGCAAAAAATGATCTAGGTATGGTTAAGGTTGCGGACGCGGAGCAAAAATATGTGTCTCTTTCGGACGGCGATGAAATTCGCGCTTATGCGGCGGAAGAACAGGACACAAAGTTTGGGACAAGTTTACTCAATGCGTTTGGCGAGAAGATCAGCAAATTTTTAGAATATCTGGATTAAAGCCGAATATTTATTAATAGAGAAAGTTGGGTTTGATCCGGAAGGGGTAAATGAACATGGCGCAGAAAATGATGAACAGTGTAACGGCTAAGCGAAGCTTTATATTGCTCATATTTTTTGCGCTGTTTGCGCTTTTGCTGGTATGCGTCATATTTAAAATGCAGGTTTTTGAGTACGATATGTATCAGGAAGAGGTTATCAATCAGATCACGGTAGAAAATTCGGTCTCGGCGGAGCGCGGTACGATCTATGATCGCAATATGAATGTACTGGCTACCAATCAGACAACTTGGCGTGTGTTTATTTCGCCTGTGGATATTCAGAGCGCGGTTTACACCTCGGTGATCGACCGCGCAATTTATCGTGTCCGGTACGGCGAAAGCTTGGCCGTGTCCAAAAGCGGGGCCCGTCAGGACGAGATCATTGCTGCTGGACTTTCTGAAATACTTGGGGTCGATTTTGATTTTGTTTTGAAAAAAGCGGCAATGTCAGGCCGGCGTGATGAAACGATTAAGAAAAACGTCGATAAAGAAACTGCAGACAAGGTGTTGGATTTTATCGAGGAATATGGTCTTCAGCAGCAGGTGCATTTGGAGGCGACGAACAAACGGTATTATACATACGGCAGTATGGCGGCGCAGACGCTTGGTTTTACCGGTGTGGACGGTCAGGGACTTTATGGGTTGGAGTATCAATATGACGATGAATTGACAGGTGTAGACGGGAAATATATCATAGCGCAGGATGCCCGCGGCAACGAAATGGCCTATAATTATGAAAGCTATGTTGAGCCGATTAATGGATACGATATGCTGACGACGATAGACACGCGCATACAACATGAATTGGATCTTCAGGTAGAAGCGGCGCTTCAGGATTCCGCTGCGCAGAATCGTGCCTGCGGAATCGCTATGAATCCGAAGACGGGTGAAATTCTTGCGATTTCCGTAAAACCGGACTTTGATTTGAATGCGCCGTATGTTTTGGACGAATTGTCGCAGGCGGCTCTGGAGGAAAGCGGGCTTTCGGAGGAGAGCGATGAATATAAGGCGTTTCTAACTCAGCTGCGGCAAATTATGTGGAGCAATAAAGCGATCACCGAAATTTACGAGCCCGGTTCGACCTTTAAGATCATGACAACGGCGATGGCGCTTGAAGAAAATGTTACAACGCCGACTGAACTTTTTACATGTACGGGCGCTTTGCAGGTCGGCGGCTATACGATCCATTGCCATAAAAAAGGTGGTCATGGCACGGTAACGTTTGCACGCGGTTTGCAGCAGTCGTGTAACCCTGTGCTGATGACCATTGCGGCACGGGTCGGAAGCAGCAAATTCTATGATTATTTTGAGGCGTTCGGATATCTGGAGAAAACCGGGATCGATCTTCCGGGCGAAGGGAACACCGTCTTTCATAAAAAGGAGTCTCTGGGCACGACAGAACTTGCCACCGCTTCTTTTGGGCAGCGATTTAAGGTCAGCCCGATCGCGCAGCTCACTGCAATCAGCGCCGTGGCTAACGGAGGTTATTTGGTCACGCCGCATCTGCTCGATAAATTTATAGATGATGAGGGCAATGTCGTATATTCTTATGGAACCAAAATTAAACGACAGGTGATTAGTACTGAAACGGCCAATACGATTTCTCAAATTCTGGAGGCGGGCGTTTCCGGGGACGGTGGCGCGAAAAACGCTTATGTCAAAGGGTATAAAGTTGCAGCGAAAACCGGAACTTCGGAAAAATTCGACGAACCGGAAAAGGAACTGCGAATCAGTTCCTGCGTAGCATACGCGCCTTCCGACGATCCGCAGATCGCCGTTATTATCATGGTTGACGAACCGACGGGCGCAAGCGTTTACGGCAGCGTAGTCGCCGCGCCGTACGTTGCCAATTTTCTGTCCAACGTCCTTCCGTATTTGGGTATCGAGCCTGTATATTCGGAGGAGGATCTTGCAAAAATGCAGATTACGGTTGGACGGTACACTGGCAGCAGCATAACCGACGCCAAGAAAAAGATTAAGGACCTTGGGGTAGCGGTTGAAATTATCGGCAACGGCGATACCGTGACCGGACAAACGCCAAAAAGCGGCAGCACGATTTCTCTGGAGAGCGGCAGAATCATTTTGTACAGCGATAATGTCGATCCGGCAAGCAAAACGGCGGTCGTTCCGGACATTTTGGGCTGTACTGCGGCGCAGGCCAATGAGAAGATCATCAATGCCGGATTGAATATTGAAATCAAGGGCGCGCAGAATTATGACAAGGGAAGCGGCGCAATCGTCACCTCTCAGTCTTATGCGGGCGGTACGGAAGTTCCTTATGGAACGGTGATCACCATCGAAGTGCTGCATATGGATGCGACTGATTAAAGAAAAAGAATGCCATAAAACCGGAAGTTTAAGCACATTATTTCGGAGGGCTTTATGGTACTTGAGGCTTTGCTGGCCGGCTGCGGTTGTCAAATGGACGCGCAGCTTAGCGCTTTGGATGTGACTGGGATCGCATACGATTCCCGCGCTGTTGCGCCTGGGGCGCTGTTTATCGCGATACAGGGAGAGCATACGGACGGGCACGACTATGTTATGCAGGCGCAGGAATGCGGCGCCGTTGCCTGTGTATGCGAACACAGGATCGACGGGATTGGCATTCCACAGATTCTTTCGGAAAATACACGACGGACTTTGTCTCTAGCTTATGCAAATTTTTACGGCAATCCGCAAAACAGGCTGCGAATGATCGGCGTTACTGGGACAAATGGAAAGTCTTCTACAGCGTATATGCTTAAGACGATCTTGAGTCACAGCGGCTACCGCACGGCTTTGATCGGAACGATCAAAAGTATGATCGGGGAATCGGATTATGCGCCGGAACTTGACGGGACGGCGAAAGAGCATTTTGAGACGATGACCACGCCGGATCCCGACATTCTGTACCGTGCGCTGGCGGAGATGGCGGATGCGGGCGTGGAGGTTGTGGTGATGGAAGCTTCTTCCCATGCGCTGGCTCTGGAAAAACTCGCGCCGATCCGGTTTGAAGTGGGTATTTTTACAAATTTGTCCAGCGAACATTTGGATTTCCATAAAACCATGGAAAATTATTTAAAAGCCAAGGCAAAGCTGTTTTTACAGTGCAAAACGGGCATTGTGAATATAGATGATTCTGCGGCGGAGACGCTTCGGAACATGGCGGCATGCCGGATCGTCAGTTTTGGAATTGACAATCCGGGCGATTACACGGCGGTCGATATAAAAAACAACGGTGTGTTCGGGAGCGAATATGTTCTGCGGTCTCCGAATGCGCGGTTCAAAGTAAAAACCGTGATTCCCGGGTACTTTACGCTGTATAATACGTTGGCCGCGGCGGCGGCGGCTAGAGAACTCGGCATCGATTTGCTCAATATTCAGAACGCGATTTTTTCTTTAAATGGGATCTGTGGCAGGCTGGAGCGTGTAAATCTGGGTTTTACCAACACTTCTTTTTCTGTTTTTATCGATTATGCGCATACGCCGTTTGCTATGGAAAATCTTTTGAATTGCGTAAACGGGTTTCGGTCGCCTGGGCAGCGCATTGTAACGCTGTTTGGATGCGGCGGCGACCGTGATCGTGAGAAAAGACCGCACATGGGCAGAATCGCAGCGCAGAAAAGCGATTTTGTGATTATTACCTCGGACAATGCGCGCACGGAGGATCCGGCGGCTATAATACAGGATATTTTGTCCGGTATTCCGGATGCGGCAAACTGTATGGTTATTGAAAACAGGCAAAAAGCCATTGAATATGCAATAGAAAATGCTCTTGAAGGCGACATCATTCTGCTCGTTGGAAAAGGACATGAACGGTATGAAATAGATGCTGCCGGTATCCATGCTTTTTCCGAGGCAAATATTGCGGAGCGAGCCGCAGAGCGAAGAGGATTGTGAAAAAAACAGGAGGCGCAAATGATTAAAAAAACACTGAAGCTCGGGCCGGTAACGGGCAGGGAACTTGCTTCATATATGGACGCGAAGCTCGTGACGCTTTCCGATACAGCGCCGCTGTGCGAGCTTCTTATGATTACCGATACGGTTACCGAGGTCAGCGACGGGTGCTTGTTTTTGGTCAGTGAAGACAATTCGCTGGCTGAAATGATGGCCGCTTCCAAAAACGGCGCCAAATGCGTACTGTGCACGAAAGCACCTGTATCCCTTGAAAAAATTCCCGATGTAGCAGTATTGGTATGTAAGGATATCTGGGACGCCATGGGGCGTTTCGCAAAGGAATATTTAAAGCGCGGTCATCAGAAGACCATTGCGTTGACCGGTTCTGCCGGGAAAACGAGAACTGGAGAATTTATTTGTTCTGTGCTGGGCGAACAATATAAAGTGTACAAGACGCCGGATAAAAAATCTACGCCAGCGGAAGACGTGCTGACCATGCTTGATATGCCTTCGGATACGGATTTTTTTCTTGCCGAACTGAAAATACGCGAAAAGAAGGATATCAAACGCCTTTCCCGATTGGTGGACTGTGATATGGGAATTATCACAGCCTTAAAAAGCAGCGTGGAAGAAAATGCAAACCTTGATGTGCTCGGCGGATTGAGGCCGGACGGAGAAATCGCGCTCAGCGCCGAGGACGACGCGCTTTCTTTGATTTGCGCGGTAAGTCATAAAACCAGCTTCGTATCCGTGCGCAGCCAGGATGCTGAATTGTGCGCTGTAAATATTCGGGAATACAAAGATCGGATGGCATTTGACATTTGTGGGAAAAAGGTGTATATTAAACAAGTTGAGATTCATACGCCGGGAATGGAAAATGTGTACAGCGCGCTGTTTTCTGCGTTTGTTGGCCTTCGTTACGGAATACCGGACGAAAAAATCAAGACCGGTCTGAAAAATTTTCACGCTTCAAAACCAGGCGTGGGGATTTATACGGTCGGTGAAGTTACTTTTATAGAAGACAGCGCGTCTGCAACGGCCGAAAGCGTAAAAAATGCGATTGATACGCTTTGCGATATTGCAAAGGTGCATAAGGGTGCGAGAAAGATCGCTTTAGTCGGAGATATCCGTGATTTTGGGCAGGATACGCGAGGGCTGCATGAAAAAATGGGCGAGTATATCGCCGGACAAAAAATTGATCGGTTGTTTACGTTCGGCGTTGCAGCCGAACAAATGGCGACCGGCGCGCGCCGCGCCGGTATGAAAGATGAAAATATTTCAGGGAATCTGGAAATATTTTCTCCCTTAAAAAGCGCGGAGGCTGTGGCCGGCGCAATCCGTCCGGGCGATGTGGTGCTGATTAAGATAGGCCGGCCCAATGCGGTTTCTGCAATTGTAAATTATTTGAAGGCTATGTTTGAAAAGTAATCCGGGACAAGAATTGAATTTTGGGAGACAGATTTTATGGCAGTATTATTTGCAGCGGCAGCTATTTTGGTTTTTCTTTCTACGGTGCTTGCGCTCAGATGGCTGATTCCCAAGCTGAAGAGTATGAAAATGGGACAGAAAATTTTGGAAATCGGACCCAGATGGCATAAATCCAAAGAAGGGACGCCGACGATGGGGGGGATCGCGTTCGCAGTTCCGCTGACGATTGTGTGCGCGCTTTCGCTTGTGGCTCTGAAATGGTTTGATATGGGAGATGGGCTTCCTTTAGCGCTGACGCTGCTGCTGGCTGTTGGAAACGGCATTATCGGCTGTGTAGACGATCTTACGAAATTTCATAAGAAGCAGAATGAGGGATTGACCGCGGCGCAAAAATTTGCATTGCAGCTTGCAATGGCCGGCGCTTTTATATCACTCATGAAATTATACGGAATGATCGATACCGTTCTTGTCATTCCGTTTACGGAGATACATTTGGAACTCGGCTGGTTTTATTATGTATTTGCGCTGGTGTTTATCACCGGGATGATTAACAGTGTCAATTTGACGGACGGCATAGACGGTCTGGCTGCTTCTGTGACCTGCGTTGTTGCGGCGTTTTTTGCTGTCTTGGCTTTTATGTGCGCCAATGTCGGTCTTGCAGTATTGGCTGGGGCGATGATCGGCGCTGCGCTGGGATTTCTAGTTTATAATTTTTATCCCGCAAAAGTATTTATGGGCGATACGGGCTCTTTGTTTCTTGGCAGTCTTGTGGCGGGCGCGGCATTTATGATCGACAGCCCGCTGACGGTGGCTATTGCGGGCATCGTCTATATCTGCGAGGCGCTTTCCGATATTATACAGGTCTTAGTTTATAAGCTGACGCATAAACGCGTCTTTCGGATGGCGCCGATTCATCATCACTTTGAAAAAGGCGGATGGAGTGAAAAGAAAATCGTTTTTGTGTTTTCGGCGATCACGGCCGCAGCATCGGTGGTTGCCTGCATCGGATATTGAGTTTGCGTAAGGAGGCGGCAAAATGGAAGAGAGCAGACGGATAAGGCAAGCCGCTTCTTTGCCGGAAGAAAGCGGCGCAGCTAAAAAAAGACTCGCAGATACGGCGATCACGCCGGATAAATACCATGTTGTCAAAAGTGGCGTGGACAGTTTTTTATTGTTTGTGATACTGATTCTGCTGGCTTTTGGGTTAATCATGGTGTTCAGTGCGAGTTACGCTGACGCGGAGAGCCGTTATGGGGACAGCTATTATTTTATCAAACGGCAGTGCGTTATGGTTGTCATTGGTCTCGTGTTTATGGTGATCGCTTCGCGCATTCCGCTTCGAATGTATAAAAATTTGGCTGTCGCGGCGTACGGTGTGTCGGTTTTGCTTTTGATTGCCGTATTATTTGTCGGAGATGACGGCGGCGGCGCGCAACGATGGATTATTATAGGTCCGCTGCGGTTTCAGCCGTCTGAAATTGCAAAATATGCGCTGATACTTACGCTGGCATGGTATTATTCAAAATACGAGTACAAAGCGTTTGATTTGAAAAGTGAAAAAAATTCTAATCTCTACGGCACCTTGATTCCGCTTGGGATCATAGGCGTCATCTGTATTTTGGTTCTCTTGGAAAAGCATTTGTCCGGAATTATTATTATCGGAAGCATTGGCCTTATGGTCATGTTTGCTTCCGGGATTCGTTTGAAAT
Source organism: uncultured Eubacteriales bacterium (assembly GCA_958352145.1). GTDB lineage: Bacteria > Bacillota > Clostridia > Oscillospirales > CAG-272 > UMGS902. Next base: position 14,664 of record CATWNM010000022.1, read on the forward strand.
TGCTTGGAATTTTTGCGGCTGTCGCCGGTGTTGGCGTCACAGCTTTTGCTTTATTTACGGATTATACCAAGCGGCGGATCGATATATGGCGGAATCCGGCGGCCTATCCGCAGGATGGCGGCTGGCAGACGCTTCAGGGCATGCGTGCGATCGGCTCCGGCGGATTTTTTGGCTTGGGACTTGGAAACAGCCGGCAGAAATACAGTTATGTTTCTCAGCCGCAGAACGATTTTGTTTACACCATTATTTGCGAGGAACTGGGATTTATCGGCGCGTTGGCGGTTCTCGTGCTGTTTGCACTGCTGGTATGGCGGGGGTATGTCATCGCCATGCGTGCGCCCGATCGTTTTTCACAATTGGTCGCTGTGGGAATCAGCAGTAAAATCGCGCTTCAAGTTCTTTTAAATATCGGCGTTGTTACAAATACGATCCCTAATACGGGTATTTCTTTACCTTTTTTCAGCTATGGCGGTACGGCTTTGGTTGTACAGCTCATTGAGATGGGGACGCTTTTGGCTATTTCGCGTTATACCGTGGAGAAAAAATAAAAGATTGTTTTTTTGCAATTTCGGAGTAAAAATCAAGAAAGGTTTAACATGAGAGTTTTGATGACAGGCGGCGGCACGGGCGGACATGTGAATCCTGCGCTTGCCATTGCTTCTGTAATCCGGCGCAACGATCCGAAAGCGGAAATCGCTTTTGTAGGAACACCGCGGGGAATTGAAAATAAACTGGTTGGAAAAGCCGGATATCCGATGTATCACGTCGATGTGCGGGGGTTTCGCCGGAGCCTTTCACCCAGAAATATTCAAGCTGCCTATCTTGCTTTGATTTCTCCGCAAAGGGCAAAGAAGATCATTCGGGATTTTCAGCCGGATATTGTTATCGGTACCGGAGGATATGTATCTTGGCCGATTCTTGTTGCGGCTTCCGCGCTTGGGGTGCCCAGCGCGGTGCATGAATCCAACGCGGTGCCCGGCGTTACGGTGCGCCGCCTTTCGGGATATGTGGATCGCGTTTATGTCAATTATGCGGAAAGCATTCCGCTGTTGCCGCATTCGGACAAGGCGCTGCGTGTTGGATGTCCTTTGCGTTTGGATTTTGAGGCAGTGGATCGAAATACGGCGCGCCGGAAACTTGGAATTCCGGAAGATAAGAAGGTGCTGTTGTCGTTTGGTGGCTCCCTTGGCGCAGAACAAGTGAATTTTGCAATGCTGGATTTTATGGATGATTATGTACGCAGTCATCCGGAAGTTCTGCATATGCATGCGACCGGTGCGATTGAATATGAGATTGCGACAGAAATTTTAAAAGCGCGCGGCTTGGACCAGTGTGCCAATATTTTATGGTATGAATATATTGAGGACATGCCATTGAGAATGGCGGCGGCAGATCTGGTCATATGTCGTTCCGGGGCGAATACCGTGTCGGAATTGGCGCTCTTGAAAAAGCCCGCGCTGTTTATTCCGTCGCCAAACGTAACGGACAATCAGCAGTTTAAAAATGCCGACGCAATTGTTCAGAAAGGCGGAGCTTTGCTGCTGGAGGAAAAAAACATTACGCGGGAAAGCGTTCGGGACTGCATTCTTTCCATACTGGAAGATGAGCGCAAACGCAGACGAATGGGCGAGGCGATTTACAGTTTTGCCGTTCCGGATGCAAATCGGAGAATTTATTTGGATATTCTTCAGTTAATTCGGCAAAAAAAGTCAGGAAAGGTTAAATAACGGGAGGCCGAACTGTGTCGGAATTGCAAAAGGGTAAAAAAGATAAAGGGCAGCACGGCCCTGCCTTTTCCGTACAGGATGAAATCAGGCGGGACCGAAGCTTGCAGAGGACAAGCCGTCGGCGCAGCACCCGGCATGCGGCGCACCGGCTGCTCACTTTTTTGATCTGCGCTGTAGTTTGCGCTGTGTTGATCTGCGTCGTTATGGTTTTTACGATGCGTGTCGACATGATCACGGTCAGCGGCAATATTCGGTATTCCGCGGAGCAGATCATTGCCGCCTCGGGGATCGAAACGGGCGATTTCCTGCCGTTTCTTCGATCTGAGCGTATATACCGAAACATTGTTTCGGTATATACGCATATCAGCAAAATTGAACTTTCCAAAAATTATCCTTCCTCTGTTGAAATCATTGTATTGGAAACGGGAGCGGTATATGCAGTGCAGGTGCGGGATCGGTGGCTGACGTTGGACGGCGATCTGCGTGTGATTGAATATACGGAGGATATCTCGGATTTGATTGTTTTGACGCTGCCTGCCGTGCAGCAGGCGGTCGAGGGAATGCCGCTAGTTTTTGCCGATGCGGAAGCGGCTGCGTTTGTAAACGCAAGTCTGCCTGCCGTTATTGAAGGAACCGAAGCATTTCGATTTAATCGGATAGATTTGTCCGACAAATATAACGTACGTATTTGGGTCAATGGGGATGCAGAGATCTTGCTTGGCGATGCGGGAGATATTGCGATCAAGCTGCAACTTGCCGGAAAAGTCTATAAAGATGCAGTGGCCGCCGGTTCCTTTTATACGGTGATTGACGTCTCTGATCCTGCAAGGATCAGCGCTGCTTATGATGCAGAAGTTGAACGTTAAAGTTTGAATCTCTATATTTCTATAATTTTTTGTTGAAAATACTTGCAAAATTTATCAGAATCGTTTATTATATATGTATCGGTTGTAGTTTTTAGGAAAATAAAAGTCAAACAAAGTCAAACATAGATCTCTGGGAGGATACTTAAAATGGGATTTGAACTCGATGAAGCTTTGGACAGCGGCGTTACAATAAAAGTTGTCGGTGTCGGCGGAGGCGGAAACAATGCCGTGAATAGAATGGTAGCGACGGATATCCGGGGCGTGGAATTCATATGCGTCAATACGGACAAGCAGGTGCTGATCAATTCTGCCGCGACGCAGAAAGTTACGATCGGCGAGAAGATCACACATGGTCACGGGGCAGGTGCGAATCCTGAGGTCGGCAAGCGCGCGGCAGAGGAAAGCATTGACGATATCAAAAATGCATTAGCCGGTGCGGATATGGTATTCATTACCGCGGGTATGGGCGGCGGCACCGGAACCGGCGCTGCGCCGATCGTCGCCCGGATTGCACGGGAGATGAACATACTTACGGTCGGTATTGTGACAAAACCCTTTGGGTTTGAGGGAAAACGGCGGATGGATCAGGCGGAGGTCGGCATCGAGTCGCTCCGCGAGTTTGTCGATTCTTTGATTGTGATTCCGAACGAGCGTCTTAAGCAGGTGACAGACGAGCGGATCACCCTCGCCAATGCTTTCAGCATCGCGGACGATGTGTTGCGCCGCGGCGTACAGAGTATTTCCGAGTTGATCAGCGTTCCGCAGTTTATCAATCTGGATTTTGCAGATGTAACTGCTGTGATGAAAGATGCCGGCAATGCGCATATGGGCGTTGGCAGTGCGAGCGGTAAAGATAAAGCGACTTTGGCGGCGAAAGCGGCAATTTCCAGCCCGTTGCTGGAGACCTCTATTGAAGGCGCGACGGGTATTTTGATCTGTATTACCGCTTCGCCGGATATCGGGCTTGAGGATGTGGATGTTGCTTCGCAGATGGTGGCGAATGAAGCGCATCCGGATGCAAATATTATTTGGGGCGCGGCACTTGATCCGAGTTTGGAGGACGAAATGCGCGTGACGATCGTTGCTACCGGATTTCAGAAAGATAAAATGGAAAAGACGCACGGAAATCCAAAGCCTGCCGCAGCGCCGGCACCGAAAGTACAGGATGTGCCTGTAGCGGACGAGCCTGTGAAAGCAAAGGATGACGATGACGATATTGGCGATCTGATCCGGATGCTCAACGGCAACAAATAAAGGTTTTACAAATTTATTTGTCTTGTTTTCTGCCGCTGAGTTCGGTCTGTCGAGCATTATTCATGCACACCGTCCTAAATTTCCTAATACAGTGAAGATATTGGTTCCGGCCTGTATATTCTACGATACCCGATTGATTGGGATTATTGTCTGTCAATTACGATACGGTAGATTTTGCTTATGACGGCACAACATCCATCTGGCAAATCGTATTTTACACAGAGGAAACAGTTAGCGGGGATCAGACGGTATATATGGACAATTATGGCGTAACTTGCCTTGTTATATATGGTGAGTGATATTCTATAAAGTTTCAAAGGCTTCGCAGGATTTTGAAATCTTGCGAAGCCTTTTTGTTCAAGTCTATGCTTTAGTTTGCCAAAAAGACACTCTTAATGTCCTGAGACCGCTTGCGGCTTTTCTCCGCCGTTCTTTCTGTTTGGCGGCCTCCACTACTGCCTCCAACTGCTCCGGGCCGAAGGCATCCTCATCCTCCGCGCTGGAAAAAAGAAAAAGAATCCAGCAAAGCCCTAATACGCGGTGCTCTGCGGGATTCAAAATTCCTGGTTATTCCCACTCCACTATTGGAATTTTATCCCATCTACATTCAGTTGCTTCATATCATTTATAATCTGCATATTGTATCTATTTTGCGCTTTGTTTTCGTAATGAACCGGTATAAGCATCGTTTCAGCATCACGCCAAAAGGAAGGTGGTGAAGAATGTGCCTGAATCCAGAGAAGAAATGTTACGCCTTACGGCTAAGGCCCGTGAACAAGTTATGATTGATAGGTTGCTCGAGTTTTTTCACGAACATAAAGACGAGTTCTTAAAAAAGATGGAAAATCAAAAGAAAGATTAGCCTCTGAATATCACATCGTTATGATATGCTAGGGCTTCTTTGCTTGGATAAAATTTTTTCGGCAACACAATGGATTTTCCTTCGAGGTCGGTAAGCCATAGCCTTGTAAAGCTGTCATGCCGTTCTCGTACCTGTGTTGAAACATGAATTTTATAATCCGGCGTTACAGTGATAAGCCCTCCGTCAAATGCTTTATCATAAAAGGTGTTCAGCAACAGACCATTTGTAGGGTCTGTTCTTTCCGAGGTCGTGCGGCAACTCCTAAAGGGTTTTATATGGCTTGCTACAAGCATTGCAGGCAAAGTCATGCCAGAGATACAGCAGGTGTTTTCATAAGAAGCAAATATGGATGCACGAAAGAAATGACGCTCTCGACTGACTTTATTCTTGTCAGTCAATGAAGACAGCGGCTTTGCTCCATTTATCGGGTTTGCATCAAACAGAGCTAGGCCAGTCAATGACTCTGCCTGCACACTGAGGGTTCCCCAATCGTTTTTGAATTCCTCAAAAATCAAGCGATCGGCTTTTGCCGCATGGGTTGCGCCTTTGACTTTTGAATTAGGGTCGATTGCCGCAAAGTTTTTCATACGCATAACAAGGGAACTGATGGAATGGGAAAATCTATCAGCTACCTGTTGTATCAATTTATTCGAGGGACGAATATCGTTCAGTGGCGTAATGCAGTACAGCGCATAGGCGACGATAATATCCTCTCGAGTCCATACCACACGTTCACTCATGGCTTAAAATCTCCGAAAATGGAGAAAGAATCAATTCGCAGGTTCCTTCTCTCTTATAATCCCAATAACTCTTTCTTTTTTTTCCATAAATTCGCTCTCTGTAATGATTCCCATGTCAAGCAGTTCCTTGTATTTCTTGATTTCGTCAGTAGCCGAAACCGGCGCACTTGTTGCTTTCGGTTGCGCTTTTCCGAGAACGTAATTCACAAAAGCATTGAAGTCGTCAGGACCTGCTGCAATGTCGAGTTTTACAGTCTGCCCGCCGCCAAGAACGATGGATAACTCTGCTTTTTGATAGGTGATACTCGTAATAACGGAATAGTTATAAACATCAGCAAAATAGATTACTCCAAGTTTGCGTCGCCCGAGAATAACTGCATCGTTTGTACAAAGAACGCAGTTATTTTTGGCTGCAGTAAGATTAGAACACAAAATTGCATTGACATCATTCTCTCCGCTGATGACCTTATAACGAATGGCCTCTTTGATAATCTTTTGGGCGGTTTTGTCAAAAGACGAACGATTTGCGTAATACATAGCAGACGCCTCTTTCCCTTGTATTCCTATATATAATTATACTGTGTTGCGAACAACCTGTCAATTATTAGAGCCTTAGTTGTCAAGCAAAAAACAGTCAGCCTTGATAATGACTTATCATGTATGCGTACTATAATTTTAGTTGGAGGAAACATACATGACAGCAGATACTATTAAGCAGTTACGCGAATCAAGGGGCTGGACACAGGCAGAGTTGGCGAGAAAACTGAACATCTCAAGGAATGGCGTAAATACATGGGAACAAGGCTTGTCAATGCCATCACCTCACTTTCTGATTGAGCTCGCCAAAATCTTTTCTGTTTCCACCGATTTTTTACTTGGCGTTGAACCGCTCCACACTATCAATGTTTCAGACTTATCCGCAAAAGATATTGCTATGCTAACTGATTTTGCGGATCGTTTGAGAAGCGTGTAGGAGAGTGCTGCTGTTATGGTGGTACTCTCCTATTATTATTGATAGAGGTGGAATTTGTGAAAAAACGCTTAACTGCAATACTCCTGTCCTTTGCCATGATGTCAGGGCTTACATCGTTTGCCATCGCAGATGTTGGCAGACCAACGGCCTCAACATTCGATGAACTTGCCGCTGTTGTAGACAGTGGGGCGACTACGGTTGAAATCACCAGAACAATTGTGATTGATGCACATAAGGTTTTAGGGTACGATGACAAAACAATTACATTGACCCGCTCGGCAGACTTTACCGAAGATATTCTGTTACGGGTTGAAAATGGCACTCTTAAAAACCTGATTATTGATGGTCAATCCATAGGCGCTCACGAACGAGCCGTGTGGACTCTAGATGACTGCAATTTTGAAAATGTCACCTTTACAAACTGCTCGGCAGGTGCCGTTGAAGTAAAAACGGGCTCAGCAATTTTTTCAAATTGCACTTTCACAGACAATTCCAGCGACACCGGCGCACATGTTCTTATTGGTGCAACCGCTATTTTCTCCGATTGCGTCTTCACTGGCGGCAAAGCTGAGGATAGTGCAGGCGCGATTCGAAACAATGGCAACCTGACATTGACTAATTGCACCTTTGCCGAAAATTGTACCAGCGGCATCTCTACTTTCCAAAACGGTGGCGCAATTTACAATGCTAACACACTACATGCCGAAAATTGCGAATTTAACGAAAACAACTCTATACTTGGCGGGGCAATAGATACCACAGGTGGTGGCAACACGGAACTTTTATCATGCGTTTTTACTAACAATTCAGCAACTGTCGGCGGTGCGATTAACAATTCGGGTATCACAACAATCACCGACACTCTGATATACAAAAATAAGGCAACTGAAGAAGGGGCGGATTTATCCGCCATGAATCCAATTACCGTACTGTTTACTGAAAACTATGTGTTCGATGAAACTCCAAGCGGCTGGCACTCTGATTTTTATACTGAGCGTTCCGGTAGCAAACTGTTTGACTTATCATTTGAGGGAAGCGGGAAATTAGTTTTTCTTATGGTGTCAGACCTGCCAACTTCTGAGCCAGAACCAGACCCAAACCCAGAGCCAAAACCAGAACCAGAGCCTACTCCACCGGTTGCGCCTACTGAGCCAGACTTCGATACTGATCCGCCGACCGCCACCGTCAAACCTTCGACTCAGCATCATAATACTGTTGTTGACGTCAAGACAATAAAGCCTACTCTTGATAAAGCGAATATGCTTTACCTCGTAGGCTATCGGGATGCTGTTTCTGACGATAATATCACTCGTCGACAAATCGTACATATCCTATATAATCTTATGAGTGATGAATGCAAAGAGTATTACGTCTGTGAGGAAAGCCCCTTTGTTGATGTCGTGGACGATATACCAATTGCAGTATTAGCAAAAGCAAAAATCATAGTAGGATATGACGAGCACTATCGCCCCGACGCATATTTAACGATGGGGGAACTCTGCACAATACTCAGCCGATTTTCCGAGTTAGAGAGCGGGACAAGCTCATTCCAAAATATAGAACATCATTGGGCACGTGATTATGTTAACATCTGTGTTTCAAGTGGTTGGATTGATGACTCAAGGGAAATTGACCTAAACGAATATGTCGATGCTAAAGACACGATTGACATTATTGTAAAACTTCTATAGATGTGAGAAGCCGGTTTGCTAAAGTAGACCGGCTTCTTTATTCTTTGACCCCACGGTCTCCGCTGGCGAGCTTTAATTTCAAAGGAGGGTTAATTATAAGCCACGAGCCTTAAAACGCGATACGGGTCAAATATGGGCTTTCTGGAATAGCCTGAACCCTTAGTACCACATGACCGTCCACTCGTCAGGCAAGCTATCTTGCTTGGCGAGTTTTACCAGTGTCTGCCGGGCGTGCGCCGCGTAACTAAAGTCATTCTCATACCCTTGCGGGTCAGCGCGGTCAACAATTTCTTCCGATTTAAGGCTTACGACTATATGCCCAGCCTTCTTAGAATCCTCAGGATAGAAGTCTGCCTCAATTATGCTTTCGGTCTTTCGCAAGTTTTTCAATTTTAGCATTATTGAACCTCTGCACCCCGTCTTCCTAGCGCGTTAGTCTCCGAATCCTTGACTATTTCACAAACTTCTGGCGGTAGAAGATAAGATTCATCAATTTCGCTCATAAGCCGATACCAGCCTTTTTCAATAGAAAGCACTTCATATACTTTGTTTTTTATAAAGGCCACATAATCTGGGCCAATGTATTTTACTTTCAATCCAACCATTCCTTTACAAAGCTCAAACTTATCACCAGTATCAAAATGTATGACGTCTTAGTTGTTACGAACTTTTTTATTATATCGTGCTGTTTTTCGTTTGTAAACATGGCTTGATTGTTTTTAGTAGATATGCCCGCTTGCTTGACCCACTCTTTATAGGTCATATTCCCTAAAACCTTATAGGTCTTGCCATCTTCCTCTCGTAAAACGCTATCCGAGACCCTCCATATTCGGACAGCAAGGGACGGTCGTGCTTCTGCGCTAGGGGAGAACATTTCTAATTTGATTATCATATCAGGTCAACCTGTGGAGTAATCAGTTAACCCTACGCCTTTTTTGAACTCAAAAGCAGTATGAATTGTAACTCACCAAGGAACGAATTAAGAGCATCCGACCGAACCTTGCGAAGAGGCTCAGCCTCTATTCTCGCTCGTATCGATCCCCCATCCCGCTACTGCAAGTCGTTACACGAAAAGTTTTTCTACGGGCTTTTGGGGTCGTTTGCAGCGGCTGCAACGGTTTTTATAGCCTTTTGTAAAACCCAATGTATAAACGATTTCGATACCCAAATGGGGTATTATAGACCTAATTTACAAAATTGTTTAACTCTATCACAAAACCGCTGCAAGTACTACAATCTGCTTCCGCTTTGTGGGAGGATTGTTATGTTCATAAAAAGTTTAAGAAGAAAATTTTAGGTCAATATAATCAAAAGGCAGTGCCTTTATGACATACTCCTGTCATTAATGGCAAGTGCCTTTTCATATTTGACAATTTGTTCTCAAACGCCGTTTTTCTTACTAATATTAGGCTATTTACAGCACGATATATATACGATAAAATACAGATAACCACAATATATTGTGTATTTTGAAAGAGAGGTTGACCACATGCAGTATGACGGATTACTGACGATAGCCACAGGGTGCTCTCGCCGGTCTATAAATTGGAAAAACAGAGAAATACTGTGGTCCGACCTTGCCGCTAAGCTCTCTAATGTCACGAGGACGCAGGAAACACAGGACGAGTATATTCACATGGCGAAAGACGAGCGCGACCGCATTAAAGATGTTGGTGGCTATGTCGGCGGCAGTTTAAGAACGGGGCGCAGAAAGGCCGACTCTGTTTACGAGCGGCAACTAATCACACTGGACCTTGATAATGTTCCCCAAGGCGTGGACCCTTGGCCTACGGTTACACTTGTCCTTGGCTGCGCTGCTGTCCTATACAGCACTCACAGCCACACATCGCAGAGCCCACGTCTTCGGCTTGTGCTACCGCTGTCCCGCCCTGTCTCTCCTGATGAGTATGAAGCAATTGCCCGCAAGATTGCAGAGGACATTGGAATCGACATGTGCGATGACACCACTTATCAGCCGCATAGATTGATGTATTGGGCTAGTGCCTCTACTGACGCCGAATTCCGCTATGAGGTAGAGGACGCACCTTGGCTGAATGCAGACGAGCAACTTGCCCGATATGCCGATTGGCGCGACCCGACGCAATGGCCTGTATCAAGCCGCAAGGTGGGCGAACTCCATCGGTTGGCAGATAAGCAGAGCGACCCCTTAGAGAAGGGTGGTATTGTCGGTGCGTTTTGCAAGGCATTTTCAATTGAAGATGCAATTGATGAATTTTTGCCGGATAAATATAGCAAGTGTAGCAACGGACGTTATACTTACACTAGTGGTTCTACTGCCGGTGGTTTGATTATCTACGATAACGGAAAATTCGCATTTAGTCACCACAGCACCGACCCTATATGCGGCAAACTATGCAATGCCTTCGACCTTGTCCGTATTCACCTGTTCGGTGACGAGGACGAAAATTCTACGCCGAATACCCCTACCGCAAAACTCCCTTCTTATAAAAGTATGTGTGACAAGGCGGTATCAATTCCCGCTGTACAACAGGAGCTCAAAGCGGAGCAACTGAGTTCAGTTGTTGCGATTTTCGATGACACAGAGAACACAGAATGGATACAGGCACTTGAAATCAATCCAAGGACTGGCAAACCCGCCGCCACTGTTGATAATGTGTTCTTCATTCTAACACATGATCCGCGGCTAAAAGGTCGTTACTATTATGATGAATTTATGGAACGTCCCGTTGTATGTGGCACCTTGCCATGGGACACTTCTACACATCGGCTCTCCACCTCTTGGCTTGACACCGACGACGCAGGGCTACGGTGGTTGCTAGAACGTGATTATAAAATTGACAGTACACAAAAGGTACGTGATGCCGTTGATCTTGCCATTGACAGCAACAAGATTCACCCTGTACGCGACTATCTACGCTCTCTCGAATGGGACGGACAGCCACGAGTCGAAACTTTGTTTGTAGATTACCTCGGCGCAGAGGACTCCAGATACACCCGCACAGTTACACGTAAGGCTCTTATTGGTGCTGTGGCTAGAATTCTCTCACCAGGCTGTAAGCACGACCACATGCTTGTCCTCGTCGGTCCCCAAGGCTGCCGAAAATCAACAACTCTAAAGAAACTCGGTAAAAACTGGTTTTCAGATTCTCTTTATACAATGTCAGGAAAGGACGCTTACGAGCAGCTCCAAGGAAACTGGATTATCGAGCTTGCGGAAATGGCCGCCACCCGAAAAGCGGAAATCGAGCAAATCAAGCAGTTTGTCTCCAAACAAGAAGATACCTATCGCGCGGCGTATGCACGCCGGACACAATCTCATCCTCGTCAATGCGCCTTCTTTGGCACAACAAATGATGATGAATTCCTTAGAGACCCCACTGGCGCACGTCGTTTTTGGCCCATTACAGTTACTAAAGCTGGGTGCTCCAATGGTGATAAGCTGACATCTGAAATCGTAGACCAAGTCTGGGCTGAAGTCGTTACATACTATGACGCAGGTGAAGCATGGTATCTCGACAGCGAGGTTGAGGAAATCGCCAGAAAAATTCAGTCGGAGCATACAGAGACTAACGGCAAACTCGGTTTAATTGAAAACTTTGTTGAAGCACTTTTGCCTGCTGATTGGGACACATGGGACCTTGAACATCGGCTTATGTTCTGGAGCGGTGGATTTGGTGTCGAACAGAAAGGCTTAGTACGCCGCAAGCGTGTATGCGCTCTTGAAATATGGCAGGAACTTTTTAGAGGGGATCCGAAAAACTACACTACACAGCACGCCAGGGAGATTACCTCCTTGCTGAAAAGCCTCCCTGAATGGAGCATGACAACGGCCATTAATTGCGGTGCCATTTACGGACGGCAGCGTGGATTTATAAGGAAAGAGGTATCATTATGAGAGTTAACAGAATTAAGCTGATTGTTCTAATGGCTGAACGTGATATGACGATTGGCCGCTTGGCGGAATTGAGCCGACTTTCAGTTTCAACTATCTGCCAAGTAAAAGCTGGTAAATCCTGCACATCGAAAACGGGCGGCGCAATTGCTGCAGCGTTGGGTGTCCCTGTGGGCGAACTCGAAGTGAGGTACGACCATGTCTGATGTTGTGCGTGTTGACGAGGTTATGGATCGTCTCGACTGTTCCATGGGGAAAGCCTATAAGATTATCAAGGCTCTAAATGACGAGCTAAAACGGAAAGGTTATATTACCATAGCCGGTCGTGTTCCACGCTCCTATTTTGAGCAGAAATGTTTATTGGACAAGAGGTAACACAATGAGGCGTGCAACCTACTATGACAACGCTATCAAGCAATATGTGTTGGTTGGGAATGTTAATGACGCCTTAATAGCGCTCGGCAAGTTGGAAGACCACCTTGAAAAGTTAGAACCAAAGACCTTCGGGGAGTTTATGGCAAGCTTCCGGCATCGGCGTAACATTTCGCAAGCATCGTTTGCGGCGGCCCTGCATATCAGCCGCGATACCGTTAAATTAATCGAGTCAGGCAAGCATACTCCGTCCTATGCTACATTGACCGCTATGTCTGATACCTATAAAATCTCGCTCGACATTCTGCGGTTTGCTTTTCGTCGCTACGCTTTTCACCTGAAAGATGAAGCATTAAACTATATGATTGTGCGGCAGGACAATGTATTAATCGAGCCGACCATGTACCACCATATTGGTACTTTGCTGCAATGTGAAAGGCAATTCTTATCTGAAAACCGCAAACAACTATCTGCCGAAACAGGGCTCTCCGTTGCCTTAATTACAAAATATGAGTCCGGGGAGGTCGATATACCGTGGACTGCATTGTGGCAGTTTGGGAAATGTCTAAACTCCGACCGCTTATTAGAAGTAAGTCAAAAATTGAAAGAGCGCATAGAAAGAAAAAGTGCTGTAATATAAGCGACAGTGAAGGTATCCACAAACTTCAAATTATTAACGCAGATGGTTCCCATGCTTCGCACAAGCGCACGATTAGGCAACTTTTAGTAAAGTTACGGGAAGTACACCTGTACGGTGGGTATATGCTCTCCGATGGGCTTGCACGTATTTCAACAGAAAAATATGCAATAAACGAATTTAGAGATGTGGTGAAAGAATGACGGAGAAACAGCAACGGTTTATCGATGAATACATGGTAGACTTCAATGCTACTCGTGCAGTTATTGCCGCAGGGTATTCTCATAAAAGTGCAAATGTAATGGGCGCACAACTCCTTGCCATTCCAAAAATTCGTAAAGAAATCAATCGGCGAAAGGCCGAGGCACGCGAGGGATTGCGGATTTCAGCAGAGCGCGTTTTGTGGGAAATGGCGGCGCTTAGCTTTTCCAACATCTTCGATTATGTTGAAGTCATTGACGGCAAACTGCGCCTAAAAGAAATGCCGTCTGAAATACAAGGAGCAGTTTCCAGTATCAAGGTTACGAAAAACGGAATAGAAATCAAACTGCATGATAAGTTAAAAGCACTAGAATTCCTTGCCAAATATATGGGTTTGACAGACAAAAAGAGCATCGAACCTACTGAAAACAACCTCTTTGAGGCTATAGATGCTTTGGGTGAGGTTGACTTGAGTACAATACCAGAACTTAATGAGCAAATGTAAGAGCAACCGCCAAAAACAGACCTAGGACGCTCCATTTCAAGTTTTTATCTAATAGGGAGTACAAATATCTATCCACCACCCCAAGCAGAACAGACTCAGAGGAATGTGAACACGCTAAACTTGGGGGCTCGCAAAAAGTAAAATTCGCGATATTATAAATAGGAATAGCAGAACAGGAGGCAAAATGTATGCCAGTATATAAGGACAAGGAGCGCGGAACATGGTACTGCTGTTTCTATTTTATCGATTGGCAAGGGAAGCAACAGCGCAAGACAAAAAGAGGTTTTTCAAAGCAGAGAGATGCCAAAGAATGGGAGAGAGCTTTCCTTGACAAATTACAGGAAAATCCACAAATGACGATGGCAAGTTTAATTTCGCTATACATTACGGACATGAACAACCGTTTAAGGGCATCTACTATGGGTACCAAGGAGCACATGATTCGGACAAAAATATTGCCCTATTTCGGAGAAATGAAAATCAGCGATATTAAGGCAACCACAGTTCGACAGTGGCAAAATCAGCTTATGGGCGAAGGGTATGCTGAAACATATCTAAAAGCAATCAATAATCAGCTTTGTGCGATTTTCAACTATGCTGTCAAGTATTATGGCCTAAAAGAAAATCCATGCCACAAGGCCGGAAGTATGGGACGCAAGCATGCAAAAGAAATGCAATTCTGGACAAAAGACGAATATATTAGCTTCGCCGCAGCGATTGAGGACAAACCGCAAATGCACGCCGCGTTTCAAGTCCTTTACTGGTGTGGCATACGAGAAGGTGAACTCTTAGCCTTAACCAAAAACGATATTGACTTCGAGGAAAATACCCTAACTATCAATAAATCCTATCAGAGAATTGGCAAGGAGGATATTGTTACAGAGCCTAAAACTCCAAAAAGCAACCGTATTATCTCTTTGCCGGATTTTCTATGTAAGGAACTTGAAGAGTACACCTCTCACCTCTATGATGATGGACGCATTTTCCCATTAAGCAAGCACGCCCTATACCGTGAAATGATTCGTGGTAGCAGCCAAAGTGGAGTTAAAAAGATTAGGGTGCATGACCTCAGACATAGCCATGCTTCGTTGCTTATTGAACTCGGCTTTTCGCCGCTCTTAATAGCTGAACGGCTTGGCCATGAGAACATAGAAACGACCCTCAATACATACTCCCACCTGTACCCGCATAAGCAAGGAGAACTTGCTAAAACACTAGACTCCTTGCTAAAAACCTGATTCTAGCGTCATAACAGCATCGCGGCTATCAATAAAAGAGCCCGAAAGCCTTGCAAATAAAGGCTTTCGGGCTAACTTCCATTTATTCCCACTCTATGATACAATTTAGCCGTAAACCACCAGATCACACACGATAATTTTCCCTTTGATATCCGCCCATTTATAGACTTTTGTTAACAAAAGGTCGGAAAACCCATAGGATAAGGATAATGGGTATCAGGAAAAATCAAATGGGATCAAATGTCTAAAACAAAAGCGTATAGAATTGAAAGCCGCTTGGCGAGAAATAAAATAAATACAATAAAACTTTGCATAAAGAGCGGATATGTGCCGCTTTTGCGGCATACGGCGCGCACCAAACCCTTTCTGTTGAAAAATCTTTGGTTTTAACAGACTCAAAGGCAGATCGAAAATCTGCCTTTTTTCTATGGGTGGACATCGATACAGGCTGATTTTCTAGGCGAATCCGTTTTTGACGGCGCATCTCTACATGAAAATTTGGGACAGGCAGGCATACTTTTCAGACAAGCTTCATACAAATTACTGTCGGTGAAAAAAGCGTCTTGCGAGGAAATTATGGATATAACGCTTGTGTATAAAGTGATTGGCGTAGGGATTATCGTGATGTTTTCCGGTTTGGTTTTGGATCGTGCGGACAGAAAAGAACAGTCCTTGTTGGTATCGGTAGCGGGAATTGTGGCCGTACTCCTGATGTTAGTGGATAAATTATCGGAACTGTTTGAAAAAATACGATATATATTCGGAATATAATGGATATTTTTAAAGTCTGTGCGTTTGCTGTTATGAGCTGCGCGGCCGTATTGCTGATTTCTCAGCGGGAAAAAGAATTGTCGGCGCTGATTTCATCATTAATTTATGTGGTGGTTGCATTGTTTGCGATTACGCGCACGGGTGAACTCTATGGATATATTCGGGGCAGCATACGGCTGGAGGGGGAGATACGGTATTTTGATGTGATATTAAAATCCGCTGGGGTTGCGGTTGTGGCTTCAGTAGCGTCGACCGTGTGCGAGGGAACCGGGCAGAAAGGTTTGGCGCATGGGATTGAGACGCTGGCCGTGCTGGAAATTATTTATCTTTGTATGCCTGTTTTTACGGACTTAATGGCGCTGGCATTTAAAATTTTTGGAGACTGAACATGGAAGATACCTATGCAAAATTTATACAGGATGCGCAAAACAGCGTAGGCAGTGATTATGCAAAAAGCGTTTTGGAGAGCTACCGGCAATATGACGGGGATACTGGCGGGCTGGTACGCAGTATAGCAGACATTTTTCAAAACAGCTTCTTAAATATAGATTTTGCGGCAGACTGGATCGGTCCCGCTGTTTGTATCCTTCTTTTGT
The DNA here is from genome assembly GCA_958352145.1 of uncultured Eubacteriales bacterium. GTDB lineage: Bacteria > Bacillota > Clostridia > Oscillospirales > CAG-272 > UMGS902. Next base: position 30,971 of record CATWNM010000022.1, read on the forward strand.
TTTTGCTTTTTCATATGGTACAGAATCTTTTAAAAAGCCGCGCGGCGGTCGGTGCGGTTCAGTATTTTTTAAATATGGCGTTAGCGGTCACAGTCGCTGCGCCAGTATATGAATTGATGTCCCGGGCATGTATGTATATGAACGACGTAACGTTGTTTTTTGGCGTTCTTGCGCCTGTTATGGGCGTTATGACCGCTTCCGGCGGAAATGTGGCGGCGGCCGGTGCAGGAAGCGTGTTTCTTACAATTTTTCTGGCGGCTGCACAATTTTTAATTGATCGTCTTGTGCCCGCAGTATGCGCTGCTTTTACCGGGTTGGCTATGATGAGCGTCGTATCGGGCGATGTCAGTATGCTTCAGTTTTCGAAGTGGCTCCGCAATACGCTGTTCGGCGTTTTGTCCGTATGTATTACGCTTTTGTTTATTGTAATCGGCTGCCAAAATCTGGCGGTGACAAGTACCGATACGCTCACGGCTAAAACGCTTCGCCTGCTGGTCAGCAATGCGGTGCCGGTTGTCGGAGGAACCATCGGAGACGCCATACGGTTTGCAGGCGGAGGGTTGGTAACCATAAAAAATGCGACCGGAATGGCATCGGTGGTTTTTCTTTTAGCGGTATTTTTACCGGTTCTTGTTATGCTGTGGGCCGCGGGATTTATTCTTTCGGTTTTAATTCATATCTGCGATTATTTTTCTATGGTGCTGCCGCGCGCTTTCTTTGGAAATTTGAAATGTGCGTTTGATTTTTCCATAGCGGGATTCTCTGCAATTTTTGTAATGGCTGTTGTAAATATCGGGATTTTTCTCAGCGGTGTGCCCGCGCTGGTTATGTCATGAACCGTTTGCTTTTGCTTTGTATTTTGATTGCAATTCTTGGCGCGGTGTATCGTTTGATCGTGGCTTCTATGGGCAGCGATACGCTGGCCAAAGCGTTTGGAATGGTTATGAACTTGGTCATTGCGGCCACAGTTATTGGGATGCTCGGCGGGCGGGGCGGCGCGCTTCCTCAAGTGGCGCTTGAAAATAACGTCAATTATTTCCAGTCGCTTTCCGATTCAATGATGGAAACGATTTATACCGATGTCGAAACGAAACTGGAACAGGAGATTTTAAGCGATCTGAAAAAAGAATTTGGTCTTGACGTGCCGGGATGTACAATTACGCTCGATCGGGAAACACTGGAGTTGACCACGATTAAAATCGATCTTGCGGCGGAAGATATGCTGGTCAGCACATATGCAGTCAAACAGTTTTTGAAAGAAAAATATGGCGTGAGAGCGGAGGTGTATTTTTTTTGACTACTTTTTTTAGCAATCTCGGACAAAAACCTTGGTTTGTTCCGTTGCTTTTGATCATTATGGTTCTGATCGCGCTTTCGTCTTTGCTGGGTTCCGGAGAAAGCGCCGCGGAAGAGCCAGAGGCCGATATGGTAGCGTCGCAGTTGGAAGCGCTTTGCAATTCGGTGCGCGGCGTAAAAAATGCTAAAGTCATGATTACTTACGAATCAGTACCGGCCGCCTCTCTTAGCGGTTTTGGCAGTTCCGCTTCTTCGGGGGAAACTCGTATCCTCGGCGTGGCGGTACTTTGCGACGGCGGAGACGATCCTGCGGTGCAGCTTAAATTGTATCAGTTGATTCAGACGCTGTTTCAGCTTCCGACAACAAAAATTACGGTTTCAGGCAGCGGATAGCATAATGGAAATCAAAAAGAAATATATATTAGTATCAAACTAAAATCTGGCGGAGGTAGCTATGAAGACAAAATTGGATTTTAAGAAGGTCGGCACTTTTTTTAAAAATGCCTATCACAAAATCGGAAAGAAAAATCTGATTGTGATCGCGGCAATCTTGGTCATTGGCGGCGCTGTCTATGTGAATTATCTTCTGTTCAGCGATCCTGTCGGCACGATCGGCTATGGCACGAACAATATGTCGGATGTGTATGGCAGTTCTGATTCCGGTAGCGAAAATCCGGGAGAGGTCGTAAATATGGATGAGTATTTTTCCTCTACGGTACTCAGCAGGCAGAAGGCTCGCGACGAGGCGCTGGAAGTTTTGCAGACCGTAGTAGACAGCGCAGAAGCATTGCAGGAAACCAAGGCGCAGGCTTTTTCGGATATGTCTCAGATTGCGAAAGACATCGAGCGTGAAGCAAATATAGAGACGCTGATAGAAGCCAAAGGATTTTCCGATTGTGTGGCGGTTGTCAATGGCAGTACGGTTAGCATCGTAGTCAAATCTGAGGGGCTTCTTCCGAATGATATTGCGCAAATCAACGAGATCGTTTATGAGCAGACGGGCGTTGAACCGGTCAATGTAAAAATTGTTGAGCGTTCATAAGAAGAGCGACGGCGCTGCCGTCGCTCTTCTTGCTAAAATACGTTTTTATTTGGAGCAGCAGCTGCTCTTGGCTTCAAAAGAATGACAGTCGGTGCACTGCGTCATCGTCGGATTTTCCTCATGGGTGACAACCTTAATGCGGTCAAGCGAGCAGAAATTCTTATCGCCGCAGTGATGCTTGCATTGATCCACTGTACATTCAATGCTCATATTCGCTTTGCAATTGTCCATTTTCACAAACCTGCCTTATTACAAAATAATAGCGAGGCTCAGCCTCGCTATTATTTTGTGCACCAAATTCAAATTTATGTATCGGAATCAACGATGTTGTTTACCCAGTTTTCGATAACTCTGGCGGCGATTGCGCTGAGAATTTCATTTTCAGAAGTGTAGACTGGCTTTACAACCGGTTTTGTGTTTTTCCAGACGGTTGCGGGGAAAATCGCATGTTCAACCGTTTTGAAAATATTGGGGGTCATAGCGAATTTTTGCGTACAGAAGTAGATTAGATCTGGATCATAAGCGGCGACAACTGTTTTTAACAGATCGGCGAGCGGATCGGTAATATCGCGCAAACTTTGTGCGTTTCGAAAAAAGTTTGCATATGTAAAATAGGGTGCGTACGGCAGGTCGCCGAATTTGCCTGCAAAACCGTTTGCGCCTTGCAAATAGATTCCGTTTTCACATACAGTGCATTCGATGCTCTCATTGACGGTGAGGCAGGCGATGCAGCGGCTGCGGTAATTTTCAGTACTTTCGATGACGCCGGCCGCGCAAAGACGGTTGGCGTTTTCAATAATGACATTTTTTTGTTTGAAAATTTTGGTGATATTCTGCATGAGTTTGATGCTGGCAAGTTCCGGCTGCATAGTGGATAGAATTTGATCGCTATCCGCATTGTAAACTCCGCAGATCGATACGCCTATGCCGATGGCATGCCGTTTTGTATATTTTTTCTTCAGCATATCCAGTGTCAGGGACAGAAATCGGATAAATTCGCTGGTAGTATATTGTGGTTCGGTTGTGCAGGGATATTCTACCTTATCTAGAATTTCTCCTTTTGGAGTCGCAACAAAAAATTTGAAATTTGTTGTGGATAAGTCGAATACCGGTATGAGCCAATCCTGACGAAGTTTGAAAATCTCAGCGCGTCGTCCGGCGGTTTGACCGGTGCTTTTGCTGCGGGCGAGCAGTCCTTCTGCCGACAGTATGGATGTGATCTTTCCTACGGTCATAAGACTCAGTCCGGTTTCTTTGGAGACTTCCAGCTTGGTCATTTGCCGTTCTCCGGCGATTGCGTTCAAGACGGCTTTGACGTTTTCTAGCTTTATGGCTTTGAGGGTAATTGTGGCCATATTTGATTTCCTCATATTTCTAAAATCTATATAAAAATTATAGCCTCGACGGCGTGTTTTGTCAAGAATTCTATATTTTCCCACGCGTATCTTCTGCATACGGGAAATAGCATGTGTCAATACTTTCAACGAAAGAAATTTCTTAGGAGAAAAACATGCATTTCAGTAAGGTGGAAATATGCGGGGTGAATACCGCAAAGCTAAAAAACTTGTCCGATGAGGAAAAAAAAGAACTGCTGAAGCGCACGAAATGCGGCGACGAGTCAGCGCGCCGCCAGCTGATAGACGGAAATTTGAGGCTGGTCCTCAGTATCATACAGAGATTTACCAATCGCCGTGAAAATATGGACGACCTGTTCCAGGTAGGGTGCATTGGACTAATCAAAGCTATTGACAATTTTAATATAGAACTGGACGTAAAATTTTCAACCTATGCGGTGCCTATGATTATCGGAGAAGTCCGCCGGTATCTTCGCGACAACAATTCGATCCGGGTCAGCCGCTCTATGCGCGATCTTGCTTATAAGTCGTTGCAGGCGCGTGAAACGCTCTCTAAAACGCTTTTGCGCGAGCCTACAGTAGAGGACATCGCAAAGGAGGTCGGAGAGCCGGAGGAAGCGGTGTCCCGCGCTATGGAAGCGATCATCGAGCCGGTTTCTTTATATGATTCAGTGTTCAGTGATGGCGGGGATTCGATATTCGTAATCGATCAGGTCAGCGACCACAGCGTCGACGACGATATATGGCTTGAGGATATTGCGCTGCGCGAAGCCATGAAGCATCTTGGAAAGCGGGAAAAGGCCATTATTGATATGCGTTTTTTTAACGGAAAAACGCAGATGGAAATTGCGGATGAAATCGGGATTTCTCAGGCGCAGGTTTCCAGACTTGAAAAAAGCGCTTTGGAACGCATTCGAAAACAAATTAATTGAATGGACAAAAAATGGCCCGGCTGCTGTCTAGTATGCAGAAAACAGATCATGATGATGAAATGCGCATCCAGAGCGGATATGTGCCGCTCTGGATGCGCATTCGGGTTTGGCAAGTGCCGCATAGCGGCGCGCGGCGCGAGCGCACCAACCCTTTTCTGCCAGGAACCAAAGGTTTTCTGGCAGACTAATTAAAAATAGGTTCTTGCGAACCTATTTTTAATTTTAGAGATAGTTTTTCATTTCGTCCAGCATATTCCCGATATAAATTCCGTAGCCCGTAGTCGGATCATTGATCATAACGTGTGTAACCGCGCCGATCAATTTTCCGTTTTGCAGAATTGGACTGCCGCTCATTCCCTGTACGATACCGCCTGTTTTTTCCAATAATGCAGGGTCCGTTACTTTAACAACGTAATTTTTGGTTTTTGCGCCGTCATTATGATTGATTTCGGCAATCTCGATTTCATACTCGGTTCGTCGGTTGTCATCGAGCGTACAGAGAATCGTAGCTTTTCCAACTTCGACTTCCCATTGTTCCGCTATCGTGATTGGCTTCCCAGTGAGCGCGGGTTTATCGGTATAAATCCCATATAAGCCGACTTCGGTATTGGAGAGTAGCTTCCCGCATTTTTCACTTTCAAAACTGCCGCGCAGTTCGCCTGGTTCGCCGCTCTTGCCTTTATTGATTCCGTTTATATGCACATTGCTGATATAGCCGCCGCTGAGGGGAATTACTTTGCCGCTTTCGCTGTCGCAGATCCCGTGACCGAGTCCTGCAAATGCGAAATTGTCTGTATTGATATACGTGACGGTTCCAATGCCTGCGGAAGAATCCCGGAGCAATACGCCCAGACGAAAGTCTCCGCTGTCATCGCATTTTTTCGGCAAAAGCTCGATCGTTATTTCTTTTTGATTGCGCAGCAGCGTTACGGATAACGGCTGATTGGGGGACGCGTTGATCGCTTCCAATATTTCGGAGATGCTTTCGACAGACTTGCCGTTGACAGATTTGATAATGTCTTCAGGCTGAATTCCGGCATCTCCTGCGGGAGAAACGGAGATACCGTCTGACAAGAAGGAATTGGTTTTCACGACGGTGACTTCGCTTGTTCGAAACCGGATTCCAAAGGGAAACCCGCCAGCATAAACTTTTACATCCTTGTATTTTTCAACTCTTTCCGTGGCAGCGGCAGAGCAGGATACGGCGCCGGCATCGCGGTCTTTTGCTTCCAGCGCATAGGCGCCGGAGAGCAGCAGCGTAAGCGAGACTACCCAGCAGAGAATATTTGATTTTTTTGTTATATTCATAAATTCACCGATATTGCGCCTGCAATATTTCCTTTTGAGATTTTCGCGCAAGATTAATTTGTGCCGGTGCTATTAATTTATGAATAACAAAATTATATGCTATAGGCAAAAATTTTTCAGTGGACCGCCGTTTCCAGATCCAGATCGGCAATTGCCGCCCGCAGCGCATTGGCTGAGGTGTGCAGCGCTTGATATTCCTGCTCTGAAAGCGGGATATCGAGCACATTTTTAACGCCTTGCTTCCCAATAATAGCAGGGACTCCCAGACAAATATCATGCAGGCCGTAATGCCCCTCTACCAGCGTGGATACGGGCAGTATGCTGTCCTCGTCGCGTAT
>CATWNM010000023.1 GCA_958352145.1 uncultured Eubacteriales bacterium
CGCGGGTACAGGAATTACGGAAGAATAAACGCCGCCCGACGAGGACAGGAAAAACAAATATGTTTTCCGGCATTGTGCGCTGTGCCGATTGCGGGGAGAAACTCTATTACTGCACAAGCAAGAACTTTGAAGCAAGGCAAGACCATTTTGTCTGCTCTACTTCAAGGCTCAAAGGGAAAGAGGTTTGCCCTACTCATTTTATCCGTGCTGTTGTCTTGGAACAGGGTGTACTCGCCCACATGAGAATGATGATTGCCTGTGTCGCTAACCACGAAGAACAATTCCGTAAAGCTATGGGCGCGAAGCAGAAAGCCGAAGCGAAAAGAGAACTTGCGGCAAAGCGGCGGCAACTGACGCAAGTAGAACGGCGGATAGAGGAACTTGATCGACTATTCAAGCGTATTTACGAGGACAACGCCAACGGGAAATTATCTGATAGCAGATTTCAAATGCTCTCGGACGATTATGAACAGGAGCAGGAAGAGCTGCGGGAAAAGCTGTTGCGATTGAATGGAGAAATTACAAAACAAGAGGAACAGGCAGAAAACATTGACAGGTTTATCGGCAAGGTACGGAAGTATCTCGACTTAGACGAACTAACGCCCGCTATACTCAACGACATGGTAAAGGCGGTATATGTTCACGCGCCGGACAAGTCAAAAGGTTATCGAGAACAGCAGATTGACATTTCCTATGATCTTGTGGGGATACTCCCCGCGTCTTTACTGATTGACCTGCAAAACGGAGAAACGGCATAGCCGAAGCTACGCCGTTTCCCGAAAACAATCTTATGCTGTTTTATGAGTGCCGCCCTAAAGCCGGCTTTTTTTTACAGCCTGTTTTGATTCACCTATTTTACTACCGTACGGTTGTTCGCAATTTTCAGGTCCGCCTTGACATTCTCTGCAACATCTAGCGTGACCGTGCCCGTATTCCTGTCCTCATCGAAAACAATTCCGGAAAGCGTTCTCAGAATCGCGAAATCTCGCAACTGCATACCCTCGCCCCATGCGTCAATGTCCGCCAAAATGCGGCCGGTCAAATAGTTCATGCCGTTTATGCCGTTCCACGCGTGATCTGCGACCGTCACGTTCCTGCCAATGTGCAGCTTCATGTTGCCGCTGTATACGCCAAGCGGCGAATCGTTGTTAAGCCGAAGATTTCCGCCGATCAACGCGGCGTATGTGCCACCGTTGATTTCGACGGTAATATCTCTGTCGCTACTGACCGCTTCTTCAAAGTCATACGCGGTTTGCGCGATGTCTCCGCGGTATACCAGGTGTCCCGCCGTCAGCACGGATTTTCCCGTGGAGACGCGCTCGGTCAATTCCGCATTGTTGAAATTCAACGCGATATACAGGGCGCCGCTGCCCGTCGATTTCAGCGTAAGGTTGTCGATTCGCACGTCGCTTTGAAACCGCATCGCGTTCGAGGTTGTCGCAAGCGTTGCCCCGCTTCCCTCTCCGACAATGTTCAACCTGTCGACATTTAGGGGCGTAATGACCCAGCTGCCGAACGTAAAGGTTCCCATAACGTGAATCGTTGTCTGCGGTTTTGCACGCGCAAAAGCGACCGGCAGTTCGGAGATGGGATCGCTTGCGGTGCCGGCGCCGTTCGGCCGCCCCGCGGTCGAAATATACACGTCATCCATGGCAAAATTTTTAACCTCAGTGACCCCTTCAAATACCGCGTCGTATATTTTTTCAGTATAGATTTTATAACCCGCGGTTGAAGGATGCAGCCAATCCCTCGAAAGGAGCTTGCCTTCCAGGGCAGCCTCAAGCGTCAGCGCATACAAATCAATATAGACATATTTGCCGGGCGCTTCTTTTTGCAGTTCCTCCGTCACGCGCTGCTGGAGCGCCCGGACATTGGTGACGGCGCAAAGGTCGGATAAGGCCGAACTGGTTCGACGGTAAATGGCCGAAGTTGTAAATACGGTATTGGTTTCGGGCAATTCGCCGTACGTTTGGACAAGCGTCTTGTACAGTTCGTAAAAATGCCGCGCCTGTCCGGAAGAACGTCCGGTCGTATTGGCATCGTTGGTCCCAAGCCCCAGGATAATAAAGTCCGCGTCTGCTTCCTCCGTTGTAATCATGTACGGCAGCGTATCGTTATACCATCGCTGTGTGTAAGGCAAAACAGACGAGCCGCCGATGCCGTAATTCCCCACGACAACGTCCATGCCTTCCGCGGCAGTCATGGACAGCAGCACGGACGGATACGAATCGGTCAGTGGCACAGAGGAGCCGGAGCCCTGCGTGATGCTGTCGCCGATGCATGCAATCCGCAACGGCTCCTCATAGTGCCGCGCGGCGCCGTTGACAAAGTCAAAGCGCCGTATGTTTAAACTCCGCGCGCCGCTGTAATTCAGCGACGCCCTTTTTTCGCTACCCGCATACGCCTTTACCTGCGTCGCGTCAACATACATATTTTCCGCAAGTACGGCCCCGCTGTTGACGGTCACATCAAAATCTCCGCGCAGCACCTGCGCATAGGAAGGCGAATCCTGATACGCACTGATTTCACAGCCGTTCAGCGTACCTCCGTCTATACGGATGGAAATGTCCCCATCTATCGCATAATATTTTCGATCGGACGCAGTCAACGGCGAGCAGGCGCCGGAGTACGCGTGCATTTCGCCGATTCTGCCCTGCGCATAAATCGGCAGATTGAACGTGCCGCCCGAAATCAACAACTCCGCGTCGGAAGCAAGAATGGACATGCCAGAAATACTGAACGCATTTTCCATTTTATTGACATCCCGCGCCGCATAAGAGACACCGCCCCCGAAGGTGCCGCCGCGAACCACAATCGTAATCGGCGCGGCAATTGCGCCCAAAATAGCATCATATCCCTTCCTTCGATTGCCGCCGCAAAAGGTTTCAAATTTGCCGCCGTCTACTGTAATGGTATACGGCAGTTCGGTGACCGCTGTCCTGTTTTTGACCATATACTCGGCACGGGCGTCTGTCCCCGTGGCCGAGCCTTTTGCGCTGTCCGCGCCGCCGTAAAAATGCAGCTTGCCCGAAACCTCAAAATTCCGGGTAAAATGCAGGCTGTTAAAGCCGCCGAACAGCGCGGCGCCGTTTTTGTTTGAAACGGTTACGGGCGTATCCAGCGTAATCAGGTTATCGTTTTCGTTTTGCGCGAAAATCAAATCGCCGCCAAGGATCAGGCGTCCGCTTTCGGCCGTGATCGTCAGATTCGCGCTCTGCTCCGGTATAACGCTGCCGCCCGGCAGATAAATATCCCCACAGAGAACAATTCTGCCGCCGCCGCCATTCAGCGCCTTGACGGCGGCCATAAAGCTGTCGAACGGCTGTTCGGAGCTTCCCGCCGTGCCGGCGCCGCCGGACACATAGACCGTCATCCCCTCCATTTGCGGAAAGGATGCGACGCGCGCCAGCAGCTTCAGCGCCTCCGAACGGCTCAAAGCGGGATTTTCCCGAATCTCCGTCAGCGCGTCGAGTAGCGATATACGTCCGTCCCCGCGGTATACGCCGATCGGCGGCTCGCTCAGCGCCTGCGCGCCCGCGATTGCGAAAAAGGCAAAAATGCAAAGCAGGCACATCAGTAGCCATCTCCATCGTTTCATTCCCCTTTTCATTCCCTTATCCACCTTTCCTATCCGTGTGTCCGTCCAAGCTGCTGCATGGGCGGGCATCCGCGTTCAAGCGTTTCAGCATGCGGCTGCACCGAATGCCACACCGACTGTCTTGCATCGTTTAAACGTTCATTCGTCAAATATATTACTATACCTGCCTTTGTAAAGCAATGGATGATTTGCACATTTTGTATTTTTCAGAACAGTTTTTCCTCATGATGCAAAAATATCCAAATATTTATTGAATTTTCAGTTTATTTCAGAGATTAATAAAATACTGTGACCGTTTTCCCCCCGGCGAACTCCGTGTTGCGCGGTCAACATCGAACACACCGAATCAGCATTTAAAATTTGGAGGATCCATGCAGCAAAAATCCGAAACCGGCAAAAAGCCCGCGCGGCAAAGCGCGGCAGCCATTTTGAAAAACAGCTTTTCCGCGCTAAGCATCATCCACCGCGCCGCTTTTTTTACCGCAGCAATGACGCAAAAGCTTCCAAAAGCAAAGCGTCGAGCGGCATACGAGCTTTTAGAGAAAAATTTGTAAAAAAACATTGAATTTTAGAAGAATTTATGGTATAAATAGAGTACATCCAAAATGTACCAAATTCGAACCGATTTCCTTTGCAGCGGATACCGATAAACCGTTCTTTCAGCGGACACGCCGGTTCGCATGGTTTCCAGAGCCCCGAACATCCCGGAAAACATGCAGGCGCGTCTCTGATGATCGGTTCATTTTTTAAGTATCGCTGTTTTTAATCGTGACACGGTGATCCTGTCTTCGCAAGGACCCGATTCATAAAATCTTTACGGAGGACTTATGCGGCAAAAATCTGAAATTAAGGAAAAGCCCGCACGGCAGAGCGCGGCAGTGATTTTGAAAAACAGCTTTTTCGCGCTGGGCGTCATCCACCGCGCCGCTCCCGGTTTTTTGCTGGTATCCGGCGTCTGCAACGCGCTGAACGGCTTTCGGAGCGCGCTGACAAATGTGTTGCTTTTGCAGTATGTCGTCAATTCCGTGCAAACGGGAGAATCGTTTTACACGATCGGCGGCGTAATTTTAGCCTGCCTTGCCGCACAGTGCGTGCTGAATGTTGTCATCAATTGCTTTTCGCCCTGGAGCAACGTCAACGTATACGTAGCGAAAAACCGACTGAAAATCCAGCGCTACGTAGACAAAATGCTCTTTGAAAAAGCGCGCGCGCTGGATCTGGAGGCCTATGAGAATCCGGAGGAATACGACCGATATTTCAAGGCGCGCGATGAATCGCTGAGCCATATCATGTCGGTATACTACTGCTTTCTGCAGTTTGCGTTTCGTTCAACCGATATTTCCACCTCGGCCGCCGTCTTGATCGGCATTGATCCTCTGCTCGCCATATTTCTGATTTTGCCCGCGGTCAGTTCTGTTTTCTACAAGCGCGCCAACGACCTGAATTATGAATCTGATTTGATTAAGAAAAAACACCGGCGCTCGCGCGATTATGCGCTTCGCTCTTTCTACCTTGCCGACTTTGCAAAAGAAATGCGCACGGGAGACTTTCCGTCGCTGATGCTTGCGCGTTTTCGCCGTGAGGCGGCCGCGCAGGACGGCGTCATTCGGGACTACGCGCCGCGTCTGATCGCGTTAAACTATATCGCCAGCCTTCTTCAGGAAATTCTGCTTCCTTTAGGTGCAATGGCGTACGCCGTCTGGCAGGCACTGATCACCGGCAGCATCCTGTACGGAGACTGTCTGGTCGTCATCAATTCGATCTCAGGCGTAAGCTGGGGTATCATCGCCCTGTTTGAAAGCATCACCAACGTGATGAAACAGTCCCGCTATATCGGAAACATCCGGGATTTTCTGGCGGCAAAAATACGAATCGCCGACAAACCGGACGCCGCGCCCGTCCGGCGCGGCGATCTGGAATTCCGCAATGTCACCTTTACATATCACGGCGCCGACAGACCAACGCTGAAAAACCTCTCCTTTAAAATCGCAGACGGCGAAAAGGTGGCCCTTGTCGGACAGAACGGCTCGGGAAAAACAACGATCGCAAAGCTTATGCTGCGTCTGTACGACGTAACCGAGGGAGAGATCCTGTACGGCGGCGTCAACATCAAAAATCTGCGGCTGGATGAATATCGAAACGCTTTCGCAGTTGTCTTTCAGGATTTTAAAAATTTTGCCGCAAGCGCCGGAGAAAATGTGCTGCTGCATCCTATGCGCACAGAGGATGAGCCGCTCGTACGCACGGCTATGGAAAAAGCGGGCGTCGCAGAGCGCATAGACCGCCTGCCCGAGGGAATCCATACCCGCCTGACGCGCGAATTTGACGAGACGGGCGCTAATTTGTCGGGCGGCGAGAGTCAAAAGCTCTCCATTGCGCGGATTTACGCCAAGGAAGCCAGTATCGCAATTCTTGACGAGCCGTCCAGCGCCCTCGACCCGATCGCCGAATACAAAATGTATGAAAATATGATGGACGCCTGCCGCACACGCAGCGTAGTGTTTATTTCGCACCGTCTGTCCTCGGCCGTGCTGGCCGACCGGGTCATTCTGCTCGAACATGGACAAATCACGGAGGAAGGCACGCATCAAGCGCTGATGGAACGCGGCGGAAAATATGCGGATATGTTCCGCATGCAGGCCGAAAAATACCGGGAAAGCGAGGGAACGGAAAATGGCTGAGCAAAAAAAGAAACAGCGTCCCGCGCGCATCTTTTCCAATATCGGTTTTATCTTATCCGAGGCATGGAAAATTTCGCCCCGTTTTATTATCGGCTATATTCTAGATGCGATCGTGATCGGAATTGTCTGCGTTGCGGAGGCGTACTATTTAAAGCTTGTATTTGACCGTTTGGACAGCGGCGCGCCTGTCGAAGAAATCCTGCGCGTGCTGGCCGTGACCGCCGCATTGTTCGCCGTCTGCTTTCTGGAAAGCACGGTGTACTGGTGGGGAGAAAACGAGCGTCAAAAGCTGTATATCAAATGCGGACTGCAAATCAAGCTTTTCAATCACGCGGTCTCGCTGGATATCGCAAAATACGAGATTCCCGAATTCTATAACGATTTCATCTGGTCTGTGCGGACGGCGGACGTCCGCGTCTGCGATGTGCTGAGTGAACTTCGGCAGCTTGTGCGCAATTTCATACAGGGGATCGCCATGATCGGAATTTTAATCAGCCTTGACCGTCCCGCCACGCTGTTTCTTCTGCTCTGCACGCTCGGCGGCACCATATTTTCACATGTCACAAACAAGCTGTGCTATGCCTATGACATGGCAAGCCGGCGCGCAGGGCGGATCGCGGACTATGTGCACAGAGTACACTATCTTGCGGATTACGCCAAGGAACTGCGCGTCAGCCGTGCGGGCGAGGTCATGGACGCGCTGTACGACGAACATGTCCGGGAAAAAAACGCGCTGATCCAAAAATATTATCGAAAGGTCACAATCTACTCCGGCTTCTGGGGCGTGCTCGGCGCAATCAAGGACAACGGGCTGATCCTGATTCTGCTATACCGCCTGATGATCACAAAAACCGTTCTGCTCGGCGGCTTTGCGCTGGGCGTGACTTCCTCCTGGCGGGTTGGCAGTTCTCTGCAAAAAATCACAGGATCCATGGCCAAGCTGGCACAGTACAGCCTGTATATCGAAAAACTGCGCGTCTTTCTCTCCGCGAAAAGCGATATTGCCGGGGGCGAAAAAATCCCGGGCGCGTTTGAAAGTCTGGAATTTAAGGATGTTTCCTTTGGATATACCGAAGATATCAAAGCGCTGAGCGGCGTCTCTTTCCGGATTGAAAAAGGAGAGAAAATTGCGATCGTCGGCTACAACGGCGCCGGCAAGACAACGCTTATCAAGCTTCTGATGCGCTTTTACGATGCAACCGAAGGAAAAATCCTGTACAACGGCGTCAATATTCGCGAATATGACCTCGGCGCCTATCGTGCCGTTATCGGCGCCGTGTTTCAGGACTACAAAATTTTCGCGGCAACCGTGGCCGAAAACGTGGTTTGCGGCCCGTACGAAGAAAAAATGCGCCCGGCCGTGATCCGCGCGCTGGAAAACGCAAACTTTGAAGAACGGCTCAGCAGTCTGCCGCAAGGACTCGATACGCAGCTTACACGGGAATTTTCAGAGAACGGCGTGAATCTTTCAGGCGGTGAAAGTCAAAAAATCGCCATTGCGCGCACGCTGTACAAGCAAGCGCCCATCACCGTGATGGACGAACCGTCAAGCGCGCTGGATCCTGTGGCGGAATATGAACTGAACCGGCATATTCAAACCGCTCTGCACGACAAAACGGTCATCTTTATTTCGCACAGACTTTCCACCACGCGGGACGCCGACCGCATCTATATGTTTGAAAACGGCAAAATCATTGAATGCGGCACCCATGACGCGCTGATTCGTGCAAACGGGAAATATGCTGAAATGTTCAACATGCAGGCTGAAAAATACCGCGCATAAGAATAGCTCACATGAAAAGACTTGATTTTCTACATAAAAAAGTCCGAAGCTCCTGCAAAAAGCAGTGTCTTCGGACTTTTTTTATCAGATTATAATCAGGATATAAAACGTAATCAGCCGATTACACGGACACGGATAATGCCTTCGATTGCCGCTAGCTCATCCGCGATCTGCGGAGGAATTTTACTGCCGGTATCGACGATCGTATAGGCGTACTCGCCCTTAGAACCGTTGCCCATGTTTTCGATATTGATGCCGTCATCGGCCAGCGCCGTCGTGATGCGGGAAAGCATCGTCGGTACGTTTTTATGCGCAACACAAATACGCGCGCCGCCGCATTTCGGAACCGACACGGTCGGGAAATTCACGCTGTTGACGATGTTGCCGTTTTCCAGGAAATCGCAGAGTTCATGCGCCGCCATAATCGCACAGTTGTCCTCGGATTCCGACGTGCTTGCGCCGAGATGTGGAATCGAAATCACATTCTTGTAGCCGATCAACTCCGGACTGGGGAAATCTACGACATACGAGGAAACTTTGCCCGAATCGATGGCCGTCTTCATCGCGTCCGCGTCCACAAGCTCGCTGCGCGCGAGATTGAGGATCTTTACGCCGTCCTTCATCTGCGTCATCGCCGCAGCGTTGATGAAGCCCGTCGTATCCTTAGTTGCAGGAACATGCAGCGTAATATAATCACAGGTCTGGAAAATTTCGTCATAACCGGACGCGATGCGCACCGCACGGGACAAATTCAACGCATTGGCCACCGAAAGATACGGGTCATAGCCGACTACCTGCATGCCGAGCGATTTCGCAACGTTGGCTACAAGGCCGCCGATCGCCCCAAGACCGATCACGCCGAGCGTTTTGCCTGCGATTTCACAACCGGCAAACTGTCCCTTGCCCGCCTCGACCTCCTTGGCGATATTCGCTTTGTCCGCAATAGCCGCAGCCCAGTTGATCCCCCCGACAATATTCCGCGAGGCCAGAAGCAGGGCGCAGACCGCAAGCTCTTTTACCGCGTTTGCGTTGGCGCCCGGCGTGTTGAATACGACGACGCCCGCCTCTGCGCACCGGTCAACGGGAATATTGTTGACGCCCGCGCCGCAGCGTGCGATTGCCAGCAATTCTTTATTCAGCGGCATATCATGAAGCTTTGCCGAACGCACCATGATCGCATCCGGGTTTTCGCAGGTATCCGATACCGTATAGGCACCGCCAAAGACGTCTGTGCCGACCTTTGCGATCTTGTTCATCAATTTGATATTCATGCCGTCACCTCTTATTTCGGGTTTTTCTTTGCGAAGTCCTCCATGAACTCCACAAGTTTTTCAACGCCCTCAATAGGCATCGCATTGTAAATCGAAGCGCGCATGCCGCCGACGCTCCGATGCCCTTTCAGGTTTTTCAGCCCGGCGGCCGACGCCTCCGAAGCAAATTTCTTATCGAGATCCGCATCACCGGTAACAAACGTCACATTCATCATCGAGCGGCAGTTCGGACGGACAGGCGCGGTATAGTAGCTTTGAGAATCCAGATAATCATACAGGATACCGCACTTTTTTTCGTTATACGCTTTCATTTTTTCAAGGCCGCCGACCTCATTCAAAATCCATTCGTAAACGAGTCCCGCCATATATATGGCGTAACAGGGCGGCGTGTTGTACATCGAATCATTGTCCGCCATGACTTTATAATCCAGCATGGTGGGAATTGTTTCGGGCGCGTTGCCAATCAAGTCTTCGCGCACGATCACAACCGTAAGGCCCGCAGGCGCCATATTTTTCTGCGCGCCGGCATAGATCAAACCGAAACGGCGCACATCGACCGGCTCAGAAATGATGCAGGAGGACATATCCGCGACCAGCGGGATAGCGCCGGTATCGGGAATATAAGGAAATTTTGTCCCGTAAATCGTATTGTTGAAGCAAATATGCACATAATCCGCATCCGGACGGAAGCTCTCTCTCGTGGTTTGCGGAACATATGTAAAATTGTCTTCCGCCGAAGAAGCGGCGCAGACGACGTCGCCAAACTTCTTCGCCTCTTTGAACGCCTTGTTCGAAAACTGCCCGGAAACAATGTAGTCCGCCTTGCGGTTCTTATTCATCAAATTCAGCGGAACAGCCGCAAACTGCGTGGAAGCGCCGCCCTGCAAAAACAGAACCTTATAGTTTTCCGGAATATCCATCAGCCTGCGGAGATTGGCCTCCGCATTTTTGATGATCGCGTCATATTCGGGAGACCGGTGGCTCATCTCCATAACGGACATGCCGCTGCTCCCATAGCAAACCAGTTCGTCGCGTGCGCGCTCCAGAACCGGGAGCGGAAGCATGGAAGGCCCTGCGGAAAAATTATACACTCTTGACATCTGCATCACCCCTGACCGCATTCGCGGTTGCCTTTCTGCAATTCATAAGAATATACTTCTTATTATAAACGCAGATTTTGGCGCCGTCAATATCCATTTTAAATTCCGTGCAATTTTACAATTTTCTTACCCGGTTTTCTTTTTTTCTGTAAATTTTTACATTGAAACTTTCAGTCAATTAATGTCCGGCAAAAGCGGCCCGACTCTATTTAGAGCCGAGCCCCGCATTTTTAACAAAAATATACATGGAAAAGAGCACGGCATACAAGCCCTGCTGCGTCGTAAGCAAAAGATAGGAGGCAAACAAAAACCAAAAGAAGCTGATGATATACGTCAAAGCGCACAGGCATCTAGCGGCAAAATCCGGGCCTCGCCGCGCAGCAAGACATACATAAAGCAACCTGCCGCCGTCCAACGGCGCGGCGGGCAGCAGATTCAGCAGCGCAAGCATCATACTAATGATGCCAAAAGACAGAATATCCACCGAGCAAAGCCGATACAGCAAAAGAGAAATCAGCGTACAGAGCAGATTGGCCGCGCTGCCCGCCGCAGCGACCGCCGCTTCCCCTCGAAGCGTGAGTGTGTTCTCGTCAATCTCCATGCAAAGTCCGAATGGCGCAGGTGCAAAAGAACGCAGCCGTCCGCCGGCCAGCCGCAGCACGACAAGATGCGCACTCTCGTGCACAAATACCGCGGCAGCAAACGGCAGCATGACGCTGCCTGACATCAAACAGAACAAAATCATCGGCAGCGCGCAAAAAATGACGCCCGCAAATCGTTTCAATCCGCGCATACATCACCGAAACTGCCGGTAAATTCCGTTATAACGCGCAATATATTCCTCCGCAGCCGCAGCAACCGCCGCGCGTTTCTCCGAAATGGCCTCCGTCGCCGCAGGCTCCTCCGGATCCATTCCCAAAAAAGCAGCGATCGCCTCGTTTTCATTCATAAAGGTGCGCACGGCCTCCGCCGCGCCCGAAAGCGTACCGTCCGACATCTCGCTCTCGATCCCGTCATACATCCAAACCGACAGCGCAAATACCACGGTCAGCATCAGAGAAAGGACAATCACGGCCGCGCCTTCCTTTCCAATATGTTTGTCCATGTCTAAATCACCCCGTCACAATTCTATGCGCTGATGTCGGAATTCTTGCCGGGAAATTCAAATGTTTCAGCCACAACTCCAAAAAACGCACGAAACGCAGTACACTGCGTTCCGTGTGATCGTAAAACTCGATTTCAACAGGATAGAAACCGTGTTCCGCCTGCCGCTTAACCCTAAATCTGCAAAAACGGCAATGCCCTCTGTTTCTTTACTGTTCTGCGTTGTCATATTCAAAGCGGGCAATGCGGTAATCCCATAGATAGGTATTATTATCACCGGTATCGCCGGCGTCATTGACGGTAACTGCCATCTCGATGATCCCGTTTCCGTTGATATAGCCATATGGATCGCGTATAATTGCGGCATTGTGGTTGCGCGGTTTGCCCGAATCCTCGGGGCCGATCGTACAAAGGCTTTTCCAGCGGTCTGCTCTTGCATATCGTATAAGTTCAAGCGGATTCTCAGCGTCATATTCATAGCAAAAAAGCTCCTGCACCGCGCCCACCTGATCAGGATAAACCGGCTCTTCGCCATGAATATAATGCGGAAACTTCTCGGTTATCATGTACAGACAGCCCGTATCCGGATCCCACGCATACGCCGAATTATAAAGCACGTGATTTCTTCCCGTCACACGATCGGAGGTTCCGGCTCTGGACGGCGCGATCCGGGCGGAAATGGTCTGAACGTTTTGCAGGTCGCTCATATCATACGCCTGCCATACGGCGCCGGCAGCCGCTTCCGTATAAAGCAACCACACCTGCCCCGCCTGATCCATGCTGATCATCTCAGGTTGTCCGACGCCCCAATCCGCCATCATGCGTTTGCTGCGCACAACAGGATTAACAGTGTCGTCACAGAGAATCCACGGGCCTTCGGGCGCGTCCGCAACAGCGAGCGCTATCTCATTGTCGAGGCAGTAGGGGTTTGCACAAACGAGCACGGCCATAAGATACTGATACGTATAATCGTAATATGTAAACCGCCCCTTGATAACAGACGGATCACAGATATGAAGCGAATACCACGAAAAACCGGAACTGTTATAGTCGTCTTTATCCCAAACGGCCACCTTCTCCAGCGGAGCGAGCACAAGCGTTTCAGGACTATAGTACCACACGTCCGTATCACTTGCCTTGACGGCACTGCGATAGCCTATATAATCATATATCAGCTTATTATCCTTGTTGGTACAGTAATAGATATGCCGCACACCGTCAGACGCCTCAAAAATACTCGGACAGTAATTGTAAATGCCCTCACCCGAAGACTCAAACATTCTGCCAGACACATCCTCCGGAATATACCCCATGGATCGAAGTTCGGCTGCGGTTTTTACAACGGGATCAACAGCAACATCTTCGGATGTGCCGGAGGTATCAAAAATATCCGGCACATCCGGCGTGTCGGATGCACCGCATGCAGAAAGAACAAAAGGTATGCAAAGCATGAGAAGAAGCATTACAAAAATTTTCATTTATATTCCTCCTTTACTTTATACCCATTTCAGATCGAACAGAATTGCGAAAAGCGCTCTCAACAACTGCAGCACTCACTCGACAAGCGAACAAAACGCCTGGCACAATAAGCAATCAAATACCGCATGCCAAGTTTTCTTTGCGAGCATAATGCAAGCATAAAAAGAAAGCAGGCCGTATTTTTATCATCTCTTGGTTATGCGTTTTTCTGCTTTTTAATAATTTTCATACGGGCAAATTCCTCCCGCTCCTTTTCTTCGAGCACAGAGGAAATTTCGCGAATCGTCCGCTCGCTGTCCGGAATGATGATATTTTGAAGCGCGCGGGCGCGTTTCTGCGTTTTTTTGATCGCGACCGCAAGACGGTATACGCTGCTGTCCACTTCCGCCATCAGCGCGGAAAGCTGCTTGACCTCCGAAAAACGAATATACGCTTCGTCCAGCGCGGAATTAGAGGAAGACAGACTGTAGGGCGCCGCATGCGGCTTTCCGGTTTCGCAATTTACGATCGGGATTTCTACACCCATGACGCTGCGAAAACGTATGCGCAGGCTGTCGTCTGCCGGCACCTCGGCGGCAAGATCGGGGCGGATCCCCTCCGTCACGTTCGCGCGCTGCAGCGCGGAATAAGCGGCGCCGAAAGTCGCGCCGATTTTCTCATGCAGTTCTCCCGCGCGTCCAATCAGCTGCATCATTTCGCGGATCAAAATATTCCGCTTTTTGTCCAGCAGTTCATACCCCATCTTCGCCAGCGCGAGTTTTTTCTTCTCGGCCAAAAGATTTCCCTTGGTGGGCGCGGCCTTTGCCACGGCGCATACCTCCTTTTACTTAAATACGTGCTTTTACAAAGCGGATCTCTCGGCTCTCAGTCGGACTCAATCCACCGCCTGCCCGGTTTTCCCACTTTCAAAAAGCGTTTGCGCGCCGGCGACATAATGCGCGTCCAGCAAACCGCTTTCCATTCGAGAAAGCTCGCTTTTCGGCAGAGTGGAGAGCACCTGCCAGCAAAGCTTTAAACTCTCCTCCATAGACCGGTTTTCCCTGTGCCCCTGCGTGAGTATTTTTTCTTCAAACAGCCGCCCGAACCGGATATATTGCTTATCCAGTTCCGACAATTCCTCCTCGCCGATAACCGACGCCAGCGAGCGAGCGTCCATCACCCGCGCATAACTGGCAAAAAGCTGACCAGACAGCGCCGCATGATCGGCGCGGGTGTACCCCTCTCCGATCCCGTCCTTCATCAAACGCGAAAGCGACGGCAAAATGGCGACCGGCGGATAAATGCCGGACATACTGAGCGCACGGTCGAGCACAATCTGCCCTTCGGTAATATAACCGGTAAGGTCGGGGATCGGATGCGTGATGTCGTCGTTTGGCATCGTCAAAATCGGAAGCTGCGTCACCGATCCCGAACGCCCCTCTACGATCCCGGCGCGCTCATAAAGCGAAGCCAGGTCGGAATACAGATATCCGGGATACCCTTTTCTGCCCGGGATTTCCCCCTTTGAAGAAGAAAACTCGCGCAGCGCCTCGGCATAGGCGGTCATATCGGTCAAAATGACAAGGACATGCATGTTCTCCTCATAGGCCAGATATTCCGCTGCGGTCAGCGCGCAACGCGGCGTCAGGATACGTTCCACAATCGGATCGCTCGCCAGATTGCGGAACATGACGACGCGCGGCAAAACGCCGGCTTCCTCAAAGCTGCGGCGAAAATAATCAGCCACGTCATTTTTAACACCCATCGCCGCAAACACTATGCAGAAACGTCCCGCGTCCTCTCCGGCAAGCCTGGCCTGACGCGCGATCTGCACGGCAAGCTCATTGTGCGCCATGCCCGAACCCGAAAAAATAGGCAGTTTCTGTCCGCGGATCAGCGTAATCAGCACATCGATCGAAGAAATGCCCGTACAAATATAGTTTCGCGGATAAGTCCGCGAGACCGGATTGATCGCAAGACCGTTGATATCGCGCCTGAGGTCGGAATATACCGGTCCCAAACCGTCCGCCGGACGGCCCGCCCCGTCGAACATGCGGCCTAAGATTTCACGGGAAAGCGCCAATTCGACCGGACGGCCGGTAAAATGCGCGCGCACGCCGGAGAGCGAAATTCCCGACGTTCCCTGAAAAAGCTGAATAACCGTATGTTCCCCGTCCATACCGACGACCCTGCCCTGCCGGATTTCGCCGTCCGGCAGCCGGATCTCGGCCATCTCCTCGTTGAAAATTCCGGGAACCCTGCCAAATATAAGCAGCGGTCCGGAAAGTTCCTTCGCCCCAACATAATCTATTACCATACCGGCACCACTCCTTTATTCCACCGACGAAAGCGCCGTATCGATCGCCTGTATATATTCGTCAAACATCCCAGGCCGGTCGTTCGGAATTTCATATTTCATCCTGGACAATTTCTCAAACAGCCCCAGCTTCTGAATTTGCGATACAGGCACCGCCGTGGCAACCAGGCGCGCGGCGCCGTCATGCAGATGCAGGATCGTCTCCATCATGCGCTTCTGCTTATCGAGCGAAACAAACGTATCATCTTTATGGAAAGCGTCCTGCTGCAAAAAACCGCGGCGAATCACACCGGCTGTTTCCAAAATCAGCTTTTGATCGTCGGGCAGCACGTCCGAGCCGATCAAGCGCACGATTTCCATCAAGCGATCTTCCTCGGCAAGAATGACTGCAATCCGCCGGCGCAGCGCGCCGAACGTCTCGCCCACATGCGCGTCATACCATGCGGAAAGATCGCCCGTATATTCGCTGTAGCTCGTCACCCAGTTGACCGCCGGATAATGCCGCGCGTAAGCCAGCGATTTGTCGAGCGCCCAGAAGCAGCGCACATAGCGCTTGGTATTCTGCGTGACCGGCTCCGAAAAATCCGACCCCGCCGGAGATACCGCGCCGATGATCGTGACCGAGCCCTCGCTGCCGCAAAGCGCGCGTACTCTGCCCGCGCGCTCATAAAACTCCGAAAGCCGCGAAGGAAGATAGGCAGGGAATCCCTCCTCGGCGGGCATTTCTTCAAGACGGCCGGAGATTTCGCGGAGCGCCTCCGCCCAGCGAGAGGTAGAATCCGCCATGATCGCGACATGATAGCCCATATCGCGGTAATATTCGGCGATGGTGATCCCGGTATAGATCGACGCCTCGCGCGCGGCGACCGGCATATTGGACGTATTGGCGATCAGGACCGTCCGCTGCATCAAAGGCAAGCCGGTTTTGGGGTCGGTCAGCGAGGAGAACTCATCCAGGACCTGAGACATTTCGTTTCCCCGCTCGCCGCAGCCAACATAAACGATAATATCGGCGTCGCACCACTTAGCAAGCTGATGCTGCGTCATGGTCTTTCCGGTACCGAAACCGCCCGGAACCGCCGCCGCGCCGCCTTTTGCAATCGGAAACAGCGTGTCGATCACGCGCTGGCCCGTAATCAGCGGAACATCTAAAGGACAGCGTTCCGAATACGGTCGGGGCTTCCGAATTGGCCATTTCTGCGCGAGCGTCAGCGTATGTTCGCGTCCTCTGACATCACGCACGCGCAGAATCGGATCTGTGATCGTATACGCGCCGTCAGGCGCACGCCAGATCACCTGCCCGCAAACGCCGGGCGGTACCAGCGCACGGTGCGTAATCAGTCCGGTTTCCGGACAGCTTGCAAACACCGCACCGCCCGCCGCCGCATCTCCTTCATTCAGCAGTACTGTTACGTCAAAGCGGCGTTCCTCAGACAAAAGCGGCACCTTTGCGCCCCGGCCTATAAACGCGCCGTCCAGTTTTTCAAGCGCCCGCAAGGGGCGCTCGATCCCGTCAAAAATATTGTTCAGAATACCCGGGCCAAGCAGAATCCCCATCGGCGTGCCGGATCCCTCTACGGGCTCGCCCAAGCGAAGCCCTGCGGTTTCCTCATACACCTGAATGGTCGCCGCATGCTCAGAAAGGCCGATCACCTCGCCGACAAGGCGTTTTTCCCCGACATACACCATCTCTTTCATCGAAAAACCGCCGCCGGTCGTAATGACCGGACCGTTTATGCTTTCAATCACAAAACCGGACATCCTATATCACCTCAAGTCCGCAGGTGCGGACAAACTTTTCCCGGCTGTCCGCAAGACGGGCGTCCAGCGTACAGTCTATGCGCATTCCGTCCCCCTCGGCAATCAAACCGCCAAGTTCAATTTCTTCCGAATATAAAATTTCCGCGCCGGGACAGCGCGCCGCAAGCGCTGGAACGATCTGCCGGTCCGCCGGACGGAAAAAAAGGCGCGCGGGCGTCCCGCAAAGCCGCTGTACAGCGCCATCCAGCAGCTTTTCAAGCAGCAGCGGATATTCTTTGGAGGCGGTAAAGGCCGCAAGACGCGCGCGAACTGCGTCAAAAACTTCCGCCGTCAGCGCTTCGCGGCGGATAAACAGCCGCCGCCGGAGTTCGCCGATTTCCCCGCCGCTCCGTGCGGCAAGCGCGGACGCGTTTCGGGCAATCTCCCTCTGCAGGCGGCGCTCGGATTCCCGGCGCGCCTGCGCGGCAAACGACGTGTACGCTTTTTCAGCGGCAAGATCGATTTCCCGCTTGATCGCATCCGCTTCTTTCTGCGCCGAACGCATCACAGCCTCGCTGAGGCTGCATCCCTTTTTCTCTGTCGCCATGATGCTCTCCCTTTCGTAAAAATGCGTCAGAGCTTGACGCCGATTGCCTCCTCGACGTAAGAAAGCAGCGTTTCGCTCACGTCGCCGCCGCCGTGACGGTCCGGAACCTCGACGATCAGCGGACTTTGCCGCACAAGCTTGATCCGGTTGATCTCCTCTCGGCAAAGCGACATCAGCTTTCCGGTAATCAGCACAATGCCGACCTTGGGATCCTCCATCGCCTTTTCGAGCGCACGGCGCAACGCCAGCGCATCATGCACGACTTCACCGCGCACGCCCGCCAGCCGCATACCCACCATTGTGTCCGTATTGTCGCTGATCAGATAAAACTGCATAACGCCTTATACCTTCGCCAAAATCAAAATCGACACAAGCAATCCGTAAAGCGCGATCCCCTCTCCGAGCGCAACGAAAATCAACGCTTTGCCAAACGCCTTTGGATCCTCACTGGTCGCGCCGATCGCCGCAGGCGCGCCCGCGGCCACCGCGATGCCGCCGCCGATGCCCGAAAGTCCAGTCACGAGCGCGGCGCCGATATACGCCATACCCGCGGCAAATCCATCATCCGACGCAGCGGCCGCAGCATCCGATACCTCCGCCGTATCCGGACCGGCGGCAGAAATACCTACAGCGCCGGCGCAGCAGAGAACGCCGACCACTAAAAACGCGCAAAACTGACGCAGCACCGCGCGCCGGGCAGACATGCCGCGGCGCACCATACACACCGCATAGACCAGCGTTGAAAGTATCGCCGCAACCGGCGCAAACAAAAGCAGAGCAAACAAAAACGTATACATGACAGTCTTCCTCCGAAAATTTTACTCATGAATTCTAACCGGCTCAAACGGACGCCCGCCGCCGTCATAAAACCGGCTGAACATTTCATAATACTCCAGGCGCAGCACCTGTATGCTGACCAACAGCGCCTCCAAAACCGTGATAAGCAGATTGCCAAGAACAACAATCAGAACATACCCGGCGCCAAAAGTCATTTCGGCCAGCGTAAACACGACCGTCATCATACCGGCATGCACGAGCACGAACGCGCCGACGCGCAAAAACGACATCGTATTGGTCACATAGGAAAGCAGCGTTTCAAAAAGTTCAAAAAAGCTTTGCGCCAAATAATTGCCCCATTCGATCTTCTCTTTTTTTCCAAGCACCAAATTGCCGAGCGGCTGCTCTAAATAAATCAGAACCAGCGGCAGCACGATTAAACAAACAACATACGGAGCGCCAAGCACCGGGATGCCAAGGAATAGCTGACAAAAGAGTCCGACGGCCGCCGCCACGTAAAAGATCAGCCCCGGCAGACCGTTTGGGCCAAAGAGAAGATGCACAAGATCCCGCCTTCGGATGCAGGCATATATATTCAAAAGCATCGCACAGACCACAAGCACAAAGCCAATGCCCACTGCGGCGTAAATAATCAGATTGGTCGTCGCCGGTTCCATCACCTCCAGCGGCTTTTCGGAAAGACCGAAAAGCCACTGGTAAAGCGGATCGAGCACATGCTCAAAACCGAACACCGATCCGAATACAAGCCCGAATACCGCGGAACACAGCCCGCACGGAACCAGAATCCGCCCCACACCCATCTTTTTAAAGCGCCAAAGCAGCCATCCCGCAAGCGACAAAAGCAGCCCCTGGCCAAGATCGGCAAACATGATGCCGAACAGCAGCGTATAGGTGAGGGCGACAAACGGCGTCGGATCAAAGTCCCCATAGGACGGCATGCCGTACATCCCCACGTACATTTCAAACGGACGGGCCGCAGCATTATTTTTCAGCAAAACCGGCGGATTGTGTTCCCGTTCGGCCGCAGCGTCATCCGCCACAACCTCCACGCCGTCCACTTCGCGCAAAGCGTGAAGCAGAGCCCGCCCGGCCTTGGCCGGCGTCCACCCGACCAGAACGAACGTCTCACCGCACACCACGGCATATTCCCGGATCGCGCTGTATATGCTCCGCTCAAGCAGCGCCTCGTAAAGCGCGCGCATTTCTTCCTGCCGGGAATCAAAAAGCGCCGCGCGCGCGCGCCTTGCTTCTTCAATCTGAAGTTCGGCCGTCCGATTGAGGTCGAGTAGAAGCTGCATAATCTCATCTACCGAACGGCAGTCGGAAAACTTCACCGCTTCTCTTACCTCGGCGCGGGTCAAAAGGCATTCAAAATGCAGTCCGTCCAGCATGCGCTCCACAGACTCAAGCCCTTCCAACGGGAAAAAAACCGCCGCATACCCGTAAAGCGCATCCGAACTGCCCGCAAAAACGACGGCGCTTTCATTTTCCGCCCGCTTTTGGAGCTTTTTCACATTGTCCAAGGGCAGGCGTCCAAACTGCACATCGGTAAAAGTCAATCCCGACAATTCATAAAGATCCAGACTGCTCTTCTCAAAATAGGACAACTTTTCACGAAGCGCGCTCCGGTCGCGTATCTCCTTGTCGAGCGCGCCGATTTTTTGCTCCAGAGCGGAAAGCTCCGCACAAAAGCTTTCAATCTGCGCCGCAGCCTCGTCGAGCCGCAGCGGCCGGTCAGGCGGCGCGGCGGCCGCTGCGGCTTCAGGAAAGGCCGCAGCCAGCTTTTCCATCAAAGGCGCATAAGGGTCGTTCGCCCCCATCGGCACGTAGAGAGAATCGTCCGAGAAGAACGAAGCCGCCTTTTCGGGCTGGAATACGCCGGAATCGCCGACGAGGCGAGCCACCGTATCAAAGGCCGAAATATGCCCCGCAATATTCACGAATTTCATCGATGCAACTGCCATTTTTACTCCTTTGCCGAAAGCACCAGCATAGATTGAATTTCCGCCGGCGCAATGCCATAGCGGATCCCCTCTATGATCCGGATAATATTTGTAATTTCCACGGACAAAATCCTCAGGTAAGATACCATGACGATCGGCGGATACGGAGAAAACCGGATATTGTGCATCGCCATCTCAAATAAAAACTTTTGCGTCAGATCATCGCGCAGCGCACAGCCGGAAAGCAACCGCAAAGGCTTTTCGTAGCCGCATTTCGCCGCAACCGAGAGAATTTCCTCCTCGGTTTTGCAGGCAAGCAGGCGCGAAACCGTCCGCGCGCGCATCGTACCAAACGGAAGCAGCGCTCGCCGAATATATTCGTCGTCCGCTTCAAAGTAAACGCGGAGACGGATCAAACGGATCAGGTTCATTAGGTCGATTTCGCTGACGACGATACGCCGCAGCAACGCGCCCGCTTTGCCTCCTATTTTTTTGTCCGCAAGTTCGACAATATCGCTGTAAAATCCACGATAGAGCGCAATTTCAAACTCCATTAAAGACTGCGTGCCCGCTGCCGGCAGCTTTTTGAGTTCTCCGTAAAACACGGAGCCTCTCGCCGCCTCGACCAGTTCTCCAAAATTCGAAGCCGCAGCCAACGCATCCGTATCGATCCGTATATGCCGCCGCATATACGGCGGGATATTCGGGGATTGCGCCGCGCCTGCAGCAGACTGAATCCGGGTCATTGCGTCGAGCAGCAGCGTGATTTCCCCCGAAAGCAAAATATAATTGACAAACGCCTCGCCAAGCGAAACCTCAAAGCGGCAAAGCGATTCCAAACTGGAAAAATGCTTCTGCCGCAGCAAAAACTCAAGCTCCGCGCGGTGGATGCGAGTTTCGTCAATCCCCGCCAAAACATCCGCATAGCCGGGATGGCCCCGCAAGTATGCGGCGACCTGGCCAACGTCTTTTTGCTCGCTCAAAGTGGTATAATCCGAGCGGGTCAGCCGCCTTGAAAACAGCGCGCGCGTTTTGGCAAGCGAGGCGTTTGAGGCAAAACGGCTCAGCATCCCCTACTCCGCCGCCTCCGTGATCTGACGGACGACGCCGTCGATCCATGTCTGCTTCTGATCCGCGAAACGTTTTTCCATCTCCGCCGCCAGCCGCTCCACCTCTTTCTGTTTTGCAGCAATTTCAGCGACGATTTTCTTTTCGCGCAGCGCCATATCTGCCGCCAGCCGCCTTTCCTCGTCCCGCTCCAGTTCAGCCGTCAGCTTTTCCTCTCGCGCCCGGAGCGCCGCTTCGGCCGTTTTGCGGTATTCCTTTGCCGCGGCGACGATCTTCTGCGCCTCCTGATCGTTTATGACGATCTGTTCCATCGAAATTCCCATTTCGTCCTCCGCAAAAAGATGATATTACAACCACATCAAATTTTTTATCGAATTATTTTATTATAATATGCTCTTTACGCAAGATTGTCAATAGGCCTATTTACCAAAAAACAGGCGGGTTTTCCCACTTTTTTGAAAAGCTGAGGCGACGAAAAGCGCCTTCCGCCGCACAGCATGTATATACTATGCCACGCCGGAATCAAAAACATCCGTGTCTTTGAGGAACGCCGTTCCCCAAGACACGGATGTTTGATTACACAGACTCCAGGCTGATTTTTCTGCCAAACCAGTCAAACAAAAACGCGAGAACAAATCCCAGCGCCAAGAGCGCCGCATCCACAAAGAACGCAGCCGGCCCCGCAAAGCGCACCGGAATAATCGGCAGCGTCGTCGCGATCACCACGCCGATGATTAAGTGATTCATGACCGACGCATGGCGCTCAAACAGCATGGTAAACAGCTTGGACAGACCAATCAGCGCCGCCGCACCGCCAAGCGCCATGGGAAGCAGCACTGCCATGTCGAAATGCTTCGCGCCGTCCAGCATCGGCTGAAACAAACCCAAAAACAAAAGAATACTGGCGGAGCTAAGCCCCGGCAGAACAATGCTGATGCCCCATACCGCCCCGACGAAGAAAAACCAGAAAACATTGGGCGTAATGGAAAAGCCGACACCGTGTTTCAAAAACAAAAACAGCACAAAAAACAAAATGAAGCTGGAAAAAAGCGCAATATACGAACCGGCGGTTCGTTTTGTACGCCCGGCCGTGCGAAAAAGCGAGGGCAGCGTGCCCAAAATCAGCCCGGCGAACAAACAGGTAGCAAGCTCGCTATTTTTTTCCATAATACTGCTGACCGCACGCAGCAAAAGCAAAAAGCCCGCGGCCATGCCGCACAGCACCGGAATCAGAGTCCGCCAATACCGCTTCAAATTTTTTCTTGGCTGCGCAATTGTCTCCATAAACGGCTTATACAACCCAAAAACAACGCAGAGAACGCCGCCGCTCACGCCGGGCAAAACGCCGCCGATCCCAATAATCAGCCCCTGTAAAAAACGAAGCCCGAAGCGCAGCAAAAAGCTAGGCTCATCGCGCATCATCCGCAAACCATCCTCTCTCCAAACGTCAACCGCGCTTCCGCGCGCCTTACGATCATGATTGCCATTTTCCGAAAAATGAAGCGCGCCGAACACGGGCGCGCCGCCGCTGCCGTACCAAAATCCGGCCCGAATGGTACCGTTTTTGAACTTACGCGGCAAAACGGTACAAAAATAGCTTTTGCCGAAAACGCCGGTATATCCCGCGTTCAGGCGGGATATACCGGCGGCCGTCATACAGACGCTTTTTCCCCGTCATGTTCTGCCGTTGGTTCCGCAGTCTTCAAAACCTTCGCCGATTCGACCCGGTGATTTTCCACAATACAGTTTTCAATGACCAGCGGCCCCGCGGTCAAAGAAAGAACCGTGCCGTCTTCCGGCACCGAGCCATAGAGACCCATTACATAGCCGCCGAAGGTATCATATTCGTCGGTCGGTAGTTCAATGGAAAGCGCGCGGTCCACGTCGTCAAGAGAAGCGCCGCCCTGAATCTCCCATGTATCTTCAGACAGTTTCACAATGTCCGGTTTTTCCTCGGGCGCGCTCTGATCATCGTCAAAATCACCAACGATCTGCGCCAAAAGATCGTTCATCGTCGCAATGCCGGTCACGCCGCCATACTCGTCAAGAACCACTGCAAAATGGTTTTTCGATTTTTTCATCTGCTTGAAAAGCACATCCGCGCGCACGCCCTCCGGCACAAAATAAGGAGGGCGCACGGCATTTTGCATAATATTCTCTCTGGTTTTATCCGCCAGCGCAAAATAATCCTTCGCGCAAAGAACCCCCTCGACGACATCCACGGATTCACTGCAAACCGGATAATAGGAATGCCGCCCCTCTATAATTGTGCGGTGCCACTCATCCGGGTCATCCTCCAGATACAGCACCTTGAGATCCGTGCGGTGCGTGGCAAGTTCGCCCACCGAAATATCGTCAAATTCGAACAGGTTATGTATGATCTCCCGTTCGTCAACGTCGATCGCGCCCTTGCGGCTGCCCTGATCCACTAAATCTTTGATATCTTCTTCATAAACCGTTTCCTCCGCCGCGTTCGGATCAACGCCGCAGAGCCGCAGAACGCCATTGGTCGAAACCGAAAGCAGCCACACAAGCGGGCGAAAGAACGTAGCGAGCGCACTAATCACACCCGACATGGACAGCGCCATTTTTTCCGCATTCTTCATTGCAAGGCGCTTTGGAACCAATTCTCCGAACACAAGCGTTATATACGATAAAATCAAAGTCACGATGACAACCGAAATCGTATTCAGCGTATTCCGGCTAAGCGCACCGCCTTCCCGGTAAAGCGCTTCTGTAATCAGCCCTGCAAAGTTGTCGGCCGCAAAAGCGCTTCCGAAAAAGCCGGAAAGCGTAATCGCCACCTGTATGGTCGCCAAGAACTTTGCCGGATCGTTTGTCAGCCTGGCAAGGCGCAGCGCCTTTTTGTCTCCCTGCTCTAAAAGCTGGGCAAGACGCGCGTCGTTTACTGAAATGACCGCAATCTCAGCGCAGGCAAAAAACGCATTGCACATAATTAAAGCAATTTGCAGCAAAAGCTGCCAAAAAATAGTCAAAACATTTCCTCCGTAATAATCTGTAAGACAAATTTTCCTACTGTATTCTTCCATATCCTCTTCGGGTTCAGAAGGCAATCAGCTTTTCAGACCATAATAGCGGAGAAAAAAATCCAGCTTGGACTTGCAGTACAAATCATACTGCGACAAGAAAAAGTTTTCCTCTCGTAAGTTGCCGTCAGCAGAGCCGCCGTCACTCATTAAAGCGAACCTCCTATACAAAAATTCAGCGCATGCGCGCTATTCAGATTCATTATAGCACACAAAATTGTATTTTGCAAGTCATAACGGCATATCCCTATATTTTTTTGAAATATCAAACTGTGCAGTCCGAAAGCCGCCGGAACCGGTCCACACACCCGCTCATAGAATACGAATAGTGGAGGAAATACGGCTTTATTATATAAGGAAGAAAAATGCATTGCAATCCAAGACTAAGTGACGTTACAAAGACATATCTCTGCCGTTTCTATGAGATACTGGAAACGATGATCGCAGAAATGACCAACGCAGAACGTACAGACAGTCTTTCCCACAACTTTATTGTTCAGATGATCCCGCATCACAGAGCGGCCATTGAAATGTCTCACAATATCCTGCAGTACACGACCCTGATCCCTCTGCAGAATATTGCTCTAAATATCATTGACGAACAGACGAAAAGCATTAAAAATATGCAGCAAATACTTGGGCGCTGCTCCAAGATGACAAACCCAGCGCAGGATATTTGCCTTTATCAAAAGCGCTTTCAGCAGATCACATACACTATGTTCACCCAAATGGGGAACGCCTCTATAACCAACGACATTAACGCGGATTTTATGCGCGAAATGATTCCACATCACAGGGGCGCGATCCGCATGTCCCAAAACGTACTGCGCTATCCGATCTGTCCGGAACTTCTACCTATCCTGCAAGCGATCATCACGTCGCAGCAAAAAGGCATCTGCGAGATGGAACGGCTCCTCCGCTGCATTCAATGATTCAAACCAAAAGACAGGTAAAGCGATTCTTTGCTCTGCGCCTGTCGAAAAACCAAAGATTTTTTCGACAGAAAGGCTTGATTCGCTCGCGCGCGCCGCTACGCGGCCCTTGCCAAGCCGTAAGGTGCATACAGAGCGGCGCATGTCCGCTCTGTATGCACATTTTTATTGGGTTGCCGGTTTCCCTCTATACTTTCTGCAAAACGATTCTTCGCCTGCTTTTTTGGGCTTGTCCGGGGCATTGCAGAAAACATAGAAAAAATATGTACCGGGCGCCGGTCTAAGGCACCCGGTTATATTCTTTTTTAGATTATGACATTGCAGCACTCGAAATCATTGTCAATATAGTTTGCGATGAACGTTGCCTTAAATTTTCGGCTGTTGCAGATAGAAGTTTCCGAACCGGAAACGTCAAGATCTTCCGGCAGTACAAATTTGATGCACCGTACGGTCACATCCTGGCAGGTTTTCTTCGTATGCGCCGGCACCGTCATAATCTTCATGCCGCGCTTATATTCCTTTCCGCATTCGTCCACCTCGGAAAGAATGACCGCCAGCGCGACGCGCTTATGCGGGCAAACGTTTCTCAGCGTCACATCCAATTGAAGAATACGTCCCAGCAAATCCATCTCCAGCATGCCGGCATCGAATTCCACGGCATCTTCGCACCCGCCGATCGTAATGTCCACCGGTTCCGGACACTTTTCCGGTACGACAACCACGCCGCAGTCTACCTCGATCGACGGCGACGGGAAGGTAACGGCATTGCCCTCATGATCGGCATAGGTGATGTCCTGATTCACTTCCACGTTGCCGGAACAGCTTCCGACATGCTGTACGGTGAATTCAAGTACGGCGCCCTCGCTGCTGCGCACGCCAAGTTCATCGATTTTCCACTGAAGAGAGACGGGGCTTATAAGACTTGCAATCCCTTTGTCCGGCGTATCCAGCGAGAGGATATTAAAACAGGGCGATACCGTATCTGTAATCACGACATCCGTAGCCCCGGGCTTGGCAATATTCTTTGCCAAATCCTCAAACAAAGCTTCCAGTTCCTCGTCATCCGGCGTAATCGCCACATAGGACGAAGGCGGCTCCGACGCCCATTCATTCAGCGCCTGCTCGTCAACGCCGCCGTTGCCGGAAAGCCCAATACAATATATGGTGACGCCCTGCACTTTCGCAGCGGCGGCAATCGGATTCGGGTTTCCGCCCGCAGTGGTTCGTCCATCCGTAAACATGACCATCACTTTGGCGTTATTCGACTGCGGGTCAAAAAGCGCCAACGCTTTTTCAAAAGCATCCGCGTGATTCGTCGCGCCGCCCGACGTAAGCGCATTGACGGCGGCTTTCAGATCGGCAACCGACGTAATCAGCTGCGTATCCTGCACAGCCGTGCTCGAAAAACTGACTATCCCGATGCGGCTTCCATATCCGATATGCCCATCCTGCGCGCTATCGGTAGACTCGTCGATAATATCAATAAATTTTTTTGCCCCGCTTTTCAAATTGGCAAGCGGGCTGCCGGCCATACTCCCCGATCGGTCGAGAATCAAGACAATGTCGGTTGGATTGCTCACAATGTCCGGCTCAGCCGTCAGGGATAACTTTACCTTGAAGGAACCTCCGCACGTTATGCGCGCAGTATCCAGTTCCTTATTTGAGTTTGATATACCCATCCTGTCCATCCCTTTCTGAACCCCTTATTCCAAAAAGGGGCTCTCTACAATATATGCGTCCGCAGGGAAGGATGCTGCAAAGATAAACGCCTGTCGTTTGATTTCGCTGAAAAACGTATGCTGCACACTCAATTCAAACCGCCTGTTTTGGCAGTCGATTTGAATTTGTCGAAAAAGTATAGCAAACAGGCAATCCAATAAAAAGGCATACAGAGCGGACATGTGCCGCTCTGTATGCACCTTACGGCTTGGCAAGTGCCGCTTTTGCGGCGCGCGGCGCGAGCAAACCAAGCCTTTTCTGTCAAAAAATCTTTGGTTTTTTGACA
Organism: uncultured Eubacteriales bacterium; assembly: GCA_958352145.1. Classification (GTDB taxonomy): domain Bacteria; phylum Bacillota; class Clostridia; order Oscillospirales; family CAG-272; genus UMGS902. The sequence continues at coordinate 27,453 of CATWNM010000023.1, forward strand.
GGCTCAAACCGCCTGTTTTGGCAGGCATTTTTTTATGGAAAGCCGCCGTCCGAGGGCTTTCCATAGCCAAAAAGTCCGCGCCAAAGGAGCGGATAGACCGTCAAGCTCCAATCCGTGCATATTTTTTGATCGCCAAGTATAACAAAGTTCGACAGTATACGCCAGAAACCCCTTTCAAAAAGCGCGAAAAACCGCATAAATAAAGGCAAAAATAAAATTTCGTTAACCATAGATGGTTTTACTAGAATTTTCCATTTGTTATGCTATAGTTGCAATAAATTTCTCAAAAGAAAGGAAAAACCATCATGCAGTACTCTGAGCTTTTGGTCCAACGCATCCATGAACTGTGCAACCGCAAAAAGCAAAACTCGACGATTTCAATCAACCATCTTGCAGAAATGAGCGGTCTGCGGCAATCGACGGTAAACAACATCATGCAGGGGAACTCCAAGAATCCGAAAATCAAGACGCTCCATAGAATCGCGCTGGCGTTCAATATGACACTCGCGGATTTTTTAAATTTTGAAGCATTAAACGAATACTCTTTTGAAGACGACCCGGATGAGGAATCGGATGAGGAGACCGGCAGCTGACCAAACGGCCCCCCAGCCGCCAATTTCATAAAATTTCACAAAATAAGGAAAATTTTGGGATTTTTAACCATATACGGTTAATTTGATTCGCTTTCCCTGCTATGATGGAAAAAAACTGTATTGAATTAGAGGTAGAAATGGAATATTCTGAATTATACGCAAAGCACATATTGAACTTATGCAAACAAAGAAATCTCACGATCAACGGCCTGGCATCCAGAAGCAATGTCAAGCAGTCAACCATCAATAATATCATTCATGGCAATTCTAAAAATCCTAAGGTCATCACCCTGCACAAAATTGCGCACGCATTCAGTATGACGCTTGCGGATTTTCTGGATTTCGACGAACTGAACAAGTATGCTTTTGACGATGATACAGACGATATCTGAAGAACACAGCCAATCCATCGGCCGCCGAATTCAATACTTCCGCACGCAGCAGGGACTGCGGCAGGAGCAGCTTGCAAAGATGGTCGGCCTTACGCCCAACTTTCTGTCCGCCATCGAACGCGGCGTTAAATATCCAAGTCTGGACAGCCTAATCAAAATTACCGCCGTATTGAAAGTACCGGCGGATGCCGTGCTGCGAACGGATCTCCCCTGCGACAAAATTATGCAGACCTATGAGACTGCCGAAAAAATTCTCAAACTGCCCGAAAGCCTTCAAACTTGTATTTTCGAGTTGTTTGACGCCCTGATGCACGCTGCTGACAGGAAAAATTTATAAAAGTTTGCAGCAAATAAAAAATTTTTTATCATCTTACCAAATTCTGGCAATTTTCGCCAGTCTTTGTATGCTATACTACGCCTGTAAGCGTTAGTAACAACGCATGCAGAACAAAATACTGCATAAATTTCGATACGGAGGGGTCAACTTATGACATTAATTACTCAACGTTTTGTCGATGAGCTAGGAAGAATTGTGCTTCCCGCAGAACTGCGTTCAGAACTCGGACTGACAGCAAAAAGCAAGCTTTCGGTTTACCGGGACGGAGACCGTATGATTTTGGTAAAAAGCCATGCCGCTTGCAAACTTTGTGGATCAGACGAAAATGTAAACGAAACATTTTCTCTGTGCCAGTCTTGCATTGACAAAATCAAGAAATCCTGAAAAGGATCCACCGTTGTGCGCCGCATACCCGGATGCGGTACAAGGCCTACTTATGGTATTTTGTGGGGAACGCTGAAATCAGCGTTCCCCACAAAATTTTCAAAGCCGCCCCCGGCGCGCGTCTTTTTCTCCTTGACAACACAATATTCGTATCATCTTGACAAGTCGTATAATGTGTGTTATAATTGTGTCATGACATGAATTTGGAAATAAACTAAGAAAAATGCATTTTCTTCTGAAAGCTTTTTCGGCGCTGATTTTTGTCATAACTTAATTCTTTGATTGCCATTTAAGTTAAGCTTATTTTTACATTTTTTCACTTCCAATTGGAATATACTGGAAATACGAGATTTTATTATGTTTGCGTATTATAAAAAATGTGAGGTTGATCGGTATGAAACGGTTGTTTTTAGCGGTAATACTTGTTTTGCTTTGCACGGTCTGTTCTTCCTGTAATACGAAGCCTCCGGTAAATACGACTGATTCTTCTGAAAGTTCTGCGACAAGCGAATCTGTGCATACAGATGCCAAGAATACTACGGATTCTACTAAATTAACCGTTGAATCCACAACTGAATCTACAACTACTAGTTTTGATGAATATAATGATATTTCAATGCTTTATTTATATGGGTGTCCTCAAAGCGGTTTGCCTTGGCTTCGTCCTTTTTGCAATCCACAATTTGGTCAGGTTACTTATGACATGAGTTTGCCTAAGGAAATTCTCCATTTTGAACTGTACGAAATGGATATATACGACGAATTAAAAAAAGATGAACTATATTTTTTACGACAACAATTTTCAGATATTGATATTCAAGATTTAAATATATCTATGTATAATGGTATAACATCAAATAGAAAAAGCTACTATTATTATGAGATTGATAATTTAAATTCAATAAATAAAGAGTTTTATTGTGCTTTACGTGTTACTGACTATCATGTTTTTTGTTTTAAATACATAGGAACAAAAGAAAGTTTTGAGCAGGTTTTGAACTATATTTCCATAGAGCCTTTGGAGGAATCCATGCATCCTGAAACATCGTTGGAAGTAAAAGTTGACGAGCCCTTAGAGCCGAGAAGCTTTCCTTTTCAATACGCTTTGAAGACGGAAACAGAAGTTGTCCCTACCGATTTAAAAATTCAAGTTTCACTACCAATTAGTTGGAAAGATTTTATTATGACTATTTCTTCAACTGATAAACGTTTGTATTGTGCGGAATTTGGATATCCGTGTATATATACATACAGGTATTATAGAAATTGTGAATATCAAGCGTTCAAGAGTAATGGGTTTTATCGTGTTGAATCTGAATTAACAGAGTTAGAGAGCCGCTATAATTTGCAGTTTGAATTGGAGCATACGGAATTTGGAACTACAATATCTGGCAACGCCTATTTTCTAAATTATGAAGAAGTGCCGTTGTATCATGCAGTTGAATACAGATGCTATATTCAACTGACAGAAAACTATGTATACTCATTTATGTTATGCGTAGATTTAGATAATACTGATATGATTTATGATGTTGTGAATTCAGTAATACTTGTACAACAAAATTAAAATTAGGCGGTAATCTTACCGCCTAATTTTAATTTTGCAGAAATTACTTTAAATAAGCAATTCTTAACGAAGTCACTTTTGTATAAGGCTCATAGGTTTTTTCACTTGTTAAAATGTCAGATAATTTTCTCTTAGCGGCTTCTGATACATATTCCTTTTCTGTCCATTTAGATGTATTTGAATAAGTCATATCAAATGTATCAATAACAAAAATATCATCATAAGATTGGGCATTGTTAACATATTTGTATGCGGTTACCCAGTGCGTACCGGTATCTTCCAAATGAAGAATGACAGGACTGCCTGCGTCAATTGCTTCTTTTATCTTTTGTACAGCTATTGCTTCGTTAGCCACGCTAGGCCATTCCCATCTTAACTTATCCTGAGGGTTTGGTAATTTACTTACATAACCGTAGGTACCGTCATTACTTATTGCCCAACAATTCTCTTTTATGAGATCAATAATGCCATACTTCTTTTTGAAGAGATATGATACAACATTTCCTAAGGAGCATAGCATACATCCAAATTCTGATACATATTCAAACAACCTTTGAGTATTGCTATCAAAATTTTGAATATTCGGATCTTTATATTTTTGATTCAAATTCACGGGCATATTGAGTTTCATTCGAAGCAGCATTGAGAATATTCCAGAAGCAAGGATACATAGCAGGATTGCCGAGGATAGCGCCAAGTTTAGTGGTTCGAAGTACATCGCCGGTACTATAAAGGAAATATTGACTCTCTACATTGCGGAAACTGTATTCCCCCGAAGCGGTTTCAAAGATTTCCCACAGGCAGCAGTCCGGAACCATACACAAGCTTGTAATTCCGGGCATCATAACCGTATGCACCAGTGCAAAGGGATCCTGACCTGGATTTTCTCCGATATAAAACGTTCCGGAAGAAGTCGTCAGCGAAATCGTACAATATCCGTCTATCTCTTTAAAATCAAACGTATCTTGATAGTTTGTTGTATCCGCTGCCAGATGCAATGACATAAATTCAGACGCCGCGCAGAGCCAGTATCCATACCTAAAACAGTTGACGAAATACAGAATATTTTGCTGAATCTTGACAGATCACGATATATGTGTTATAATTGTTCCAAAATGAGGCTGGAAAACGCGCTTCAGCGCAAAACTTTGCCCAATTCATGATTTTTGTCAACTATACTACACAATTGGGATATATTCTGGGACAAAATCATATTGCGGCGAAAAATGAAATACATTTGGAAAAATGCATTTTCTTCTGAAAGCTTTTTCAGCGCTGATTTTTGTTATGGTTTGATTTTTTAATCTCCATTTAAGTAAAGCTTATTTTTACATTTTTTTACTTTTGATTGGAATATACTGGAAACACGAGATTCATGAAAATTTGTGCAGAGGAAAATGGATATGTACCGAGTAAAATTATTTTTTATAATTTCGGTTGTTTTAGCTTTGATTTGTATCGTTTGCGCTTCATGTAATACAGTATCGCCTGTAGACACAGATATTATAGATTCGGCGCGGGAGTCGACAACTGATAAAAGTACACAATTAACGACGGAAATAAATACAACAGATGAAATCACAAGCTTTGCATCACAATCTATTGTGCCATGGCTAAACCCTGATGAAACGGTTTGGTTTGAGCAGGAGATTGAGTATATTCTACCCAATTATCAATGGATGAGATGGCAAGTAAATATAGAGGTTTGTACTTCTGTAGATGATCCTTTGAGAATTGGCATGCGCATGCCACAAGCTTGGTTATTGTCCTCTGGACAGGACCACGCGCCGTATTCAGAAAATTTATATGGGAGGTTATATGAAATATCTCCGGATGAGAAAATGGACAAAAATACAATTTCTCAACATATACTAAATTCTATTTTGAGTGGGATTGATTCGGAGATTGTGGGGACAACTGATAGAGGATTGGAATATATTATTTTTCGCCGAGAGTCGTTTTTTCAAAGAGGTTATGATTATTCTTGTTGTATACGTATTTCCAAGCATTATATATGGTACTTTTCTTTGGAGGGAATAGAACAAGAATCTTTTGATTTTTTAACCGATGTTTTAAATACGGTAGTATTGACCGGAGATTTTCAGTATTCTGATACTCCTGCCCCTGCTGAATCGGAGCAGGGGGATGTTAAGATTATGAAAATATCTAATATGGGAGTTGTTGGATATGAAAACTTTGGGGAACAATCTATGTTTGACGAGGACTTAGAATTTATTATTCCTGAAAGTTGGACTTTATTAGGAGAATTTGGTCGAGGTACAACATTTGGTTTAAGAGATGCACCAAAATATATGTTTGCACCCGGAACGGAGCATTGCGAATATCCATGTATTCAAATTGGTACTTTGATAAAAACTGATGAAAATATACCCATAGATTCAAAATTTCATTATAACCGTAATCGCATGATTCCGTATTACTACCAGTATCCGGACAACTCGGTAAGCGAGGGAAAAACATCAGGAAATGCTCCGTATGTATTTTATCGCACGGATTTAAAAGAATATCATGCAGTGGAATATGAGGTTTATGTACGGCTTACTAATATATATGTTTTAAATTTTTATCTGTGTGTTGATTCGGATATGGAAAATTTTGTTTATGATGTTTTGAATTCTATAAATATTATTGAAAAATAGAACCAAGCTCCGCATGCAAATTGCATGCGGAGCTTGGTTTAGTTATTTGGTTCAGGTTTGCGATCAGTTAAGTACAATTCAAAAATTGTCATTGTTGGATCATTATATACGGAATATGCAGTACTTAATGAATGCCGCGGTGCTTCAGCTTCTCTGTCTTGCCCAGCAGGGTCTAAAACAAATATACTATCAGAATCTTTTGCATTATTAATGTATTTGTATCCGGTAACCCAATGTTGCTTTTCAAAAACTCCGTTACTGTCAATTTTTCCTGGTGCAATAAAATGAATCAGAGGGGGGCAGTCATTATCGATTTCCTCTCGTATTTTGTTATAAAACATTTCTTTCACTTTAACATCACTTAGTGACAATCCGGATGTATTTTGGAAAATTTTTGTGATTCGCATATAGGGCATCTTATAAAAAAGGGCGCCATCAGCCCAAAAATCATTGCTTATTTCAACTTTATTATTATTGTTATAATAAGAAGAAACATTTAAACCGGCACAAACGGCACAACCATAATTGTATATCCATGTGTTTCCTGGATCTTCTTTTTGATTTATGCTATGTACCATATAGAGTTCATTAGAAGCAGGATCCGCAATATTCCAGGTACAAGGATATACAGCAGGACTATCGAGAATTGCGTCAAGATTGGCAGTGCGAAGTTCGCCGCCGGTGCCGCAAAGGAAATATTGACTCTCTGCGTTGCGTATGCTGTACCCCGAATCTGTTTTAAAAATCTCCCACTGGAAGTGATACGGAAATTCACACTGGGGGCATACGATTTCATCCATTATAACCATATGCGTGGGTATAGAGGAAATTGGCATGAACTGCTCTCCGATATAAAACGTTCCGGAAGAAGTCGTCAGCGAAATCGTATAATATCCATCTATCTCTTTAAAATCAAACGTATCTTGATAGTTTGTTGTATCCGCTGCCAGATGCAATGACATAAATTCAGACGCCGCGCAGACCCATTCTTTCAGATGCGCATTTTCAAGCCGGAATTTGCCGTTTTCAATATTTGCCGGAATATTGCTCAGCGGATTCTCATAAACGGTAATGGTTACAGAAGTCCGTATATCCGGATTTGTTACAGAAGTTACCGTAATATCAGCGGAACCGAGCGCTTGCGCTGTGAGAATCCCATACTGGCTGACGCTGACGACGTCCGAATTGCTGCTGAAATAGGAAAGGCGTTGCATAGCGGTACGGGGTAAAGCTGCGGCGTTAAGCGTCTGCGTTGTACCGGCGATCATTGCCGTGCGCTGCAAATTGGTGGTTACTTCCGTGCAGGGGTCATACACAGTGAGCGTTTTTTGGTTTGTATAGCGCCCGTCTTGTGTAGTTACATAGATACAGGTCTGTCCGATTTTGTGACAGGTAACGATTCCGTTTGCGTCTACACTCGCAATCGAGGGATATTGGGAGCGCCATATCACATTTTTGATGACGGCGCCCGACGGTCTCGCCTGATAGCTCATAGAAACCGTGCCTCCTGTTAAGCCATAAGACGGTCCCGAGATGGAAATGCCTGTGACAGAAGGGGTTACTACAACATCTAAAGTATCGTAAATCGCGGCATTGTCGTCATGATATGCGACAATCCTTGCCGTACCGGGTGCATGTGCGGTGACAATGCCGTTTGCACTGACGGAAGCTATGCTGCTGTCTGAAGAAACATAACCAATTTTTTGCCGAGTGTTTAAAGGGCAGGCCATCGCCCATATGCGCTGCGTGGTCCCCACCGTCATTGTATCGGCCCCTGTTTCTATAGTGACTCTTTCACACTTTGCATAAACGGTTACATATAGGCTATCCGTAAAACCGCCGTCCGCTGTAGTAGCTGTAACACAGGTTTTCCCAGGGTTCAGACAGCGCAGCACACCTCTGCTGTTAATACTGGCAACGCTTGAATTACAGGAAGTCCAATATACGGTTTTATTGGTCGCAGTTGCAGGGGAAACGGTACAGGACATTGTCAGTCTGTCCGACACATAACCGTAGGAATCACCGGAAATTTCAATGCCGGTGACCGCACTGCCATTTCCGCCCGGCTGCGTATTTCCGCCGGTCGGCGGAGTATTGGTCGCGACGACGCGTATACAGTGGCGGAACGCGGGATTCGAGCGCGAGCGAATGCAGATATAAGCGCTGCCCTCGCGAATGGCAACCGCTTTGCCGTCGGTTCCGACGAATATGATCGAGGGTTCTGTTGACCATGCATAATAATCGGAATGAGAAGCATTATACAAGCAGAAGCTTTCGCCGGGTTTATAATACCGGGTCGTGCCGCAGGTTC
>CATWNM010000024.1 GCA_958352145.1 uncultured Eubacteriales bacterium
GCTTCCGCAAGGAAAAGGGCGCGCACGGCATCGAGGAACGCGGCATCTACAGGATCCATCAGTTTGAGAAACAGGAAATGATCGTAATCTGCCGGCCGGAGGAAAGCATGGCATGGTTCCATAAAATGTGGAGCTACAGCGTCGAACTCTTCCGCTCTCTGAACATTCCGGTACGCACGCTCGAATGCTGTTCGGGCGATCTTGCCGATCTCAAAGTCAAATCCTACGATGTGGAAGCCTGGTCCCCAAAACAGAAAAAATATTTCGAGGTCTGTTCCTGCTCGAACCTCGGCGACGCGCAGGCGCGCCGGCTCGGCATCCGCATCAAAGGGGCGGACGGAAAAAAATATCTGGCGCACACGCTGAACAACACCGTAGTCGCGCCGCCGCGCATGCTGATTGCATTTCTTGAAAACAACCTGGCCTTTGCGGACAGCAAATATACGGTCAAAATTCCCGAAGCGCTGCGCCCATATATGGGCGGGCTGGCCGAAATCAAAGAAAAAAGATGAGCCGCCCTTAGAATCCTGCGTTTAAAAAATAAACCGCCAAAGCGCGCATTTGCACGCTTGGCGGTTTTTTGCTTTGACCGTTTGCCCCATGCTCACGCATCCGCTTTGCGCACCGCAGCGCAGATCATGCCGTAAGCCCAATGGCCCTTTGGTGTATCCGCGATCGTTACGCCGTCGGACTCCTCGATCTCCGCGACCCGATTCAGCAGCGCGGCCAGTTCTGCACGGGTAATATTGTCCTCCGGACGGAAACGGCCGTCCGTATCGCCTTTAAGATACCCCGCTTCGGTCAAAGCGCCGATATATTTATACGCCCAATGAGACGCGGTCACGTCGCTGTACTTTCCCGCCGCTGGCGTGGCCGTATTCAGCCCGAGCGCCAGCGAAAGGACCTTACAGAGTTCCGCGCGCTTGATACTATTTTTCCCCCGAAACGTACCGTCCTCATATCCGTCAAGTAACTTGGCGCCGGTCAGCTTCTGCACCGCACGCCTGTGGCTTGTATCCACATCAGAAAAATATACCTCGCTCGGCTCGGCATACGAGCCGAACAGTGCGTCCAGCGCCTCGACGACCTCATAACGAGTAGCCATCTCGTCCGGCCGGAATTTTTTCCCGCTCTCCAGCGTCATATAACCGCCGCGAAACGCCTCTTCCTCCAGATATACCCAAGGATCGGACGCTTCGACGACATAGCGGTAGGTCTCCACATCAGTAGGCAGGATCGCATATCCGTCGCCGCTGTACATCGCAAAAACCCGAATCGTGGTTGAATCCGTAATCACCAGCGGCTCATCTGGATCATACAAAATACGATAAGCCTTGTTCGTCGGGCTCTTGCCGCCCAGCGCATAATAGATATCCACATCCGCAAGATCGCAGGAAAACGTGACGACGGATCCGCGGGCAAGGGTTTCGGACGCTTCTGAAGCATATACCGGCGGCAGCGCATAATCTATGAGATCGGTGGTTCCCCGGCTGATCGTCACCGATTTGGAAGCGCCGCAGTATTTACACTTTCGCTCCGCGCGCCCTGAAACGGTCTTTGTCGGCAGCTTGGTCAAATACAGATCGCCGTATTCGTGCGCCAGCTTTTCGATCTCTATGTAAACATATTCGTTGCAGCGGTCGCACCTAGCGCGCTTGCTGCCCGCTTCCTCGCAAGTGGCCTTTTCATAGACGCGCCATTTGCTGGAAGATTCATCCGGCAGATCATGCCCGAGCTTTGCCTCGCTCTGCGTCTTCGCCGAAGCGCAGCGCGTACAGGTATACGTCGCGGTTCCCCGCGAAGTGCAGGTTGCCGTCGTGGAAGTCTTTTTATAATCATGTCCGAGCGCAGACTCCGAACGCAGCGTAAGCTCGTCGCACCGCGCGCATTTCATGGTCGCCTGACCGGCTTTCGTGCAGGTAGCGGAACTGCTGATCCGGATACTGAAATCATGGCCGAGTTCCTTGATCTGCTCCTGACGCGTCTCTTTGCAAAGCGAGCATTGGTAATTGATCCTGCCGGCCTCCGCGCATTTTGCAGCCGTTTCCGAAGTCTTTACCCAATTATGCTCCAGCTTCGGCAGCGTTTCGGTTTTGACGCCGCCGCAGACCGAACACCGATAGGACGCACTGCCGGCCGCATGACAGGTCGCAGCTGTGCGCGCCGTTTCAACATAGTCATGCGGAATCATTTCCAAGACTTCCAGTTTCTCCTCGCCGCATTTGGAACAAGTATACGGAACGCTGCCCTTTACCGTACAGGTAGCGGGCACACGCCCGACTTGTTCCACCCAGTTATGCGCGCAGGCTGCCCCTGCCGCCAGCACGCAGAGCGATGCCGCAGCGCAGAGCCCGATCAAAAATGCCGTCCATCTCTTGTTCATGTTTTCCGCTTTGCTCCTTTTCACATCCGCCGAAAGCGCCCGCAATCATGCAGAGCGCGCTTTCGCGCGTTTTCCCCGTCCGGGATAAACCGGACAAATTTCCTGTATTTATGATACCGCAAAAGGCTGTCCCTGTCAATCGTCTCGCACCATTCTTCTTTTTTTTCATCACTTGCGGACGAGCACAAGCTCCAGCTTTTCCGAGCCGCATGCCACAGTAATCAAATTATTGCCCTCGGCCAGCGCAAGGGTGATCGAATAACGTCCGCTCTTTTCCCGCAGCGGCGTGATCCCATTGACGCTGACCGCATATGCCGGATTGGACATGCCGGTAATCAAAACCGCGTCTTCGGTAACCGTCTGCCCGCTGACATATCCGTCGATCTGAAGCGGAATGCCGCTGTCGGTATATGCGGGATACATATAATCGTCTGCAAAGATTTCACGCATCTCCGTCCGCACGCCGCCTGCATCCTCTTTCAGCGCAGCATAGCCATAAAAGAGACTGCCGCGATACGAATGCAGTTTACGCGCATAGCCGACCTGCGCCGTCATCTCCCCATTTTCCATTCGTCCCTCCGCATATCGGTATACGCCATGACAGATATACAGATCCACGCCGGCCGAATCGAGCGCGCGGCTCCACCAGTCGCACAGCGTGCCAAACGGCGCTGCGGTATCCGCAAAGCTCCAATACAGCTGCGGCGCAAGAAAGTCCACATAGCCGCCCGCAACCCATGCAAGCGCGTCGCAATAAATCGAATTATACGCGGAAAGACCGCGCGTCGCGCTCCCGCCATTCTGTCCGTCGCTGTTTTTCCAGATACCGAACGGCGAAACGCCGAACCGAAGGGACGGATCAACCGACTTGACCGTTTCATAGCAGAGCCGGACAAGCTGATTCACGTTATCCCGCCGAAAATCCTCAAGCGATGCGAAACCGCTTCCATACGCGGTATATTCCGCCGCATCGTCAAATTGCGCGCCCGACACCGGATAGGGATAAAAATAATCGTCAAAAATAATACCGTCCACCGTATAATTTTCACACACTTCACGGACGCCCTCAGCCACATACTGCCGCACTTCCGGCACGCCGGCGTTAAAATACAGTTTTCCATCGGCATAGCTCTCCACCCACTCGGGATGCAGCGCCGCCGGACTGCTTTCGGGCAGCGCTGAACGGTCGGTCTGCGGATAAGCGGCGCTGCCGGTCGTGACGCGCAGCGGGTTGATCCACGCATAAACCGAAATATCCGCGCGCCGCGCCGCGCCGGTAAGATAGGCCAGGCAGTCAAAATCCCCGTCCGCCGCCTCGCCTGCACGGCCCGAAACGAACCGGGACTGCGGAAACATCTTAGAATCATACAGTGCGTCGGCGCTGGGCCTTACCTGAAACAAAATCGTATTGAAGCCGTTTTCGGCGGCAAAAGCGACAATCGCGTCAAGCTCTTCTGCAAGCGCCTGCGCGGACAACCCCTGCGCCGACGGAAAGTTGATATTATTGACCGTGGCGATCCACAGCCCGCGCATCTCCCGTTCCGACTCCGATATGCCGGGCAGCGGTTCGGGCATATCCTCCGCACCGGCAAGCGCCGGCGCCGCCAGCGCCGTTCCGCCCGTCCCAAACACAAGCAGCATGGGCGCAAGCGCTGAAAGAATCAAAAGAAGCGCCGCGGAAAAAATCAAAATTCTGGATTTTACTTCGCTCATTTTCTCCCCTCCTCTGCTAAACTGTATGCGGGAGCATGTCCGGTTATTCTCATGCGCGCGCCGTCAAAAAGAAAAGAACCGGACTGGGCAAGAGACAAAAGGCGCCTCCGATTGAGTTATTCTATCATATTTGTCGCAAAATGTCCAGATTTCCCTCAGAATCCGGCGCGCTTTTCTATTGCTTTCCGGCGCGATCGGTGATAGAATGTAGAGCAGAAATACGGCGAGGTAGACAATGAAACAGGTAGATATTTATACGGACGGCGCCTGCCGCGGCAATCCGGGCCCCGGCGGATTCGGCGCGATCCTTGTTTATGCGGGCATCGAAAAAGAATTTTCCGGAGGAGAACCGCAAACCACTAACAATCGCATGGAACTGCTCGCAGCGATCACCGCGCTCGGCGCGCTGAAAGAGCCCTGTGCGGTCACGCTTTATTCGGATTCCAAATATCTGGTCGATGCAGTCAGCCAAAAATGGGTATACGGCTGGCGAAAAAAAGGCTGGAAAAAAGCGGATGGCAAACCGGCGCTCAACACCGATCTCTGGGAACAGCTGCTCGCGCTGCTCGAAACGCACAGCGTGCGCTTTATATGGGTCAAAGGCCACAACGGCCACCCCTACAATGAGCGCTGCGACCGACTGGCAGTAATGGAAGCGGAAAAGTACATTGTATGATACCGAAGAAATTCCAAGAAGAGCCCGGCGTTGGCCATGCAGAAGTCCTGCGCGCAGATGCCGATGGACGTGCCCGTCCAGCTGGAGGCCAAAGCCTACCCGAACCCACGGTATATCAACCGGGAGGAGGACGACGGCAACACGGGACTGCACCGCGCCAAGCGCTCCGCTCATCCGCTTTTTCTGAAACAAAAATATTTAGGCCTATTCACTGAATTAATTTGATCCAGCTTGTCATAACTTCGCCCCCGCGCGCGTACGATGTAATAAACACGGCAAAGGGGGAAAAATATATGTTTGTCCGTTCGATCCGCATGAACACGCTGAAATTTATTTCCATCGCCGCGCTTGGGCTGATCGCGATCATTACGCTGATTATTTTTATACCGGCATATGAAAGCCCCGCGGCGGCGATTGACAGCAGCGCGGAAACCCGGGAGATCCGGTTTGACAAAATCAAAACCAATGACGACCGGGTCAATTTTCTTTCCCAATTCGGCTATACGGTAGACGCCGAGCCGCTTGAGGAATGCGAGGTCACCATTCCAAAAGAGTTTGACAAAGTCTTTGCGGCCTATAACGAGCTTCAGAAAAACGAAGGGCTGGATCTAAGCCGGTACAAGGGAAAAACCGTCATGCGCTACACCTACAAAGTGACCAATTACGAGGGATACAGCGACCCGGTATACGCGAATCTGCTCGTGTTCAAAAACAAAGTCATTGGCGGCGATATCTGTTCCGCCGATCCGAAAGGCTTTGCGCATAGTTTCACCAAAAAATAAGCTTCAAAAAGCCGCGGATAACTCCGCGGTTTTTTGAAACTTGCCGGTCGAAAAACATATGAAAAACAAGTGCCAAGCAGCCCAAAAGGCGAGCATGCCGTCATCCGTATCTTTTTGAACCTTGTAGGGAACGTCTCGCCGTAAAGCGACACTAGCGCCTTTGGCGCGTCGCCCGACGTTCCGTGTACAAATTTACAAAGCGGTATATTGCGGAACGCTGAGGACAGCGTTCCCTACAAGATACGAAAAAACAACTTTCCATCGTAGAGAACGTCTCGCCGCAAAGCGGCGTTAGCCGCCTTTGGCGCGTCGCCCGACGTTCCGTATTCAAAAATAACCACGGCGCAAATAACACAAAAACGCCGGGGATGCGCTGCGCATCCCCGACATCCATATTCCTCTATTTTCAGCAAATTCCCTGCGCAAGCATGGCGTCCGCAACCTTTTCAAAGCCAGCGATATTCGCCCCTGCAACAAAGTTATCCTTCATGCCGTATTTTTCAGCCGCCTCAGAGACTTTCTGATAAATCCCGGTCATGATGCCCTTCAGCTTCTCGTCCACCTCGTCGAAACTCCAGGACAACCGCATGCTGTTCTGGCTCATTTCAAGCGCTGAAGTTGCAACGCCACCCGCATTCGCCGCTTTGCCGGGCATAAACAGAATTTTCTTTTCCAGGAAATAATCGGTTGCCTCGCGGGTAGAGGGCATATTGGCACCCTCAGCTACGGCATAGCAGCCGTTGGCAATCAGCGCCTTTGCATCATTCTCATCCAGTTCATTCTGCGTCGCACAGGGCAGCGCGATATCGCAGGGAATCGTCCAGACGCCCTTGCCCTCCGTATACTTAGCGCCGGGAACCGCATCCGCATACTCTTTGATTCTGCCGCGGCGCACCTCTTTGATTTCTTTTACCAGATCCAGCTTGATCCCCTCCGCATCGTAGACATATCCGTTGGAGTCGCTGAGCGAGACGACCTTGCCGCCAAGCTGCATAGCTTTTTCGGCGGCGTAAATCGCCACATTGCCCGATCCGGAAATGACAATGGTCTGCCCTTTGATGCTCTTGCCCTTGGCTTTCAGCATTTCATCCAGAATATAGATCAGGCCGTAGCCGGTCGCCTGCGTGCGGACAAGCGAGCCGCCGTAGGTCAATCCCTTGCCGGTAAGTACGCCCTCATACAGGCCGCGAATGCGCTTATACTGGCCGAACAGGTAGCCGATCTCTCTGCCACCGACGCCGATATCGCCCGCAGGTACGTCAGTATCCGCGCCGATGTATTTGCAAAGTTCGGTCATAAAGCTCTGGCAGAACGCCATAATCTCTCTGTCCGATTTGCCCTTGGGATCAAAATCGGCGCCGCCCTTGCCTCCGCCGATCGGCAAACCGGTAAGGGAATTCTTGAAAATTTGCTCAAACGCAAGGAATTTCAAAATTCCCTGGTTGACCGAAGGATGGAAGCGCAGGCCGCCCTTATACGGGCCGATCGCGCTGTTGAACTGGATACGGAATCCGCGGTTTACCTGTACGCGCCCCATATCGTCAACCCACGGCACACGGAAAGAAACCACGCGCTCCGGCTCGGTCAGTCTCTCCAGCAATCCTGCCGCGCGGTACTTCCCCTCATTTTGGTCGATCACGACCTTCAGAGAATCCAGAACCTCTTTAACAGCCTGCAAAAACTCTTTCTCATTCGGGTTCTTTTCCACAACCCGCTGATAGATCTGCTCGGTATAGCTCATATTCTGCCTCCTGCAACTTATTTTAGGATATATTTCTCTCGTGCGGCCGGAAAAAGCCGCTTTCCATTATTATACACGATAAACAGCAAATACACAACTGTTTTTTGAATTTTTTTTATTCGAATCCTGCATTTTTATTTCTTCTTTTCATTCGTCCCCGCATCTTGTATATGCCGCCGCCCACATGTCCGTCTTTTTACATATTGACCATGACGTCCGCTTGCTTTGTCCCATACGAGACTTCCTGCAATACAGCACGCAGCGAAAAATTGGTCAAGTATTCCATAAAAGGTGAATCTTCTTTATCCGAGCGGCATATACGTACACGAAATTTCTGACATTTTAAACGGCAGCGCTTGCTTTTCTTACGCCTGCGTGGTACAATACGGACAAGCAATCGAGCAAAATTACACAGAAATGAGGGAAATATCATGCTGTTTATAGAATATCCGAAATGTACCACCTGTCAAAAAGCAAAAAAATGGCTGGATGCGCAGGGGATACACTATACAGACCGCGCGATCAAAGACGACAACCCAACCTATGAAGAACTCAAAGCGTGGCATGCAAAAAGCGGACTGCCGCTGCGGAAATTCTTCAACACCAGCGGCCTGC
Organism: uncultured Eubacteriales bacterium; assembly: GCA_958352145.1. Classification (GTDB taxonomy): domain Bacteria; phylum Bacillota; class Clostridia; order Oscillospirales; family CAG-272; genus UMGS902. The sequence goes on from CATWNM010000024.1 coordinate 7,911, forward strand.
TTTACAAATCCATGCAGCTAAAAGACAAGCTGCCAACCATGTCCGAGGAGGAGCAGCTGCGCCTGCTCGCTTCCGACGGTATGCTCGTGAAGCGGCCGATCATCGTGGACGAAGGTAAAGTGTTGATCGGGTTTAAACCAGACGAATGGGAAAAACTGAAATAACATACGAGGACAGTCATACATTTCTGACCACATTAGCTCCCGATAACGTGCGTTTGATTCCGCTGTCTCGCGCATCCTAAAAAGCGCAGCCCCCTTGAAAAGCTTGTATTTTCAAGGGGGCTGTTTTGCGGAGTGGGCGTGATAAAGCCCTTTCGCAGCGTTGGGGATAGCCGGCGCAGCCGCCATTTTTAGAAAGCAGTAAAAGCAAACAAAACCAAATCGAGACGATCATCTTTGCGAGAAAAAAGATTGTATTCTCCTATTGACATAAGTACGAAATCGTACTATAATCATCTGGCATGACTTCAACTGATGGAGGCGCTTGATGGAAAACTATATAAAAGCGGCCATGAAACGATTTAATTATCTGACGACTGAAATCGATGCCGCCTATCATGAGGCGGCGCTGAAACTTGGTTTGTCCGACAGCGCTATGCTGATTCTCTACGCGATCTGTAATAGCGGTGACGAATGTCCGCTAAGCGATATTCCCCATTTGTCGGGCATCAGCAAACAAACCGTCAACTCCGCTCTTCGCAAATTAGAACACGAAGGGGCCGTCTATTTGGAAAGCTTCAGCGGGCGGAAAAAGAAGATCTGCCTGACCGATCAAGGCAAAGCTTTGGTGAAAGATACCGTCCTTCGGGTCGTGGAGATCGAAAACGAAATTTTCGACGCCTGGACAGAAGCGGAGCGAAAAATTTACATTGAACTCACACAAAAATATCTTTTGGCTTTTAAAGAAAAAATTAAAGCGTTATGACCCTAAAACCGATTTTTTCCAGCCGCGAAACGATGTCCGGTAAAAACGGGAAAAACGCGGCGGGCATCTTCCGATCAAACATCAAAACGTATACACCACTGCCGTGGATTTTGCGGAGGCTGATTTAGGAGAACAAAATGAAAATTCAATTATCCGATCACTTTACCTATAAAAAACTGCTGCGCTTTACACTGCCGTCAATTATCATGATGGTTTTCACCTCTATTTACGGCGTAGTGGACGGATTTTTCGTCTCAAACTTCGTAGGCAAAACGCCTTTCGCCGCCGTCAATTTCATCATGCCGTTTCTAATGATCCTCGGTTCCATCGGCTTTATGTTCGGTACAGGCGGCAGCGCGCTCATTTCAAAAACCATGGGCGAAGGCGATTTTGACAAAGCCAAAAAGCTGTTTTCCTTATTTATATATGTATCGGCGGCCTGCGGAATCGTGATCGCCGTATTCGGCATCGTCTTTATCCGCCCTATTGCCACTTTTCTCGGCGCCAAAGATACGATGCTGGACGGCTGTGTTGCATATGGAAGAATCATTCTGGCCGCGCTGCCTGCGTACATGCTGCAATTTGAATTTCAAAGCTTTTTTGTCACCGCGCAGAAACCGCAGTTAGGACTGGCCGTTACGATTGCGGCCTGCATGGCCAATATGGTGCTGGATGCGCTTTTGGTCGCCGTGTTTCCGCTGGGGCTTGAAGGCGCGGCGGCCGCAACCGCGATCAGCCAATGCGTCGGCGGGCTGATACCGCTGATCTATTTTGGCCATCCGAATTCCAGTCTTCTGCGGCTGACGAAAACGAAGTACGACGGCAAAGCTCTGCTGAAAGCCTGCACCAACGGTTCCTCGGAACTCATGTCCAATATTTCTACGTCCGTCGTCAGTATGCTCTACAATGTGCAGCTGATGAAGTATGCAGGAGAAGACGGCGTTGCGGCATACGGTGTTTTGATGTATGTCAATATGATATTTTTGGCCGCTTTTCTCGGCTATTCTGTCGGTACTGCGCCCGTTATCGGGTATCACTACGGCGCAGGAAACCATGACGAACTGAAAAATCTGCTGAAAAGAAGCGCTGTAATCATCGGCGCGTTCTCCGTGAGCATGCTGGCTGTGGCGGAAGCCTTAGCCAAGCCTCTGGCCTTGATATTCGTCAGTTACGATCCAAACCTGCTTCATTTGACTTTGCGGGGATTTTCAATCTATTCGTTTTCCTTTCTTTTTGCCGGAATCGCTATTTTTGGCTCGTCCTTCTTTACTGCGCTTAACAATGGTTTAATATCGGCGCTGATTTCATTTCTTCGGACGCTTGTGTTTCAGATTGCGGCGGTATTGATCTTCCCGCTGATTTGGGAAATCGACGGCATTTGGATCTCTATCGTTGCCGCTGAACTGATGGCCGCGATCGTAACTGCCTTGTTCTTATTTGTCAAAAGAAAGCAGTACCGCTATTGAGCCCGGGCGGGTATTGCAAAAGCAGGTAAGAAAAGCCGGCGTGCGCCCGGCGGCAAAACGCGCGCCGAAAACGGAGCCCATCAAATTTGAACCGGTTCAGCGCCCGAACAGGCGGCGCAACCATGCGGGCAGCAGACTTTGCCGCGGCGCGGGCGCTGCGTCCGCCGCATCCTGCATAAAAACCGCCTGCGCATCCACCGGCGTGCCCTTTCCTGGCAGTGCGCGATAACTGCCGTCCGGCTGCATCCGGCGGGCTTTTACGTTGTCCGCGCGTTCGATCTCGATCAGCCTCCGGATCTTCCGCAGCGCCGCCGGATCGGACACCGGGCAGGCAACCTCGACACGCCGCTCCATATTGCGCGTCATAAAATCCGCCGAGGAAATATAGACGAGCGCATCGCCGCCGCGGCCAAAGCTGTAGATGCGCGCATGCTCCAGATAACGGCCGACGATGCTGCTGACGCGGATATTTTCGGTCTCGCCGGACACGCCAGGCAAAATACAGCAGATGCCGCGAACGATCATCTCTACCCGAACCCCGGCGGCCGAAGCCTCGCGCAGTTTGCGGATCAGATCGAGATCGGTCACCGAATTGAGCTTCAAAAAAATTTCCCCCGCTTTCCCCTTGGAAATTTCCCGATCGATCAGCGAAATCAGCGCGGTTTTCATAGAGCCGGGCGCGACCAGAAGACGCCGGTATTCTCCTTCGAGACTGCCGATCGCAAGATTTCGGAAAAGCTCGGCCGCATCCTCGCCGATGGCGCGGTCAGCGGTAATATAAGAAAGATCGGTATACTGCGCAGCAGTTTTTTCATTATAGTTGCCGGTGCCGACCTGGGTGATGTAAGAAACGCCGCTGCGTTCCTTGCGGGTAATGAGGCAGACTTTCGAATGCACCTTGTACCCGTCGAAGCCGTACAAGACCCGGCATCCCGCCTCCTCCAGCCGCTGCGACCAGTCGATGTTGTTCTGTTCGTCAAAGCGCGCGCGCAGTTCGATCAATACCGTCACGTCCTTGCCGTTTTCGGCAGCCTCGCAGAGATATTCCACCAGTTTCGCCCGGCTGGCCAGCCGGTAGATCGTAATCTTGATCGAGCATACCGCGCTGTCCTTTGCGGCTTCCCGCAAAAGCTGCAAAAACGACTCCATGCTCTCATACGGATAAGAAAGTAGAATATCCCGCTTGGCCGCCTGTCTGAGCACGCTTTCCCCCGGCAAAAGCGAAGCCGCCAGCTGCGGTGAAAACGGCTGATACAAAAGCGTGCGGCGCTGCGCCGTCGTCAGTTTTGCAGGCAGCGAAAACACATAGGAAAGCCGCATCGGAGACGCGGTCACGTAGACCTGCTCCCGCGAAAGGCGAAGCTTGTCGCAAAAATACTGTAAAAAACGCCCGCTGATTTCCTCGCCGGTTTCCAGCCGCACGGCGGCGAGGCGCGGCCGCTCGCGAAGTAATTTCTCCATCCGGCTCCGAAAATCCGCATCCACTTCAAAAGCCTCGTCTGCCGGCGTAATATCCGCGTTCCTTGTCACGCAGAACGCCGTTTTTTCGAGAACGGTATACGGTTTGAAAATTTTTTCAGCGTGCGCGAGCACCGTCTCGATCGTGTGTACATAACGCACCGTCTCGCCCGGCAAAAACAGGATATCCGGCAACGCCGACGGCAGAGGAATCACGCCGAACACCTCTTTGCCGTGATCCCGCAGCCACACGCCGGCATGCGGCACCTTATTGGCAAGATGCGGGAACGGATGGTGCATGTCCACGATCTGCGGCGCAAGGAGCGGTTCGATCTCGGTCTGATAATACTGCCGTATAAACTTCTGCTCGTTCTTTTGCAGTTCGGCCGCCGTCAGCGCGCAGACGCCAAGCGCCTTCAGCTTTGGACGAAGTTCCGCATAAATCCGGTCTTTTTCGGCGATCAGCGGCCGCACGGCGGCAAAAATTTTTTCAAGCTGCCTGCGCGCGCTCATGCCTGTCTTATTGTCCACAGCGCCTTTGTGCAGGAGGGAAAGATCGTGCAGGCTCCCGACGCGGATCATAAAAAATTCATCGAGGTTGCTTGTGAAAATGGCGATGAATTTTAAGCGTTCAAGGAGCGGAACCCGCTCGTCCGCCGCTTCTTCCAGCACACGCTCGTTAAAACGGAGCCAGGAAAGCTCCCGGTTCTGTGTATACTTAGGAAACGCGCGCTCCTCAGGCATCCGCATCGCCGCCCTCCAGCATACGAAGCAGATACCCCTCGCGCACACCGTAAGGACTGACGAAAAACTGCGTGCAGCCATAGTATCCAGCGACCGTCTCAAGGACCGTTAGTCCAGGCAAAAGCGTGTGAAGCCGGTCGGGCGCCGCGCGCAGCATCGCCTGCAAAAGACGGGCTTTATCCTCTGAGCACATCCGCAGCATTTTCTTCATGCGCTTCGCCGGAAACCCGCCATATCCGTTTTGCGTGTCGAACAGTTCGTCGCAGAGCAGGCAGCTTGCGCGCGCCGTCCCGCCGACGCCGCAAAGCACGCCGGCTGGCTGCGTTCCCGCCGGAATACCTTCGGCTTTCAACAGCGCTTCCGTATATTCCCGAATCCGGTCAAGCTCCTTCTTTGAGGGCAGAATTCCCTTTACGAATTCATTATACAAATTCAAGGAACCGATCGGGATCGAACACGCCGCGCGCGCCGTGCCCGCGCTGAAAAAAACCAGTTCAGTGCTGCCGCCGCCGACATCGGCCAGAAGGCCGCCCGACTGCCCAAGACTCCGCGCCGCGCCGAAGTAATCCAGCATGGCCTCCTCGCGTCCGGTCAGCACGCGCACTTCCATGCCGCAGTCCGCGCTGATCTTTTCGAGAATTTCCTCTGTGTTCGCGACATTTCTCAGCGATGCAGTCGCAAATACGTACGTTTGCGGTGTGCCCACGCTCTCCACGATTTCCCGAAAATGGAGCAGCGCGGAGATGAGGCGTCGGATTCCCTTTTGGGTCATGCGCCCCTGTTTATCCGTATATCCGGCAAGTCCGGCCGACTCCTTGCTGCTTAGAATCTGCCGGAGTTCTCCGTCCTTTATCCGGTACAACACAAGGCGGATCGTATTGGAACCGACGTCGATCACTGCGTACATCTTGGTCACTCTCCTGCTGTTTTTTATGCGCCAGCGCGCAAAAACTTCGTTTTCATTAGTATACGCGGCGGTCAAAAAAGCTTTCTATCGCAGCAGGGTAAAATTTCTGTAAAATCTGGATAGCCTTGCAGAAAAAACAAAAAATGTCCACGCCGGCCTCTTTTGCCAAACGCCGGCCGACGCCGCCGCGCAGATGTGCGCGGCGGCATTTTTGACTGCGACAGAATTTCGACTGCATATACGGCTCAAATTTCAGTTTGCTATTTACTTTTTCCATTTCATTTGGTATAATAGAATTTATAAAATAGGGTAAATATTCCATATACGGAAAATCCGGCGCGTTTTGTTTAAAATTGCGGATTTCCGTTTTCCAGGAGGCGTCATGCAGGATAAAAACAAAAGCGGGCGGACGGGCGGACCAAGAGCCACCGCTGTCCCGCTGCTATGCGGCGTTCTCTCGCTGATCGTTTTTTTTGTTCTGACACAGTCGACATCGCTGCCGCCGCTACTCTGCCTCATCTGCGCCGCCGTATTTCTGGCCGCAGCCGGCGGCGCGTACCTGCTTTTTTCCGGACGCGCGCGAAGCGGTGAAAAGGAGCAGTTTGGACGCAGTCTCGGACAAATCATGCTGGAGATCGTCATCAAAATGCATCTTCCCATGGTCATCTGCGATACCGCGGGCAAAATCATCTGGCGCAACCGCGCGTTCGGCGCGGCGACCGAAACCGTCGGCTCGGTCATGGGCACAGATATCGGAACCATCTCCTCGGTCGACATGGAGGAACTAAACGAAAACAACGAACTGGAGGCCGATCTGTGCGAACGCCGCTACGCGGTCAGTCCGTTCCGGTTCAAAACCGATGAAAAAAGCTACTGGTTCATCGTCTTTTCCGACAAGACCGCTTACAACAGACTCGCCGCGCAGGTGGAAAACGAGCGGGGCGTGGTCGCCTATATCATCGTAGACAATCTTGACGAGCTTGCGCAGCACGTACAGGACACCTACCACGGCGAAGCGGGCGATATCTCCAATATCCTGCGCGACTTCGCCGCCTCGCTCGGCGGTATCCTCAAAGAATATGACCGCAGCAAATATATTCTCATCATGAACCGCGAGGGGCTGGAAAAGTGCATCGCCAACCGGTTTGACATTCTCGACCGCGTGCGCGACGTGCGCGTAGGCGAAATGGGACTCCCCATCACCATCTCCATGGGCGTCACAGACGTAGGCGACACGCTCCGCGCAAGAGAAGCGGGGGCGCGCGAGGCGCTCGGCATGGCGCTGGCGCGCGGCGGCGACCAAGTTGCCTACAAAACCGGGGACGCGCTTGAATTTTTCGGGGGCAATACGCGGCCTGTACAAAAGCGGTCAAGCGTGGCCGCAAAAGTGCGGTCCAACGAGCTTGTGGCGCGGATCTCGCGCGCGGGCAGCGTCATCATCATGGGGCACAGCGGCGCAGATCAGGACTGCTTCGGCGCGGCGGTAGGCATGGCCCGCCTTTCGATGTTCTGCTATGTGCAGCCGTATATCGTCGTGGATAAGAATGACCGGAACACGTTGGACTTCATGAAAAAATTCGAGCATCTGGAAGAGTACGTCGGCGTATTTGTGGACGCCAACGAAGCACAGGATCTGATCCGGACCGACACGCTGCTCATCGTCGTCGATGTGAACAACATCAGTCACATGCTTGCGCCCGGCATTGCGCTGACCGTCGAGAACGCGGTGGTGATCGATCATCATCGTAAGGCAGAGGACGCAAAGCGCCGCGTCTGGCTGGCTGAATATATCGAACCTTCTGCCTCCAGTGCATCCGAACTGATTGCCGAAATTTTAGAGCAGTCGATCAGCGACGGCATGCTGCAAAAAGAGGAGGCCGACGCGCTGCTCGGCGGCATCTTGCTCGATACGAAGCAGTTTACAAAAGCGACGGGTACGCGCACGTTCAACGCGGCCATCTATCTGCGCAGTGCGGGCGCGAGCGTGTACGAATCCGCAAAAGAACTGAAAAGCGATCTCGGCGAATTCAGAAAGCAGTCGAAAATCCTCTCCGACCTCGTGATCTACCGCTCGCGTTTTGCGATCGCAAAGGATGAGGACGAGGGAGAACCGACCGACCGCATCGCCGCCGCCAAAGCGGCCGAGGCCATGCTTGGGATCGGCGGCGTGGACGCGGCGTTTGCGCTCTGCCGCATCGGCGGCGAAACGCATATTTCGGCTCGTTCGGGTCCGGGCGTCAGCGTGCAGCTCATTCTGGAAAAAATGGGCGGCGGCGGCCATCTGGACAGCGCCGGCGCAAAATCCGCCGATCCGATGCTGCTGGTGCTGGAAAAGCTGAAAGCGGCGATCGACGAGTATTTGGAAGAAAATAGCGAAACGAGGGTATAAACTTATGAAAGTCATTCTGTTAAAAGACGTAAAAGGCAGCGGAAAGGCCGGCGCGGTCGTCGAAGTTTCCGACGGATTCGCACGCAATTTCCTGATTCCACGCGGGCTTGCAAAGCTAGCCGACAAAGGCGCCCTGAGCGACCTTAGAAACAAGGAGGAGGCGCGCCTGCATAAAATCGAGATCGAAAAAAACGAAGCGCGGACGCTTGCTGAAAAACTCGAAGGCATTCTGGTCAAAATAGAAGCGGCCTCCGGCGCGGACGGCCGTCTCTACGGCAGCATCACGGCGCAGCATATCGCAGACGCGCTCGAGGCGCAGGGCGGCATATCGCTCGATAAGCGCAAACTTGTGCTGGCCGATCCCCTGCGCGCATACGGAAAATACGAGATCCCGGTCAAACTTTACGGCAGTGAGATCCAGGGCAAAATCAACCTGATCGTCACGGATAAATAAGAGGACGGCATGAACGAGGAGCTTATCCGGAAAATGCCGGTCGCCATCGAAGCGGAGCAGTCCGTGCTCGGTTCGATTCTGATCAGTCCCGAAAGCTTTGATAAAATCGCCTCGCTGATCACGGCGGATGATTTTTATCTCGAAGAGCACCAAAGCATCTTCGAGACCATGAAGGAACTGTATAAACAAAACCGCGAGATCGACCCGGTCACGCTGGTCGACGCGCTTGCTCGGGACGGCGTCTATGACAAGGCGGGCGGCGCGCAATATGTCCGCCTCATTGCAAAAACGGTTCCCACAGCCGCAAACATCGTCGATTACGCCAAGATCGTCAAAGACAAAAGCACGCTGCGCAGTCTGATTCAAGCCTGCGAGGAAATCTCCGGCGAAGCCTATACCGAGGTCGGAGAGGTCGAGCATATGCTCGACGCGGCCGAGCAGCGGATCTTTGAGATCGCCGAACGGCGCGAGTCCAAAAATTTTGAAAAAATCAGCGATATCCTTACGCGCGTCTATCAAAATCTGGAACTCATCTCCAAGGACAAAAGCGCGCTCAAAGGAACGCCGACCGGCTTTTCCGGACTGGACCGCACGCTTGTGGGGCTCGGCGACAGCGACCTTGTGCTGATCGGCGCGCGGCCAGGCATGGGCAAAACCTCGTTTGCGCTCAATATTGCGGCAAACGTGGCCAAGACTTCCAAAAAAGCGGTCTGTATCTTTTCTCTGGAAATGTCCTCCGACCAGCTCGTCTCCCGCATTTTATCCAGCGAAGCTATGGTCGAATCCAACGCCCTGCGCAGCGGCAACCTCTCCGAGGAGGACTGGACCCGCCTCGCGCACGCCGCATCGGAAATGGCCGAATGCGACATCCTGATCGACGACACCACCGGCCAAACGATCACCGGCATGAAAGCCAAGCTTCGCCGCGTAAAAAATCTGGGACTATGCATCATCGACTATCTGCAGCTTATGCAGAGCGACCGTCGCATCGACAACCGCGTGCAGGAGGTTGCGGATATTTCGCGCAACCTCAAGATTATGGCCAAAGAACTGAATGTGCCGATCATCTGCTGCGCGCAGCTTTCGCGCGGTCCCGAATCGCGAACCGATAAAAAGCCGATGCTTTCCGACCTGCGCGATTCGGGCGCGATCGAGCAGGACGCGGATGTGGTTATTTTTCTTTACCGCGACGAGTATTATAAAACCGACCGCGCCGCATCCGAGGCGGAACAAAACGCCAACACCGCCGAGATCATCATCGCCAAAAACCGCCACGGCGGCACCGGCAGCGTCAAGGTCGGCTGGATCGGCCAATACACGAAATTCCGCACGATCGAAGATCAATTTGCAGAGTAACGCCGCGCCGCAAAGACCGGATCAAACGGAAATACGGGAGGACGCCTTTATGCTTGCGGCTGAAAAAAAATTCAAACGCGCCGCCGAGCGTCTGCTTGAGGGCGGCGTTCTCGCCGCCCTCTCGGGAGGCGCGGATTCGGTATGCCTTCTGCATCTGCTGCTGTCTTACCGCGCCGAAAGCAACGCGGATTTTCCGATTGCCGCGGCGCATCTGAATCATGGCCTCCGCGGCGCCGAGGCCGATCGGGACGAGGTTTTCTGCGCTTCGCTCTGCAAGGCGCTCGGCGTGCCGTTTTTCTCCAGGCGGGTGGACGCCGCGGCCTATGCGGCCGCGCGCAAACTCAGCATCGAAGAGGCCGGACGTGTACTGCGCTACACATTTTTTGAGGAGATCCTCCGAGCGCACCCAAAATTTTGCCGCATCGCGACCGCGCACAATCAGGGCGACGTATGCGAAACCATGCTTTTTCATCTGGCGCGCGGGACCGGGTTAAACGGTCTTTGTTCGATTCCGGAACGGCGCGGAGCCGTCGTCCGTCCTTTACTCAGCGTCAGCCGCACGGAAATTTTAGAATACAACCGTCAAAACGGCATCGATTTTGTAACCGACAGCACAAACGCTTCCGACACATACAGCCGAAACCGCCTGCGCCTGCGCGTTCTGCCCGAACTGGAAGCGGTTTGCCCCGGATGCGCCGACAACATGGCGCGCGCGGCGGCGCTTTTTAAAAAAGATGCGGATTACCTTGACGGCGAGGCCAAAAAGGTATATGATAAATTGGAAAACGCCGGCAGCCTCAACACAAAACCTGCACAAAACATTCACCAAGCCCTGCTTTCAAGAGTTTTGCTTCTGCTGTATAATAACAGTGGATTTTCAGAACTGAGCGCCGTTCATATCGCCGCTCTATGCGAAAAAATCGCCGGCGGCTCTGAAAATTTTACGCTGAGCCTGCCCGGCGCCCGCGCAGTCTGCGCGCGCGGTGTTTTGCACTTTGAAGCGCCGGAGCGGCCTAAAGCCGCTTTTTCACATCCGGTGATTCTCGGGCAACCGCGCCTTTTGGAAAACGGCGTTTTGCTGCTGGTCACAAAAGCGCAGAACCCTGCGGGCTTTGAAAAGGCGCATCGAACGCGCATACGCGCCGAATTCGCCGCGCGGCCGCTCACCGTGCGCAGCCGACTTGCCGGCGACCGGATTGTTTCATTCGGTACGCGGCACAAAGTCAAACGCATGATCTGCGACAAAAAGCTTACCGCCGCCGAAAAAGAACGTCTGTTTTTCCTTTGCGACGGCGAGCAGCTTTTATATATCCGCGGCCTTGCCACCGCCGACGCGGCTTTCTGTCCGGACGGCGAGAAAGACGCTTTATACGTTTTCTATCTGGACAAATCTGAATAAAGGAGAAGCTTCCGGCAAAATCCACATGAACAAAGACATTTTGAAAGTACTCGTCAGCGAACAACAGCTGGACGCGCTGACGACGCGCCTCGCCTCCGAGATTGACCGCGATTTCGGCGGAAAATGCGAGCATTTGGTGTTGCTCGGCATTCTCAAGGGGTCGCTGCCTTTTATGGCCGATCTGATGAAAAAACTGAAAACCAATCCGGAGATCGAACTGATGAAGGTTTCCTCTTACGGCAGCAGTACAAAATCGAGCGGCTCGGTAAAAATCGTACTCGACTGGCAGCGCAAGAACATCGAAGAATGCGATATTCTTGTAATCGAGGACATTATCGACAGCGGACGGACGCTCTCCTACTTATGCGGCTACCTGAAGCAGAAGGGGGCGAAAAGCGTGCATACCTGTACTCTGCTCGATAAACCCTCCCGCCGGGAAATCGACTTTACGCCCGATTACTGCGGCGAGATCGTCCCGGACGAATTTGTGGTCGGCTACGGGCTCGATTACGACGAAAAATACCGCGCGCTCCCCTATATAGGCGTACTCAAACCTGAAATCTACGCAAAATGATTTATCCCACACGGGGTATACTACTCCCAGCACTTCTATTTTCCGTGCGGAAAGGCTTGGTTACTTCATGAAAAACAATTTTAAAGTCATTCTGGTCTACATCCTGTTTATCGCCGCGGTGACCGTCATCGTCGCCAATATGTTCGGCGCGCCGAAAACAGAAACCGTAACCTACAGCGATATTTTGGATTATTTTGAATCCGGCAGCGTCAAATCGTTTACTGTAGACGCAAGCAATAAAATGACGCTTGAACTGCGGCCTGAGAGCGCAGATCCAAACGCAAAGGGGAAAACGGTCACTTATACCCTGCGCGACCTGTCGATTTTTATTCATGACGCAGGAGACCTGATCCGCGCGCAGAAAGAGGCGGGTACGCTCGAAACGTACGAATACGAGCCGCCAACGCAGCTTCCCTGGTGGGTCAGCTTTCTGCCTTACCTCGTTATGATCGTCATCTTTATCGTCTTCTGGATCTATATGAGCCGGCAAATGACCGGTCAAAGCGGCAAAATGAACGGCTTTGGCCGTGCGCGCGTCAAAGTCGGGAGCGACGAAAAAAAGCGCGTCACCTTTGCTGACGTAGCGGGCGCAGACGAGGAAAAGGAAGAGCTTGAAGAGGTCGTAGAATTTCTGAAGCATCCTGCCGAATTTGAAAAACTCGGCGCCAAAATCCCGCACGGCGTGCTTTTGATGGGCCCGCCCGGTACGGGCAAAACGCTGCTCGCAAAGGCGGTCGCCGGAGAGGCGAACGTGCCGTTTTATTCGATCTCAGGTTCCGACTTTGTAGAAATGTATGTGGGCGTCGGCGCTTCGCGCGTGCGCGATCTGTTTGAAACCGCAAAGCGCCATCCGGCCAGCATCGTTTTCATCGATGAGATCGACGCGGTCGGCCGCCAGCGCGGCACTGGTCTTGGCGGCGGCCATGACGAACGCGAACAAACCCTCAATCAGCTTCTGGTGGAAATGGACGGCTTTGGCGGCGGCACCGGCGTCATCGTGATTGCAGCCACCAACCGCGCGGATGTTCTGGATCCCGCATTGCTGCGTCCCGGCCGGTTCGACCGGCAGATTACGGTCGGCTATCCCGATATCCGCGGCCGTGAGGAAATACTCAAAGTGCACGCAAGAAACAAGCCTTTCGAGAGCGATGTGGATCTGCGGACGATTGCAAAGACGACGGTCGGCTTTACCGGCGCAGACCTTGCCAATCTGCTGAATGAAGCCGCGCTTCTGGCCGCGCGCCGCAAAAAGCACCTCATCGGGATGAACGACATTGAAGACGCAATGCTGAAAGTCATCGTGGGTCCGCAGAAAAAAGCCAAGAAAATCTCCGATAAAGAGAAAAAGCTCACCGCGTATCACGAAGCAGGGCACGCTATTGCCACCAAGATTATGTGCCCCGACGAAAGCGTGCATCAGATCTCGATCATCCCCAGCGGTCAGGCTGGCGGGTATACGCTTTCTTTGCCGAACGACGACCGTTCTTACCGCTCAAAAGGCGACATGGAAGCGCAGATTGTCACGCTGCTCGGCGGCCGCTGTGCTGAAGCGCTGATTATGGGCGACATCTCTACCGGCGCGTCGAACGATATTGAACGCGCGTCTACCATCGCGCGCAACATGGTGATGCGCTACGGCATGAGCGATAAGCTCGGACCGATCGTGTACGGAACCGGTCATGACAGCGTATTCCTCGGACGGGACTTTGCGACTTCGCAGAATTATTCGGATAAGACCGCTTATGACATCGACGAAGAAATTCAGCGGATCGTGAAGGGCGCCTATGACAAAGTGGAACAAATTCTCAAAGATCATATGGAAAAGCTCCATTTCGTCGCCGGCTTCCTGTTTAAAAACGAGGTTATGGAAGAAGATCAGTTTGAGGCCGCGATGCAGGACGGCGAGCACACTATGGAAGAAATCGAAGCGCTGAAAAGCGAGCGGGCGCGCCGCAGCGAGCTTGAAAATGCGGAGGCCAAACGCCTGCGCGAAGCCGAGGAAGCAGAGCGCCGCCGCAGGGCAAAAGAGGAGGCCGCCGCAAGACTGGATCAATCGGAACCAGATAACGGCGCGCCGCCCCCTCCAAAAGACTAACGTATTCAAAAAACGGGCGGAGAATCTTTGTTCTCCGCCCGTTTGAGCTTGTCAACAAACTTGGGTTCGCTCTCGCGGCGCTTGACAAGCAAAAATGGGCATACAGAGCGACATGCGTGCCGCTCTGTATGCCCATTTTATTAAATTGTAAGGCCGAGAACGTCCTTCATGCTTCGCAGCTCCGCTGCGTCTTTTGTACGGTACGCCGCTTTCTTCTCCATCTTCAGTTTAACTGCGTAACCACCAAATTATCAAACGAAACCGTACCGAAATTACTGAGTCCGTCCCGTTCGCCGTGGAGACGGAAGCCAAACGTTCCCGAACTCCAGGTTGCATCTTCAGTTGTTAGGGTCAAAAGAACATTTCCGGTCGCAAGGTCGCTGTACGTACAGGTGATCGTATTGCCCTCAACCCTCATGTTTAGATGTAGATCATACCCCGGCGCAAAGGAATCCTCGGATACGATCAAATTGCCGCCCCAGCCTCCGCCGGCGCTTCCGTAGCCAATGGCGCCGATTTTTCCGGTAAAACCGATAAATCCGACATAGCCGTAATGCGCATTGGAATTTGCATCAGTCGCCTGCGCATAGTCGCTTCGGATAATCACGCCGCCCTGCGTTTGAATATTATACATATCCACATCGACCATATAATCGGTCAGGTAGGCCGCGCTCGGGCGATTGAACAGAAGAAAGGCGGCTTGGTCGGCGGTTTCGGGATCGATCATGGAATCAAAATACAGCCGTCCGTCCCGAACCGACCAGTTCCCGCGGTAAGCCGTAAATTCATCCAAAATCGAAGCGTCGGAAAAATCCGTGGAAAAATACACGCCGTCGTCACCGGTCTTAGTAATAGTCGCCGTGCTGGATGCACCGTTCCAATCTACGGTCGCGCCAAGCGCCTCGGCCACAAAGCGCACCGGCAGGTAGGTTCTCGAATTTTCGATAAACGCAGGCGCGTCGAGCGGCTTTTCCTCGCCGTTGACCGTCGCTGTCGCAGCGCCGATCGTGATCTTGATCTCGGCCGTGCCGCTCGTGATCGTCGCCGTGCTGGTCGCGCCATCCCAAGTAACGGCCGCGCCGAGGTTCTCCGCAACAAAGCGGACAGGCAGCATCGTGCGGCTCTGGCGAATGACCGGCGGAGCGTCCAGCGCCTTGGCCACGCCGTTGACATAGCCGCTGCTATCGCCGATCGTCATTTTGATTTCAACGGATTCGGCCGCGGCCGCTGAAATCCACAAGATGCAGACAGCAATCAGCACAGCTGCAAATGCAAAGATTTTTTTCATTTGAATCCCTCCGTTCAGTTTTCGTGCGTCCGCTGCTAAAAATTCATGTTTTCAATCCGCGCTTTCCCAATGCCGAAAATGGCAGCACCGTCGAATTTTCGTCAAAAATTCTGTTTTTCTTTTCATGGAACAAAAAGCCAAGCGCCGCCGCAGAATTTGCCTGCAAAAAAGCAGCAAATTGTCAACTCAAACAGCTTTCGCACCTATCTACTTGTGAATATAGCACGGCACTGCGTCGGATACAAGCCAATTGATATACAAATAATAGTCAAAAATCATGAATTTATAAAAGTGGTCGGACTGCGTTGTAAAACAGCAATCTTTTCGTTAACCGCGCGCATTTCCCAAGTGAATGGATTTATTTTTGCAAAAGTGCAACATTTTTACTAATTTTTAAAAAAATTTATACGCACTTATCCATTGGAAAATGGTATAATTATAGGTAAGAATTTATATATCAAGGAGTGGTCATATGAGAACAAAGCATTTTTCCCGCAAGCTGCTTCTTAGCGCAATGATTTTGCTTGCCGTGCTGTTTTTACTGCCTGCAGCCGCCGAAGACGCAGCTGCGGTCGTCTATGTAACAGACGGCGGCACCGGAAACGGCGCGACGCCCGAAGCGCCTCTTGGGTCTCTGAGCGCCGCTTACACCGCACTTGGAGACGCCGGCGGAACAATCGTCATTATGGAAAAACTGACGCTGACCGCCCACTTCACCGAGCCTGCGCATACCGGAGCGGTTACGGTTACGCAGGAACACGGCGGCGTATCCTACCGCCAAACGGACGACCACGGTCTCAAAGTAACCAATTACCGTTACTTTTTAAACGGCCCTACGACGTTTGAACATATTACATTCCGCGGTAGCGGTCAGACCGGAAACAATTTTCTGCTGTTTGTCGCGCAGTTTAATCCCATTACAATGGGCGAAGGGATACACTGCGAAGATTTCGGTGATTTTTCCGTGATTGCCAGAGGCGTGAGCATTCTCGGCGGCGTACAGTCCGGGGGGGATAAAGCCAATACCGTTACCGATGACCTCGACACGCATATTACCATCCGGAGCGGAAAATTTATCATCGCCGCGTTCTCCCGGCAAGTGTCCACGCAGTATACCGGCATGGCCCATATCCATATATACGGCGGACAACTCTATAATCTTTATCTTGGTTCCGCCAATGCCGGAAAAGGCGGAGACGTCGATCTACGGATCGAGGGCGGCGAATTTTCCGGGTTGTGGATGGCGACCAGCGGCACCGCCTGCAATTTAACCGGCGATCTCACCATTACCATCACCGGCGGCGATTTTTCAAAATTGACCGGCGCAGACGGCACAGTCAGCGACGGTACTTCGAGCATCGACCTCTCGGCGTTCGCCGACGCCTCCGTGCTCCAAAGCAAACTGGCGGACTTTGATACGATCATCACTCAATCCGGAACGACCTCGAATCTGAAGCCGGAAGCCGTCTTTGAAACCGGCTCTTTCACTGCGTCGAACGGCGCGACCATCCCCTACCGCTATTATTTGCCCGAAGACTATGAAACCTCCGGCAAAACCTATCCCGTATTCCTGTACATGCACGGGAACGGCTCGCGCGGTTCAGATAACGCAACGCAGCTGACCACCAACGGTGCGGCACTCAACACAGCGGTTCTAAACTCAAAATACGACTGTATTATGATTGCGCCGCAGTGCCCGTCCGCATCGCAATGGGTCACGAATTATCCGGGCGGAACCGGCTTTGCAGGAGAATTAGCGGCAGGCGCGCGGCAGAACAGCCAGTATCTGGACGCCGCTATTGAACTGCTGAACTACTTTATCACAACATACAGAGCCGACACCTCGCGCATTTATGTGACCGGTTCGTCCAATGGCGGAGGCGCCGCATGGAGCATGACCGCCTGGTATCCGGAAGTCTTTGCAGCCGCAGTTCCGCTTGCGGGCACGGGCGATACCGGCGCCGCCGCTGCGATTGCGTCCCGTTACACGCAAGTGCCGATCTGGACGTTCCACGGAGACGCAGACACGACGCTTTCGGTCGAAGGCACAAGAAAACTTGTCGAGGCGATTCAGGCGGCGGGCGGTGAAAAAATCATCTATACCGAAATCGCCGGCGGCACACACAATATCTGGAAAGAAGCCGCAGCGACAGAAGGCTTGATCGACTGGATTTTTGCGCAAACCAACGAACACTTCCAAAACACGCTTCCGCCGCAGACGGAAGACCCGACCGACACGAGCGGCATGGACATAAACGGCGACGGCATCATCAGTCTGCTCGACGTACTGCTCCTGCTGAAACGCGGACCGGCCGACAAAGCAAATCTGGAAGACGTGCTGCGCATGCTCCGGCATATTGTGGGAACTCCGGATATGACAAAATAAATCCATATCAAAAGCGCCTGCCGCAAACACAGCGGCAGGCGCTTTTGATGATGAATCAATAAACAAAGCGCATTTCTATGCGCAAGGGGTTACGCTACGTAAAATTCCGCAAGATCGTCCAGACGAACGCAGCCGAGGGGCAGGCCATACGCCGCGCCGCAGTCGATTGCCAAATGGTTATTCAGCGAAAATATTCTGCCCTTATAATCAGGATGGATCTCGGCGGTCGGACGGTGTCCTGTCACAAGCACTCTATCTTTAAAGTAGACCCGACCATAATCAGGCGCGGTGTACAACATTTCCTCTAAACGGTAATCATCAAGCGGGCGCTCCGCCGAAAAGTTCTCCAGTCCTGCGTGCACAAGCACAAATTCCCGCCCGCCGGCCGTGACCTCTTCGTACGGAACAAATTCTTCGAGATATTCCAAAATCCACGCGCGGTCATCTTTCGGCATTGCACGGAACGCGCGAACGGTCTCCTGACCGCCCTGCTTTCCCCATTCGGCAAACGCGCGCATCGTATCCGCGTCAAAGTTTGCCGCCGTTTTTTCACTGAGGCTGCCTTTGAGGTGCCGCAAAAGCGGAAGCGCGCGAAACTCATGCTCTCCGATAATCGGAAAAACGTTGGGTCTTGCGGACATATCCATCAAAATCCGCAGTCCGTCTGCGCCCATGTCGATCACATCGCCGAGCACATACAGCGTGTCCGCTTCCGAAAACTGGATTTTTTTCAGCATAGCGGCATATTTTTCATAGTCGCCATGCAGATCTGAAATTGCATAGATCATTCCGCGTCCTCCAAAATGTTCCTCCGCAGCCGCGCCGGAAACGGCTTGCAATACAAAGCAGCGCAGCCAAATTCCGTGACACATATTGTATAGTTTACCACAAACCAAAAATAAATTCAATATACGCCGGAAAATTTTTCTTTCCACAACGAGGCAAAGTGCATGGAACAAAAACTAGAATAAAAAGCACATGCGAGGCGGACATATATCCGTCTCGCATGTGCTACAGAACAAACTACCTTTTGTTTTTGTACAGGATCAAGCCGGAAGTTCCCGTTCCAGGCCCCCGGCTTTTTATCAACGCAAACGCTGTCAGCCTCAAATACGTTTATTTTACCGTAACCAGTTTACCGCCGGACGTCGTACTGAAATGAGAGACGCTGGCGTTATCCACGTAAAAAGCGCGCATCAAATATCCATAGGTCTCGCCGCTTGTGAGACCTGTATCCGTGTAGGCAGTCGCATTGGGATCAGTGATGGTCTTATACAAAGTATACGCAGTTTCACCAGGCGCTTTTCGGTAAATTTTATAACCGGTCACGCCGTCTATCTTATTCCAACTCAGTGCGACCGATTTGGACGCGGCGCTGGCGGTGAACGTAAGCATTTCCGTGATTTCCGCGTCGTTTACAACTTTCTCCCCGCAAATATAGCATGTTTTTGCATATTCGATCACGCTGCCGTTGATCAGGCAAAGCTCGGGCGAATACATATGTTTCCCCTCAGCGTGATAGTCGGCCGTGCGCGCCTGCATGTACTGCATGCTTGTCGCGCCCGCAGGTGTTCCAAAGTTCGGGAATTTATAGGTCTTGCCGTTGATCGTTTTATTGATAAAAGTGAATTTTTTGGTGTATACGTTCCGCTCCGCCCACCAGGAAGACCCCTCCGGCACCGTCAGCGACGGATTGGCGTGGTAAATCATCCACCATTCGCCGTTCTCTCCCTCGACAAACGTGCCGTGACCTGGGCCGTACATGGAATTGCCCGACTGGAAGACCGGCGTTGTGCTTTTCGTCCAGCTGGATGCGGAAAGCGGATTGCTGCCGGTCAGCGTCAGGATGCCATAGCAATAATACTGCGTCCAGCTTCCGCTCGCCGAATAGACGATATGCGTACTGCCACCGTATTGCAAAACCTGAGGCCCTTCGTTGACGTCCGGCGTGCCCTGCTTTTCCCAATCATACTCCGGCGTAGATATCAGCACCCGCGCGCTGCTGATCTGGGTGGGGCTCGACATCTGGGCAATGTACAAATTCTGCACGCCGTTGGTCGAACCCGGCCATCCGGACCACACGAAATACAGATTGCCGCCATACTTCAGCACCGTGCCGTCGATCGCCCAGCGGTTGGTGGAATCGGTCAGCTGCCCGACCATCGTAAAATCGCTCAGCGGATCGTTCGGATTGGTGGAACGAAGCACATACATCCGGTGATTTGCGTTGGTTCCGTCATCTGCGGCGAAATAAATATACCAGCCCGCCGCGCTTGAGCCGACCGTCGCCGCATCAAAATAATGTAGTTCGGGCGCCCAATACTCTTTTTTGGCGTTGGCAATCGTCGTATCGTTTGCGGTAAATACCGTATGCGTCTGCGTACTCAGCGTACCAAACGGCACCGACCCGTGTGCGGCGACTTTGATCGCCGGCACGCCGTTTTCACTCGAAGAAAAACAGTAATAATAAACGTCGTCTTTCTCGACGACATACGGATCCGCTTTATCGCCGATCGGATTTGTAAAGCGCGTCAGTTCCGTCGGATTTGCAGACAAGGTGAGCGTTCCCGTCCGATAAACCGGAAACCCTTTGATTTTCTCTTTGTCGAGCACACTCTCTTTATACTTCAAAATCGTGCTGCCGATCACGCCATACCCGCAAAAATCAGCATTGAACGTTCCGCCGGTCACCACCACGGTCGCGTCGCTGTATATCTGGTAGCCGCCCACGTTCTCCGTGACCGTCTGCTGCGCCAGCCGGAAGCGGTGGTTGAACGTTCCGCCGGTAATGCGGACCAAAACGTTCGCCGTGTATTTTTTCACCGAACGCTCAGCCGTAGCGCTGATGGTTCCGATGCGTTTGATCGGCACGACCGGCGTGTGGAACGTTCCCCCGCTGATCTCCATATACACACGGCCCGTATGGTTATTCATGCCTGTCGCGCTGACATAATGCTTGTCGGCATTCCGCCCGTAGAAAGTTCCTCCGCGGATGATCACGGACACATTGCCGCTTAAGTTTCCAACCGGCTGTGTGCCGCTCGTCCTATGGTGACCGCCCGACACAAATCCCCATGTTCCGCTGCAGATCTGCACCGTATAGCTGCGCGTCGTGCTCGCGCCGGTCAGCGTCGCAGGATTATTATAGCCGCCGATGACCGACGGATAGATAAAACCGGCATCTCCGGAATCGTTTGTTACAGTGATCCCGGTTCCAAATCCGATGCTGTGACACCGTCCGGAGAAGATCAAACCGGATGTTTTGATGCTGAACTTGATATTCTCAAAATATGTATCGCAGGCAAACGCCATATTGGCGCTGACAATCATCTTTGCCGACGAGCGGTAATCCTTGCCGCCGTATTTCGAGGTATACACCACGGTTCCGCCCGCATCCCGCGGCGTAAAAGCGTTGAGCACCTGCACATCCCCACAGATGACAATCGTACCGCCGCTGCTCATCAGGCTGTACGCCTTCCCCAGCGTTTTCAGCGGCGCGGACGCACTGGTTCCCGCATTCGTATCGGATCCCGCCGCGTTACTGACAAAATAAACATCCGTACTGCCGGGTGAAAATCCGCCGTCGGTCTCCGCGAATGCGGAAACGCTGAAAAAGCAGAGCGCCAACAAAATGGCGAGTGTGAAAATTGCCGCGTTCCAAAGTCTGTGTTTTTGCATAGATCTTTCTCCTTAAAATTATTTTTATATGCAGCCATGCGGCGCATATACAATGAAAAAAGGACAATCATGCGTTCTGCAACCGTGTTTTGTTCTATCATATATGACAATTGCTGCGCCGTCAACATTTTTTATCCTTGTTTTTATGTTTGCTCTCAAAATTTTTTAAACAACAAAATATCAAAAACACTGTTTTTACATTTTTTTGTCAGATACAAAAAAAAGACGGCGCACGGCCGTCTCTTTTTCTGTTTTTTTGCTTGTATTTGTTTTGGCAATTCTTTTAGGTAAAAATCTCGTGCCGAAAGCGCGCATTCCCCACAAAATCATCATGCCCGCCGCGCTCAGAAAAAAGCATGCTGCGAACCTTAATCCCCGGCAGTTTCATCGTCACTTTGAGAAAGTACGCACACGCGCGCTTCTTCAACGCACGCGTCCGCCGCACGCGTAATTTCCACATGCAGATTTTTATAATCAAACGACATGCCCGCGACCGGATTTTGACCAAGCATCTCGACACACCAGCCGCCGAAAGTGTTGCAATCCGACTCAAAATCCCGGTCGTCTACATCCATTTCATCAAACATATCGTATATATTGGCCTCGCCAAGCACGCGGTAAGTACAAGCGTCCATCTGCTCGATGTCGAGGATAATCTCATCGCTTTCATCCCAGATATCGCCTACGATCTGCTCAAGGATATCCTCCATCGTCACGACGCCCAGCGTTCCACCGTATTCGTCGAGCACAACGACCATCTGCGTCTGCTTTCCGCGCATTTCCTCAAGCGCGGCGGGCAGCTTGACCGTGCTGTGCAGAACCATCGGCGCAAGCATCACATCCGTGACCGTCACCGACGGGTCCGCCGCGAGCCGTTTATAAAACTGATTGATGTTCAAGATCCCGATGATATTGTCGATACTGTCGCGATAAACTGGCAGACGGCTGTATCGGGAGGCGTTGACGACCCGAAGATTCTCTGCCGAACTCTCATCCGCGTCCAAAGCCACAAGATCTGTCCGATGCGTGATGATCTCCTCCAGCGTAATATCCGAAAATTCAAGCGCGCTTTGAAGAAGCTCGCTTTTCTCCTCGTCGATGCCGCCGTCCTCCTCCGCCGTTTCGATCAGCGTAGCCAGTTCCTCCTCGGTCACCGTGGTATCGGCCGATCCCCAAATTTTGGAACACAAATGCAGCAAACGGCCGACCACGAAAGCAATGGGCGAAAAAAGCACAATAAAGAAAGCTAAGGGATACGCGGTAATGCAAGCCGCGGCCTCCGCATTCTGCTTGCATATAACTTTGGGAACGATCTCGCCGAATATAAGGATCAAAATCGTGATAATCACTGTAGCAACCACTACGCCGTAAGAAGTTCCCTGCGCAACATGCAGCGCAATGACCGTCGCCGTAGAAGAGGCGGCGATATTGACAAAGTTATTGCCGACAAGCACCGCCGTGAGCGCGCTGTCAAACCGCCCGGATATTTTCTCCGCCAGCGCGGCAAACCGGCTGTTTTCCGCCAGCTTGTGCAGGCGGACGCGGTTGACCGACGTATACGCGATTTCGGTTCCCGAAAAAAACGCGGAAAAGCAGATCAAAAACACAATCGCCACATAATTCCAAATCATCCGGCAAGCTCCTCTCTCGCTTCCGCCTCCGTGGCGCACACCCGGATAACCACGCTTTTCAGCCTGCCCTCTTCGACGCTGCCCGCCATCACGGCAAGGCGTCCCCACACAAATCCGTCGCCCTCATGCGGTTCTCCCTCCGTATGATCTGCAAACCAAGCGGCCAGCGTCTTCTTTTGCAGAGCGGGGGCTGGCGGCGGACATCCCATCCGGGAAAACGTCTCGCGCAGCTTCATGCCCGGCATGATTTCAAAATAATTTCCGCCACGCTTGATAAAACTTTTGTCATATACGTCGTATTCGTCCCAGATCTCCCCAACAAGCTCCTCCAGAAAATCCTCGATCGTCGCAATGCCGACGGTTTTTTCCGCCTCCCGTATCACGGCGAACTGCCGGCGTCCGCGGCTCATGACCGCAAACAGATCGTCGATCGCCTCGTCCGGCGCGGCAAAATGCGGATCGATCACAATCCGCCGGAGATTGACCCGCCCGCGGCGCAGCCACGCGCGCAGATATTCGCGCACGGACAAAACGCCTACCACAGCATCCAGATCCCCATCGTAAACCAACAGCCTGGAAAACCCGGTATTCTTTACAATGTCAAAAATTTCCTCCGCAGGCAGACGGATATCGACGCCGGCAATGTCCTCGCGCATGGTCATAACGTCCCTGACCGGCGTTTTGGTGAAGTCCACCGCATTTTGAAGCAGATCGGTCTGCTCTTCATCCAAAGAACCGCTTTTCTCCACCGTATCAATGATGGTTTCCAGTTCTTCCTCAGTCAGACGTTCATCCGCGCCGCCGCCAAACAGCTTAGAAAACAAATCGCTGATCTTTACAAATAAAAAAGACACCGGCGTCAGGATTTTCATCAGCGCGGAAAGCGAACCCGAAAAAGCCAATGCGACCTTTTCACTGTTCGCGTTGGCATAGCTTTTGGGCAGCATTTCGCTGAATAAAAATACAATCAAAGTCGTAACAACGGTGGCAAACGCCGTATACCCCTCTCCCCACAAACTGACCACGATCACCGTGGCAAGCGAGGAGCAGGTCAGGTGCATAATATTATTTCCGATCAGAATCGTCGTAAGCGCGCGTTCGAAATCAGCGGTGATGCCGAGTGCGCGCCGGGCTTTTTTATTGCCGTCCTCGGCGGCGTTTTTAAGTTTGATTTTGTTCGCTCTGGCATATGCGCTTTCGGCGCTCGCAAAATACGCGCCGCCGAAAATGAGCAGTATGTAGAAAAAAATTTGCAGGCTTAAGTTACTACTACCCGCGCCAGCGTCCATGAAAAAACCAACTCCTTGTACATAAGCAATAAAAATTAAGTAAAATTATAGCACCCGGGTAAGCAATCTGTCAAGTCCGAAAAACGGCAAAAAACGGAGAACAACTGCAAAAACGGCTGTTGTCCTCCGTTTTTATTCCGATTAAACGATATTTCTCAAAATTCCATATACAAGCAGAACTGCGATCATAAAAATCATGACCACAACCGTAAAGCGATCGGGCTTGGTCCGCCCGCGGCGCACATAGAAATAGGCTTCGCGGAGTGCAACCACCACGCCGAGCGGCAGCATGCAGAAAACAGCGGGGTTGTAGCGAAAGGCCGCGGCAAAATCTAGACGCAGCATCGACAAGAACATCCGGCTCACCCCGCAGGAAGGGCATTTCAGCCCGGTAACCGTATAAAACACACAGGGGATGCCAACCCCAAGCCAACGAACAACCGCCGCATACAAAAGTCCCAGCGCAAGCAGCGCAAGTGAAAAAAACGCGACCCGGCGAAAGCGCCGAAGAGGCACGTCCGCCGGGGTCCGCTGAGAATCGCAGATTTGTTGACGCATCATTTCATGCAGCAGGCGCCATCTGATTGAGTTCGTTCTGGATCAGGCAATACGAAACGATCGACAGCCCAAAGATCGAAAGAATCAGATACAGAATACCGGTATTGGAATCCTGCGCTATGCCGCGCGCCGCCTTGGCGCGATTGACCTGTCCACCCGCTTTGTACATCCAGAAAAACAGATAAATACTGCAGGTAACGATCGAAAGGAGAACTACCGTGATGCCGGTAGTGCCGTTTGTATCGCCGGAAGCCGTATTCAAATCGTCAGCCATGCCGGCAAGCCAAATCAGCCCATAAATTCCACAGGTTACGATAGAGAGCAGGATGCATGTTACGATGTTGCGGTTTTTGATCGGTCCGTTCGATCCGCCTGACCCCATGACCGTACCGGTATAGGTCTGATTCTGTCCGCCGGATGAATTTTGCGCATTCTGATTTTGGTTGTCTGCTGCATTCTGCGTCCCGTCTGCGCCGGTATCCGCGCCGCAGTTGGTGCAAAATTTCGCACCGTCGGGGAGCATTTGCCCACATTTTCTGCAAAACATAGAATTTACCTCCAAAAAAGTTGTCTTTATTATACACTGGATCGTGCGTCTTGTCAATATCTGTCGGGCATTTCAGCGAATAATCGTGACGATAAATCCGTCCCAATTATTTCCGGAAACCGTATACATGGCGTCGGACGGAACCTCTACCTCCGTTTCCTCTCCGTTTGCCCCGGCGTAATACACTTCATAATGAATTCCGTCATAACTGAATGTCAAATGCTTGCCATCGGCCGGGTATTGATAAAGCAGTGCGATATATTCCTCGAGCGTCAGATCGTTTTCGGTCATGTAG
Source organism: uncultured Eubacteriales bacterium (assembly GCA_958352145.1). GTDB lineage: Bacteria > Bacillota > Clostridia > Oscillospirales > CAG-272 > UMGS902. The sequence continues at coordinate 33,352 of CATWNM010000024.1, forward strand.
GCCGCATGACCGCGGCCCACATACCGAAAATGCCACGGCTCGTCGGTAATGCCCGTTACAGACGTCTTTGCTTCCGGATAACGAAGCACAAACCCATATTTCGCAGCGTTGTCATAAATCCATCCGTAAATCGGATCCGCCTGTTCGGCAGCGGCCAGAGAATAGCTGACACCGGCCGCCGTATATACGTTCATATCAAAAGCATAGCCGGTATGATGCTCGCTGTAGCCGGGCAGCGCGGCAAGCAGCGCCCCCTGCTCCGCGCCGTACGTCTCCTGATAGGAATCATAGATGGATTTTTGATCGTCGTAGGTGCGGTACGCCTGCGTGATCTGATAATCCCGGTTGCCGGTTTCGGCAAAATAGGCGTCGAACATCTCGTTGAGCGCCTCAACCACCGTTTTTTTCAGCCGCAGCGCCGTCGAGGAGATCCGATAGCTTGCGCTCTTGTTGCCGTAAAGCGCGATCAGACCATCGTCCCCCTCGGGAAAACTATATGCGCGCTGAAGCAGTGTTGAGACCAAAATCAAATCTCCTTTGGCCAAATCCGCTTTCGGCAGGCGGATGATTTCAGTCTGCACATCGACCGGCGGCGCCGAAGTGACCGGCGGCGCGGGCGTCGTTTCCAAAACCGAAACCGGCGTCGTTTCTCCGGATTCCGACGGTTTGCCTGAGCCAAACAGCCGCACGCCGATCACAATCACCAGCGTCCAGACGGCAATAATGGTAAGGACGAGCAAAAGCGTCACCAAAATCCGCACACGCTTTTTCCGCCTGATATACTGCCGTTTTTTTGCCGCCGCCAACGCGTCCATTTCCGGTCGTCTGTTCATCGTTTTTCTTCCCCAGTTCCACAGTTCGCAAGCCGTGCGCGAAGCCCCAACGCCCCGACGCCGCACTTTGTTTTATTTTACCATATCTGCCGGATGCTGTAAAGGAGAAAAAACAAGATCCTAAAATTTTCGTTTGAAAACCGGAAGTCGGCAGATGCAGCCCCAGCAGCAAAAATCGGGTTTCACCGGCGCAAAATTCAGGAAAAATAATTTCCATAGATTTACAAAATTTTATTGATAAGCGCATGCATCTGTGATAAATAAAATTATCGGCACACGTTGAATCATATGCTTACAAAATATAAAAAGAAAAAACCGGGTCCTATGGGATTCCCGGCGCATCACCCGGCGTTTTGCAAATCCTGCGCCAAAGCGGCCTTTTATCGGAGTGTAAAAACACACTCACTAATGCAAAAATACGCTTGCTCTTGTAGGGAACGCTGTCCTCAGCGTTCCGCAACACATCGCTTCGTAAATTTGTACACGGAACGCCGGGGACGACGTTTCCTACGGTGGAAACAATTTGCCTTCATCGTATGGCCAAACATTCCGCAAATCCTACGCCGAAGCTGCCTTTTATCGGAATGTAAAAATACACTCGCTTTTGCACGGAACGTCGGGGACGACGTTCCCTACGAAGAAAATGATTTGCTTCCATCATATGACCAAACATTTCGCAAATCCTGCGCCGAAGCTGCCTTTTATCGGAATGTAAAAATACACTCGCTTTTGCACGGAACGTCGTCCTCGACGTTCCCTACGAAGAAAATGATTTGCCTCCATCGTATGGCCAAACATTCCGCAAATCTTACGCCGAAGTCGTCTTTTATCGAAATGTAAAGCCACATTCGCCCTTGTAGGGAACGTCGTCCCCGACGTTCCGCATTTTACCGCTTCGTAAAATTATACACGGAGTTATCACTTCTTTAGGAAACGATTTGTT
>CATWNM010000025.1 GCA_958352145.1 uncultured Eubacteriales bacterium
CTTATGAGCAAAAAGGGATATTTGCCGGTCTTTTCCGGCAGCGCAGAATTTGGAAACAAATACGGCGTGAACGGGGAACCCTATATCGGTAATGAAACGCTCGGTATGGACGCTGCAGGCATGCCGAATGTGGCGGCTGATTTATCAGAAGTGTTCGGCCGTGTGACAAGCGATTGTGACCCGGTCATTTGGCTCAAATTTTTTGCGACGATGTATGCGATGGCTTATTTCGAAGATGATGTCCCCACGCTGATCCGGGAGGCGGAGAAAGTTTTGCCGGAGGGGTGCTGGCAGCGTGAAATTATCGCCGAGGTATTTGCGCTGAAAGAAAGGTATCCGGACGATTGGCGGCGCGCCGTTGTCAATGCGGAAAGAAACTGTTTTAGAAGTCATTACGATCAGGACAGCACTATGGGTGAAACTGGCATCAACTGTTCGTTTATTCTGATTGGCTTGCTGTACGGCGACGGTGATTATTATGAAACTTGTAAAATTATATCCCTTGCCGGACATGGAGGGGACAGTACGACGCCTGTAGGGCTTGGCATCGTCGGCATTATCAATGGTATGAAAGATTTACCTCCGGAGGTAAACGAGAAAGTCTGGCAGGATGGCAAAGGCGTTGTGGTTAACCTTCCGCGTGCGACAAAGGAAATGTATTACATGTACTGCGCGGGGCTGCCCGAGCGTATCCCAATGACGGATATTGTGGAGATGTATCAAAAGAACTTTGAAAGTATTCTGCTGGAAAATGGCGGAAAGATTGCAGACGGAAATTATTATATTCCGAAAAATGCGCTTGCGGTTCCGGACACTGTATTGGTAGAGGATTTTGAAGACGGGAATTTAGACGGTTATTCTTCATTCGGGGATGGGACGTTGCTTGGAGATTTTGCTTTCACAGGGAATTATGCCGTCAAGGTAAACGGCAATGAAAGCGCGGATAGCGGCGTTTACAAAACCTTGTCAGGTCTAAAAGTTGGCAGTACGTATAGAATGACGGCTTATGTGAGCACTGCTGCGAGAACGACTGCGCGTCTGTTTGCCAGAGCATCCGGCGCCTTTGATTATACGTTTGCGACTGTATATGACCAGCAGGCGTTTGCCAAGCGGGATTTTCTGTTTACGGCTACTGCGGAAAGTATGGAAGTCGGATTGCTTGTACCGGCGGGCACGAGTTCACATAAATACGCCATCATGGATGATATCACGATTGTGCGCGTAGAAGAAAACAAACCGCTCGGAGATGACGCGGCCAGCATCAAGTCTCAGGCGTCGGACGGCAAATATACGAAGGAAATTGCCTTTGAGGTGCAGGGAAAAGCGGATAGAGAAGTGTATTTGAAGCTGACGTTTTCCAATACCTGCGGCAAGACGGTGGATGCATCTATTTTGCTGAACGGAAAAGAATATGCGTCCGTGCCATTTTATAAAACCGGCAGCGATGTTATGACCAATGGCTGTGATTTCATATATATTCCGGTTATTTTAAACGAAGATGTCAATACGATCAGCCTTAATATCGGTTCTAACGCTTTGTATATCAGCGCAGCGGAGATTGTCACGGTAACAGACAGGTGGTAATCCACGGATGCAACTCAGTTTGCAGAAAGTTTTGGATTGATTAGGAGGGGTGGATTTGAAAAAATGCATGGCATATATAGCCGGTCTGTTTTTAGCCTTGGGCGTTTGCGTGTTTTTATTGTCTTTTGAAACCGGCGCGGTGGACGGTGCCGCTATGATTTATGTGCAGGATGGCGGGAGCGGCACCGGTCAGTCCGCGGATAGTCCGCTTGGCTCGCTAAGCGCTGCCGTTGACGCGCTGGACGGAAAAGGCGGCTCAATCGTTGTCTGCGGCAAGCTGAGTATTCGCGCAAAGACGACTATACCGGAGCAGAGCAGTGATTTGTCGATCGTAGCAATAGACGGTGGGTATATCAGCTTATCAGCTCGTTTGCAGTTTGCGAAAAATGCAAATGACAATGTGATCACGCTGGATCTTCCGCTGGACGTTTCGGGAAATTTTGCATGTTACATATTCGGTGGATTCAACAGCATAGTTTTTGGTGATCGGTTCGCTGTGACTGGCAGCGGCGGCAATTCGGCTTCGCTTAGCTTTTTTGGCGGTATCCATGCCGGCGAGGCCGCTTCCATTGAAGAATGCACGACGGAACTTCCATATTCAATCACGATCAATAACGGTGTGTTTCTGCGCTTTGGAGGCGGTAATATGCGTTCAAACACAGACGTGTATATAGGTTCAATTGCCGCGCCGGTTTCTATAACGATCAACGGCGGCACGTTTGGCTTGGCGGGCAGCTATTCGGATGCGCTTGCAGCAAACAAGACATTTGAGGCTTTCAGCGTTTCCGGACAGAGTATTTTGGCGGACGATGCGTCGCTGACGGTCAGCGGCGGCACGTTCAATACGCCGGTTTATATTTCGGGCAGGCGCGGCATTATGATCGGCGCTGCTGCCGAAAAATCGACATTGACCGCTTCTGACAAAAAATATTATGCGATAGATGGCGACATTACCGTGGATATCACAGGCGGCGTATTTAACGGCGGCGCGCTTTGCGCGTATTATGTCGACGCGGGCTATACGCAGCTTATGCGAGGTGATTATACTGTAATGGTCGGCGCGGGCGCTTCGTTTGCGCCGGGAACTGTTTTTGATGCGACGCAGGTGAAAGCTTATGCGGGACAAAACCAGCGGGCGTCGATTACATATCCGAGTTCTTCCGATTTTGTGATATCGCGCTTTGACACTGTAAACGGCGCGCCGCAGAGCTATACGGATCCGATTCGCGTCGCTTTCATAGGCGACAGCATCACGGAGGGATCGGGCGTAAACAGAATGACCGAATCTTATCCGGCGCAGTTCCTTAAAAACGCGGTGGATGCTGGCAAAGATGTTATCGTATCCAACTACGGCATAGCTGCATCCGGTATCATGCCTTCTACCAACCGGTATTATCCCGATTTGCTGGCTTATAGATTCGCGTTTGAAGAAACGGATGCGGACTATTATGTTTTTGCACTGGGAACAAACGACAGCAACACAGCCGGCGCCTCGGTCGGAGCGATGAACAAGTTTTATACCGATTATAAAGCGTTTATTCAATCGTTCGGCGATCTCCCTGATACGAAAAAAGTGTTCGTTACGTCGGTTTTGCTGCGCAAAACCGAATCGGTTTACAGTATTCGCGGCGTCTCCGTCATTCGTCCGCTGCAAAAACAGATTGCGGAGGAACTGGCTGCCATAGAGCCGGACAAATACGTTTTTGTTGATCTCTATGCGCTGACTTTTGACGCTGCCGCCGCGGGGACGCTTTTGTCCGACGACAATCTGCATCCGGCAAAGAGCGGTTACGAAATTATGGGTAAGGCGTTGTATGACGCGATTTATTCGGATATATGTACGGTTCCGGATTTTGAAATGACCGACATTTATCTTTCAGACAGTGGTACGCCGTTTGGCGCAGGAACAAAAGACAATCCGATTTCTTATCTGACCGTTGCTTTCGGAAAATGCGCGCCGAATGCGACGATTCATATTCTTGAAACCTTTACATTTGATACGCATGTATTTACGCCGCTCAATCGTGAGAAACTGACTATTGTCGGCGAGGGAACCGATGCTGTATGGCATATCGGCCAAGTTGGGAGCGAAATGAACATGAAGGCCGGCAGCGATCTTGTGATTGATAATCTTACGATAGATACTACCGTGACGCTCATAGGCTACTACAACAACATTGAACTGACCGATACATGCAAAACCGGGGAAGAATGGCAGTTTTATGCCGGCTATAATGTATTTGCTTCCACCGAATTTGCCGATCCGGCTTCGACAGCGTATTTTGATACGGAAGAAAGTGCTTCTAGTGATAAAGATTGTGTGATCACCTTAAACAGCGGCAGTTTTATCTATGTGATAGGCGGGAACCGCCGGTATGCCGCGCAGGCGCCCTTTGGTACCTACAGCGGAAATATGATTTTAAATATTGGCGGCAGCGCGTCTGTTTCAGCGGATAAATACACAGGCGTCAGCGGGACGAATTATCTCGCCGGTACGGTTACAGCAAATATTGACTTGTGGAACGCCGATACGCTGCTTCGCGATTATGCGTTGCCGGGAACGGTCACGGGTGTTATCTATAATCCGTATAAGCATACCGGTAAAGTTACGGTAAATGTAGCGGACGGCGTGCATGTAAACCGGTTGGTGGCCGGAGATTTTAACGGCGACAATCGAATTACAGCTATGGATGCGCTTTTGGCGCTTGGATATGTTGTAAACGGTTTTGACGAGAGTAAAGCGGAATATTTCTATGGACAGGATACGATTTCTCTGCGCACAGTTTTGTGGCTCCTTAAGAAAGTGGCCGGATGATATTGACGTTAAAGAATGGATGTCTAACGATCACAAATATCGTCGGGCAGGTTGCTCATAACTCTAAGCGGCTTTAAAAGGTAATTTTGATTGGCCAATCAAAATAATTATTTTTGTTGGAAAGTGAGATTGAATTATGAAAAAAAGCTTGACATATGCGCTTGGTATGTTTTTTGCTTTGGCGCTTGTTATTGTTCCGTTGTCTCTGATGAATGTTTTTGCGGCGGGCAGCGCTGACGTAGTTTTCCTTCGAGATGGCAGCGCCGGAGACGGTTCGTCTCCGGATCAGGCGCTCGGGACGCTGAATGCGGCTTATGATGCGCTTGATCTTACGAAAGACTGCACGATTGTAGTTTGCGGTGCGTTCACACAGGAACTGACTTTTGATTATGGCTTGGACTATACCGGAAGTGTAACGTTTACTTCGCTGTATGACGGCGTGGATTACAGAAGTGCGGGCGCCGCTTATCAATTTGAAGCATGCCGGTTTGTATGCTATGGCGATACCCGCTTTGAAAACATGGATTTTAAAGCGCTCAGCACGAATTTGTTAGTGGTAGGACAGCATCACCCGGTGACGATCGGTGAAGGCGTAACGATGAGCGGCGATGACAGCAAATTCACAGGCGGTTCGATTGCCAAAGCGTTTGCTATTTTGGGCGGATATCAGAATGGGTTAAATTTTCCTCCGCTTGAAAGCGACGCGGATACGAATATCACCGTGCTCTCCGGTAGCAAGCTGTATATCGTGCCTTTTTCCCGGCAGATCCTTGGTACCTATACGGGAACCGCGCATATCAAAATCGGCGGAAATGCGGATGTTTCTGTACTGCATGGTTCCGCTGCTTATCCGGACGGCGTGATCGTGGGCGATGTCAAAGTTGAACTATCGGGAAATGCAAATGTTCGAAATTTTTATGGCTGCACGCAGGATACGATAGAAAATTCCTTTGAGCTTACATGGGAGTCCGGTACGATCGGCGTTTTTGAATGGGTGTGCTCGTATACGCCCGGCAAGTCCTTTACCGTGACCGGGCAAACCGTGCTGAATGCATCGGATGAAGTAAAAAAACAGGAAAAATATAACGAGATTGCAGCAAATTTTGATGTTATTTCAGGTGGCAGTGTAGTCGTTACGACACCTGCCGATACGACGTCTGCTGAAGCTACGTCTGCGCCGACCACGTCCGAACCGGTTACAACCCCGTCGACTTCTACGCCGGACACGTCTGCGCCAGACACATCGAAACCCGTTACGACGAAGCCGAATACATCCGCTTCAGATGTATCGTCCAAGACGCCTGATACGACAACTTTGCCCGCTGATACAAACGATAACGGAGACGGCGCGCCGATCGGTATAATTATTGCGGTTGTGTGTGTTGTGGCGGCTATCGTGGTGGTCATCGTCGTCGTTTCCAAGAAAAAATCTAAAAAATCATAAATAAAGCAAGAGGTGGCTTGTGCCAGTAAGAGCCTGTAGAAAAAACTATGTTTTTTCTACAGGCTCTTTTTATACTAAAAGATGAAAGTACCAGATTTTGACAGAATTTGCACAAAAATTGAGGTATACTATTGGTACAATTGCTTTGGGGGAGGATTTTATGAAGTATTCTTATACTAAAGAAGTACGGCGCAATGAAGAGATTGGAGAATATGTTGCTTTTGCTATTATGGTAATGAATGGAACCGTCTGTATCCGATACATAGCGGAGGTTTTTCTGGAGGAAGAAAAAGCGCGGACGTTTGTTTTACTGTGTAATCGACTGAAATTGGATCCGCTGCATTTGGAGGATGCGATTTATGATGCAATCGCGGCGGAATGACGATTGGCCCAAGGAAGATGCGCGCGTATGCTTGTGTATATGCGCGTATTTCATCTAAACGGAATATATAAAATGATTTTATGGTTGCTAAATGTCTGAAAATATAGTATAATTGATTTTACAAATAAAAGTTCAGATCAAATAAGCGAAAGGACGGTCGAACGACCGGCGGATTTTTAAAATTGACGGCATTGCAAGAAAAATATCTGCATGTTAAGCGTGAACTTTTTGATTTGTATTACGCAGATCTCAATGAAATGCAGCGAAATGCTGTTTGCACTGTACAGGGCCCTTTGCTGGTATTGGCTGGAGCGGGAAGCGGAAAAACAACCGTGCTTGTTCGCCGGATTGTACATATTTTGAAATATGGAAACGCATATACTTGTAATACTGCGCCCGAAGACCTGACGGAGCCCCTTCTCAAGGCGTGCGAGCAGGCAAAGAAGCTGGATCATGATGCGCTTGGGGAATTTTTGCTTCGTTTTTCCGAAGATTTCTGTCCGCCGTGGGCGGTATTGGCTATTACGTTTACCAACAAGGCGGCAAAAGAAATTAAAGAGCGGCTAATTGCGGCGTTTGGCGATCCGTTGGCGGCCGACGGTATCTGGGCTGGAACTTTTCATTCTGTCTGTATGCGTATTTTGCGGAGCCATATCGCGTTTTTGGGGTATAAACCGGGATTTTCCATTTATGATACAGGGGATCAAAAGACGTTGATCTCCGAATGCCTGAAGCTTTTGAATTTAGACGAAAAAAAATTTCCCCCTAAAAATATTTTGAATTTGATCAGCCGGGCGAAGGACAGATTAATGACACCGGATATGCTGCTTTCCGAGTGTGAGACGGATTATTTGGGTTCTATTGCGGCCAAGGTCTATCGGCTGTACCAGCGAAAATTGATGGAAGCCAACGCACTGGATTTTGACGATATTATTATGCTGACCGTGCGTTTATTTGAAGAAAATCCGGATATACTGGCATTTTACCAGTCAAAATTTAAATATATATGTGTGGACGAGTATCAGGATACGAATCATGCGCAATTCCGTTTGACGGAACTTTTGGCTGGTAAGCATCGAAATATTATGGTTGTTGGAGATGATGACCAGAGCATTTATAAGTTCCGCGGGGCGACGATCGAAAATATTTTGAATTTTGATCGTACGTATCCGGAAGCAAAAATTATTAAACTGGAACAAAATTATCGGTCAACCCAGTGTATTTTGAACGCCGCAAACGCGGTCATCCGTCAGAATTTTGGACGCAGAGGCAAGACGCTCTGGACCGACGGCTCGGAAGGGCATAAAGTGACGGTTTTTGTTGCCGGCAACCAAAATGACGAAGCGCGATTGATTATTAATAAAATCGTTTCTCTTGCCGCCGTCGGACGCAAATACAGCGATTTTGCAGTTTTGTATCGTATGAATGCGCAGTCCGGCGTGTTGGAGGCGGCCTTTGCCAAAAGCGGCATTCCGTATCGTATTCTCAGCGGCATGCGTTTTTATGATCGGCGTGAAGTCAAAGACATTTTATCGTATCTTTGCTTGATTGTAAATCCAAACGATACGCAGCGTTTAAAAAGAATTGTCAATGTGCCTAGACGAAAGATTGGGCCGGCGACGATGGATGCGGCGGAGGCCATTGCCGGAGAACAGGGCATTTCCGTATATGAGGTGATTAAAAACGCTTCCCAATATGTGGCCATTTCAAGAAGTGCGTCAAAATTTGCAGATTTTTGCAACATGATTCGCGACTTGAGCGTTCTTTCAGGTATGCTGCGGGTATCGGAGTTTGTAGAGCGGGTGATTGATTGCACCGGATACAGGCAGATGCTGATCGATGAGGGCGACGAAGGCGAAGAGCGGTTGGAAAATCTGGAAGAATTGATCTCCATGGCCGCTGATTATGAAACGCGTACAGATGAGCCCACGCTTGTTGGGTTCCTCGAGGAAATTTCTTTGGTGGCCGATGTGGACAAGTATGATGAAAATGCCGACGCTGTGGTTATGATGACGATTCATTCGGCGAAAGGGTTGGAATTTCCAGTTGTATTTGTGCCGGGTATGGAAGAAGGCATGTTTCCCGGCATGCAGTCGATGGAAAGCACTGCCGATTTGGAAGAAGAACGCCGTTTGATGTATGTGGCCATTACGCGCGCTAAAAAGGAATTATATTTTTTGCGCGCTTGCGAACGTTTTGTTTATGGTAAGACGCAGTGCAATAGGGAATCCCGATTTTTAGCAGAAATTCCTGATACATTGAAAGTCACGGTGGATGGTTCCGAAAAATCAAAGGATATACTCAATAAAAATCGGAGCGCTTCGGGTGGATATGGCGCGGCGAACCAGTATGCCGCAAAATATGGCGGCATGCATAAGGCGTCGTCTTTTGCTGTAGAGCATTTTTCTGCCGGAGATCAGGTCTCGCATCCGATCTTTGGCCGGGGTATGATTTTGTCGGTCACACAGATGGGCGCCGATATGCTTTATGAGGTTGCATTTGAGCAGACGGGTACAAAAAAGCTGATGGCTACTTATGCGCGGCTCTCAAAAATCTAAACGGAGAAAATAATGAAACCGACAAAAAGTGTTTATATCTGTTCTGAATGCGGGCACCGCAGTTTAAAATGGATGGGCAGATGTTCTTCTTGCGGCGCGTGGAATACGTTGGAAGAGACTGCGATCGAACCGGTCGCTTCTTTGCGGAGTGCTGCATCGGGAGCAGGGAACCGTCCAGTTTTGCTGGATGAATATGAGATGCCGGAATATATGCGCTATGCAACGGGCTATGAAGAACTGGATCGCGTGCTCGGCGGCGGGCTTGTACACGGTTCGGTCGTGTTGATCAGCGGCGAACCGGGAATTGGAAAATCAACGCTTTTGATGCAGATCTGCAATGTTTTAGGGCGGCAGCGGCGTGTTTTGTATGTTTCGGGCGAGGAATCCTGCGGTCAGCTTAAGCTGCGCGCAAAGCGGCTCGGTGTACAGTCAGACAAACTGTATCTTTTGACTGAGACCAATATAGATGAGATTCTGAAACGCTGTGATGAACTGCATCCGGATGTGCTTGTTGTGGATTCGGTGCAGACCGTATACAGCGACAGATATACCAGTGCGCCCGGCAGTATCACACAAGTGAAAGAGGGAACGCTTGCCTGTATAAATAAGGCAAAAAATGAAGGTTTATCTGTAATTTTGGTGGGGCACGTAAATAAAGAAGGCGGAATTTCGGGCCCGAAGGTGCTGGAGCATATGGTGGACGCTGTTCTGTATTTCGAGGGAGAGCGGCGGCAGGCTTACAGGATTATCCGTGCGATTAAAAATCGTTTTGGATCTACAAATGAAATCGGTGTGTTTGAAATGACGGATAACGGGCTGGAGCAGGTAGAAAATCCATCGGAATCTTTGCTTTTAGGTCGTCCGAAAAATGTGTCCGGCAATTGCGCCGTCTGTGTGATGGAGGGAACGCGTCCGATCATTGCGGAGGTTCAGGCACTGGTTACGCAGACGCCGTTTGCCGTTCCAAGGCGTACTGCGGGCGGCGTGGATTATAATCGTATGTGTCTGATCATCGCGGTTTTGGAGAAGCGTTTGGGTTTGAAGTTTTATCAAAACGATGTTTATCTCAATGTTACAGGTGGACTTCGGCTGGATGAACCTTCAGCGGATCTGGCCATTGCGTTTGCTCTGATTTCGGGCATTACGGATCAAATTCTGCCAGATGATTTGATTGCGTTCGGCGAAATCGGCTTATCCGGAGAGTGCCGGGCAGTTGCGCATTTTGATTATCGTGTGCGCGAAGCAGCGCGTCTGGGATTTGGACAAATTGTCTATCCAAAGAAAAATGAAAAAAAATCGGCTGTTAAAACCGATAAGAAATTATATGGCGTCAATGATCTTTACGATACGCTGAAAATTTTAGGCGGTCAGAAATAGGAGAATGTATGCAAACGGATATACTCAGCAGAATTTCTGTCATTATTCCGTCTCTGGATCCGGATGAAAAATTGAAACGTACAGTGAATGCTTTGCTTGAAGCAGGTTTTTCAGATCTTATCCTTGTCAATGACGGAAGCCGCTCGGAATGTCTGCAAAATTTCCCTTTGCCGGATGCTAAGATTACATTGCTGACGCATGAAGTCAATCGAGGCAAAGGAGCGGCGCTGAAAACCGCTTTTCGCTATATTATGGAAAATCGGAAAGATTCCTTTGGCGCGGTTACAGTGGATGGTGACGGACAGCACGACGCGACAGATGTTTTGAACTGCGTGCAAGCTATGGCGCAGTCTAAAGACTCCGTTATTTTAGGCTGCCGGGATTTTTCGCTCCCCCATGTGCCCAGGCGCAGCCGGTATGGAAACAGAATTACTTCTTTTGTTTTTAAAATATTTTGCGGACTGAAGATTTCGGACACGCAGACGGGTTTGCGCGCTTTTCCCGCTTATTTGTATCCGACTATGCTGGAGGTCGACGGCGAGCGCTTTGAATACGAAACAAATATGCTTTTGGAAATGCAGGCCCGCGGAATCTCCTATCGTGAGATTCCGATTCGGACAGTATATATTGAAGAAAACAAAACCTCGCATTTTCGACCTTTTGTGGATTCCGTTAAAATTTATTCGCTCATTTTAAAATTTGTGGCGAGTTCCTTTGCGTCCTTTGTTTTGGATATTGTATTGTTTTATGCGTTTCTCGAACTTTTTTCGCGCGCCTTTTGTGTAGATTTGGAAGACGAGGTCACAGGGGCTGCGGTCATTGCTGCCGCCAAAGGTATTGCGCGCATTTTGTCTTCTTTTGCAAATTTTCTCTTAAATCGGGAAAAGGTGTTCCGTTCGAAAGAGCAAGTTTCGAAAACTATCCTTAGATATTACGCGCTTGCAATACCGATTTTGCTGGTTTCTGCAGGCGCAACGGCGCTGTTCAAAGATATTTTGTCCATCGGGTCTCCGATGCTTATTACATTGATTGGTATCGCTGTGGATTTTGTTTTGTTTGTGATTAGTTTTCGTCTTCAGCAGGCATGGGTTTTTGGGAGGAGAAAAGCAAATGACGAAAAATAGGAACGTGCAAAAGGCACGGACATATAAGAAAAAAATGACGGCTGGATGCGCAGTCGGACGCATATTTTTATGTATCGGACTTGCAATTGTGTTGGTTCTTTATGCGCTGTTCTCCGCCGTAGCGGTTGTAGCGCACGGACCGAGTTCGACCGTGCGAGATCTGTTGGTCTTGTCGGCTATGCAGGCCAGTGCGACGAAATGGGTGCCGGGATTATTTTTGGATCAGGCAACCGTTGAAAAAATTGTGGCGGACAGTAAAATTGTCAGTAAAGATACGGTTCCGATAGATGATTATGTGACGCCGGCGGATGCCGATAAAACGGTTGACGAATGGGAAAATGCAATTGATGGCATGCTTTTTGAAACGGTCAGCGGCAGCACGTATAAGGCTTATGTGCTGTTGATTCAGGATCCGTCCCGCGTGTTTGTTGGAATATCCAGCGATTTTAAGAGCGGGAAACAGGGCGCAAAAATTTTTGACGCGGCAAAAAAATATAACGCAGTTGCTGCGATTAATGGCGGCGAATTTCATGATGCCGGCGGTGTAGGAACTGGGGATAATCCGATTGGATTGACTTTTTCTGAGGGGAAGCTGGTTTGGAACGATGGGCATAACAAACGGACTTTTATTGGCTTGGATACAGAGAATCGCCTTGTGGTTTCCGAGGGCATGACGCCGTCCGAAGCGGAAAAACTCGGAATTCGGGACGGCGTTTGTTTTCAAACCGGAAACGTCTTGATTACGAATGACGGCGGGGAAGTTGCACTGTATTATGCGGATAAAAACACCGGGACGGCGCAGCGAACCGCAATCGGCCAGCGTGCGGACGGTACGATCATTTTTTTAGCGACAGACGGCCGCAGTGCCAGTAGTCTCGGCGCTACGCATAATGACGTTATTGATATTATGGTGAATTATGGAGCTGTAACGGCGGCTATGCTGGACGGCGGCTCTTCTACGATGATGTATTATGAAAATTATTTTGAAAAGTATAGCTTTGATATAGATAAGCTGGATCAGTATCAAAAACAGGGATTAGTGAATAAATATAAAGCTTTTACTACGCCGAGAAAAATTCCTACATTTTTCATGGTTTCTGGGGAATAATAAATGAAGACAAAAAAAATATCCTTATTTTGGATTATTCTGCTTGCCATTACGGTGCTTTTTTTCATCTTTGTGGAAGTGGGCAAATTCTTTTTGCGGGACTTGCTGGAGGAATATGAGGATTCACAATATAAATATGTCGCCGAAGACTTTTTTCAAAGTAACTTTCTTTTTGGCGACGGTTCGACTTTTGCGCAGATGTTTGAAGATCAGATTTCAGAATTTGAGACTCAAACGCGCGCTGCGGCGTATTTTGAAGAGTTGACTTCGGGCAAAGACTTTACGATGCAGAGCGTTTCGACCGGCTTGGACGATCATATACAATATACCGTTCGCTTGGGGGATACCCGTTTTGCTTCTTTTTCAATTGTTAAAACCGGTGAGAAGACCAAGCATGGCTTTGATCTGTATACGCTCTCCGATTTAAGGCTAGACGATGCGCTGCTTACCGGTTGTTCGGTTCGTGTTCCCGCGCAGTATAAAGTCTGTATAAACGGGAATACGGCCACGAAGGATTATTGCAACGGCGATCGCATTGAAACGGCTTCTCAGGAATTTATGCCGGACGGCACGGATGGGGTTATTTACACGACATACACATTTGAACGTCTTTGCGGCGAACCGCAGCTTTCCGTAAAAGATACCGCAGGAAGGGAAGCGCCGCTTGCTTTTGAAGAAAAAGAGGATGTTTATATATCCGGTCTCATTTATGACGATGTGCTTGCGGCTGAATACAGCGAGTATGTGATGGCTGCGGCGAAAGCATATGCGGCTTATATGCAAAACGACACAAGTTTTGCGCAGATCAAAAAATATTTTGATCCGGAGTCCGCTCTATATACAAATATTCGAACGGCGGAAACCGGTTGGGTGATCGATCATAACAGCTACACGTTCGAGGATGTTTCCGCATCAGAATTTTACGCGTATAGCGAAGATGTTTTTTCCTGCCGGGTTACACTGACACACGTTTTGAAGTATAGGGGGTTGAACGATTACAGAGATTATATGGATATGACGTTTTATCTTCGGCGGGTGGATGGTACGTATTTGATTTACAATACATCGAATAATCAGTGATTTAAAAAAGAAATCGACTGCCAAGTTGATTTCTTTTTTGCTTTAGGCAGCCCTTTTCTGCACTGACAGAAATTAAGCGTTTTTTTCGCGTAGGATCGGGCAAAATAATATCGTGGCCGGTCATATGGGAAAAATGAATAAATATTTGAAACATTTTTCGGTTTTTTTGCTCGTATTCTGCCTTTTAAACGCTGGAATGCTTACTTGCTTTGCGGCGACTGAGATCAGTTGGTATTTCAAAAAAAACAGCGAGCATAAGCAGCCGCAGTTGGATCAGCAGCTGGAATTTATCAACAAGTATTCCTGCTATTATGTAGACAAGCAACATGGTGACGACTGTGCGGAAAAAGTGATCTATCTTACGTTCGACGCCGGTTATGAAAACGGAAACATTGAACGTATTCTCGATGTAATGAAAGAAAAAAATGTAAAAGGCGCTTTTTTTGTACTGGGGCATTTAATCGAGGCAAACACGGATCTTGTCAAAAGAATGGCAGACGAGGGACATCTTGTTTGTAATCATACGGTAAATCACAAAAATATGTCGCAAGTGATGGATCGAACTGTATTTGAAAAAGAATTGTTTGGACTGGAACGATTGTATGAAGAAAAGATCGGGGGACAAATGGCGAAATATTATCGTCCGCCCGAGGGACGCTTTTCTGAAGAAAACTTGAAGCTTTTGGAAGAACTGGGCTATAAGACGGTTCTGTGGAGCTTTGCCTATGCGGATTGGGATAACAACAGTCAGATGGCGCCTGAAAAAGCAATCGAAAAGATTCAAAGCGGTACGCATAACGGAGAAATAATTCTTCTGCATCCTACTTCAAAAACCAACGCTGATATTTTGTCGAAACTTATAGATGATTGGAAGGAAATGGGATATAGGTTCGGTACGCTCGATGAGCTGTGATATGTGATTGAAGCAAAGACACGTAAGCCCCTGTTTAATTTTCATTGAACAGGGGCTTACAATTGTTTATATGGGTTTAGCTTGCGACGCGCCAGCCGCTAAGATGAAAGGATTTTTGCTCGGTTTTTGTTTTTGCAGATGTTAGTGAGCAGACTGATAATACTTTTATGCTATTGTTGCAACGTTGTGGGTGTATATTGGATATGATTACGAAGCGATATGTCGCTTCAGATACGCAAACATTTACATTGTATAATGCATGTGAATAGTAAAAATAGCAATGGCGTGCAAACTTTTTTGGGAGTTTGCATGCTTTGTTGCAGATAAAATACGGTGAGAATGACGAGCATTCTCACCGTACAATATAGTTTATTCCGTTTTTCTCTGACCGAGTGATGGGTTATTTTTGTTTAATGGCAGCCTGTGCCGCAGAGAGTCTTGCGATCGGTACACGGAAAGGCGAGCAGGAAACGTATGTCAGCCCGGTGTTGTGACAGAATTCAACGGTGGACGGATCGCCGCCGTGTTCGCCGCAGATGCCGAGCTTGATATCCGGACGCGTTTTGCGGCCAAGTTCGCATGCCATTTTGACAAGCTTGCCTACACCGGTTTGATCCAGTTTTGCAAACGGATCGTTTTCATAGATTTTACGGTCGTAGTATGCATCCAAGAATTTACCGGCGTCGTCGCGGCTAAAGCCGAATGTCATCTGGGTGAGGTCGTTTGTGCCAAAGCTGAAGAATTCGGCCTCTTTTGCGATTTCGTCCGCTGTCAGCGCCGCACGTGGAATCTCGATCATTGTACCGACTTTGTAATGCATATCGGAATTTACAGCCTTGATTTCCTCATCTGCAACTGAAGTTACAACATCTTTGACAAATTTAAGTTCTTTGACTTCGCCGACCAGCGGAATCATAATTTCCGGTATGATTTCCCAGTCGGGATGACGCTTTTTGGTATTCAGCGCGGCGCGAATGACCGCACGGGTCTGCATTTTTGCGATCTCCGGATAAGTTACAGCTAAGCGGCAGCCGCGGTGACCCATCATTGGATTAAATTCATGCAGGCCGGCGATAATCGTTTTGATTTCGGCGACCGTCTTGCCCTGCGTTTTTGCGAGCAGTTCAATGTCCTTTTCCTCTGTGGGCACGAACTCATGAAGCGGAGGATCAAGGAAGCGGATCGTAATCGGGCGCCCCTGCATAGCTTCATACAACTCTTCAAAGTCACCCTGCTGCATCGGCAGCAGCTTTGCAAGCGCGGTTTCTCTCTGCTCCACTGTATCCGAGCAGATCATCTCACGGATCGCCGCAATGCGGTCATCGCTGAAGAACATGTGCTCTGTGCGGCAAAGTCCAATGCCTTCGGCGCCAAGTTCAAATGCTTTTTTTGCATCGCGCGGCGTATCGGCGTTGGTGCGTACCTGCAACTTTCTGTATTTGTCCGCCCAGCCCATAATTCTGCCGAATTCTCCGACGATCGAGGCGTCCACGGTGGGAATAATGCCGTCGTAGATGCAGCCGGTAGAACCGTCAATCGAAATAAAGTCTCCCTCATGATAGGTTTTTCCGGAAAGCGTAAAGCGCTTATTGGCTTCGTCCATCGCGATGGCAGAGCAGCCGGATACACAGCAGGTACCCATACCGCGCGCAACTACCGCCGCATGCGACGTCATGCCGCCGCGTACAGTTAAAATACCCTGCGCGGCTTTCATGCCTTCAATGTCTTCCGGGGAAGTTTCCAGACGAACGAGAACCACTTTTTCGCCGCGGTTTTTCCATTCCTTGGCATCTTCGGCTGTAAAGACGATCTTACCGCAGGCGGCTCCGGGGGATGCGGCGAGCGCTTTTCCGACCGGCGTTGCAGTCTTTAATGCTTTCGCATCGAACTGCGGGTGGAGCAGGGTATCAAGGTTTCTAGGATCGATCATCAGAACGGCTTCCTGCTCGGTGATCATGCCTTCATCGACAAGATCGCAGGCAATTTTCAGCGCAGCCTTTGCCGTTCTTTTACCGTTGCGGGTTTGGAGCATATATAGCTTCTTGTCTTCAATGGTAAACTCCATATCCTGCATATCTCTGTAGTGGTTTTCAAGCGTATGGCAGATTTCAACAAATTGGTTATAAACTTCAGGCATGACCTCCTCAAGTTTAGAAATCGGCATCGGCGTGCGAACGCCCGCAACAACGTCTTCGCCTTGCGCGTTCATCAGGAATTCGCCCATCAGTTTCTTTTCGCCGGTAGCGGGATCGCGGGTAAATGCAACGCCTGTACCGGAGGTTTCGCCCATATTGCCGAAAGCCATCATTTGGACGTTGACAGCGGTGCCCCATGAGTAGGGGATGTCGTTGTCGCGGCGGTAAATATTCGCGCGCGGATTATCCCATGAACGGAATACGGCTTTAATGGCACCCATCAGTTGTTCTTTGGGATCCGTGGGGAAATCTGCGCCGATTTTCGCTTTATACTCTTCTTTAAATTGCGAAGCGAGTTTGGCGAGATCGTCTGCCGTGAGATCGACGTCCTGCGTAACGCCTTTTTCTGCTTTCATCGCGTCGATCAATTCTTCAAAATATTTTTTTCCTACTTCCATAACGACGTCGGAATACATCTGGATGAATCTTCTGTAGCAGTCCCATGCCCATCTCGGATTTCCTGATTTTTTTGCCATAACTTCGACGACCTGCTCGTTCAGACCAAGATTGAGGATGGTGTCCATCATGCCCGGCATGGAAGCGCGCGCACCGGAACGAACGGATACGAGAAGCGGATTTTCCAGATCACCGAATTTTTTACCAGTGACCGATTCCATTTTTTCGATGTATTCCATGATCTGCGCCTGAATATCATCGTTGATTCTCTGGCCGTCCTCGTAGTACTGGGTGCAGGCTTCGGTGGAAATGGTGAATCCCTGTGGTACAGGAAGACCGAGACCGGTCATCTCGGCAAGGTTTGCGCCTTTTCCGCCGAGAAGTTCACGCATTTTTGCGTTTCCTTCTGAAAAGAGATAGACGTACTTTTTACTCATACTGTTTTAGACCTCCAACTTTTTATGATATTGATATTTTTATTTGGCACACAGAGTGAAAGCGGCCGAAAACGTCATTTTTCTCTTATGTAGATAAAAAGACACAGACCGCAACCACTAGTATACCATATCCCCCCAAAAATATCCACTCTTTTTTTAAAAAATTGGGATAAAAAGGTATAAAGTTTTCATAAAAAATTACACGCCATATTGTATTTTTGAATAAATCTTGCATTTGTACGGTATTTGAGGTATAATAAAAAAATATAAATTGTTATAAGTTATGAATGAAACAAAAGTTTAGGTGACGATAATGAGTGGCATATTTGATCTATTTAAACAGATAGAAAGCGCGGGCCAAACAATTGAAAATGCACCGGGAAATATTTCGAATATTGTGGTCGGACTCGGCAATCCCGGAGATAAGTATACGTTCACGCGGCACAATGCAGGATTTTTAGCGCTTGATTTTATTGCGCAGAAACTTGGCGTTAGTCTGCGTAAATTGAAATTTAAATCGTTGTGCGGTGAAGCAGCGCTTGGCGGCCGGCGCGTGCTGTTTCTTAAACCGCAGACGTTTATGAATCTGTCCGGAGAAGCTGTGCGCGCCGCGGCGGATTTTTATAAGATTCCGCCGGAAAATATCCTTGTGATTTTCGACGATGTGAATTTTGATGTAGGCGCTGTCCGCATACGGCGCAGCGGAAGCGACGGCGGACATAATGGCATGAAAAGCATTATTTATCAGATAAACTCAGCGGCCTGCCCGCGAATAAAAATCGGCGTAGGCCAAAAGCCTTCTCCGGATTACGATCTTGCTGAATTTGTGCTTGGAACTTTTTCGGAGGCGGACAGAAAGGTTTTGTTTTCGACATTTGAAAATGTGTATGATTGCGTTATGCGGATTGTAAGCGGTGATATTGATCGAGCAATGAATTTATACAATAGGTAACAAGGTAGTTATATATGGGCGTTTTTTCAAAGTCTGTCCGGATGGATCGGGAATATGAACAGATTCTGGAATGCGTGCGGCAGCAGATGCGTCAAAAGGCGCTGCCACTGGTTGTTAGCGGCATGCCTCCGGTAGTAGAAAATGCGTTTATTACGGCGTTTGCACAGGATTTTATCGATACGTTCGGATGTGGGATTCTTGTATTGATGCCTGACGATCAGTCGGTGATCCGGCTTACCGATTTTCTGTGTGCGCAGGGAATTGACGCGTATCGTTTTGTACAGCGCGAGTGGAATCTCTATAATATTACAGCCTCCCATGAAAGTGAGCATGAGCGGCTTTTCGTTTTGTCCAAAATTCTTGCGGAACAATTTTCGGTCGTAGTGACGACGCCGGCGGCTGCGCTTGGATATACCATGCCGCGCGAAGTTTTGGATGTGCATCGCTTTTGTTATGGAGCCGGCGACATTGCGGATTTGAAAGAACTTTCGTCTTTGCTGCTGGAAATGGGATATGTTCGTGTTGATAGCGTAGATTATCCGGGACAGTTTTCTGTGCGAGGCGGCATTTTGGATGTTTTTCCGCCGCAGGGACCTGAGAACCGTTTGCCGTACCGCATTGAATTTTTTGGCGATGAGATCGATCGGATCTGTGTATTTGATCCATTGACTCAGCGAGTTACGGAAAATCGAGATTTGGTCTGGATTTTACCTGTACATGAAGTTTTGTACGGCCCCAAAGAGCAGGCGGCGATCCGAAAAAAAGTTGAGGCTTGCTTGAAAGCGTGTTCGTCCGAAGACGGCCGGAAAGAGCTATTGCAGGAATTAGCCGCGATAGACGGTGGGCAGCCGCTGCATTTTGTGGATAAATATATTTCCCTGATCTATCCGCAAAAAGAATGCCTGCTGAATTATTTTTCAAAAAAAACGGCAGTATTGATTTGCGGTACAAATGCGCTGCGTGAACAAACCGAGGCGCTCGGAAAACTGGAAGCGGAAATGATTACCGGCCTTTTGGAGCATGGGGTTATTTTGGGCGGAACAGCCGAATTTTCCGCGCCGGCGGTTCGCTTTGAAAATTTTTCTGCGCAGAATCTTTTTGTGCATATCAATACGTTTGCGGTTGGGCTTGGCGGCGTTCGGATCAGCGGAATGTTTACCTATCGGTGTCGTCAGCTGGCTTCATATTTTAAAAATTATTCGCTGTTGAAGGATGATCTGGAAAGTTACGTAAAAAACAAATATCGAATCATGCTCGCCTGTGAGAATGAGGCTGAGATCAAAAGTATGATGGAATCTCTGCGTCAGGACGGCTTTCAAACGGTTTCTTTGGGCGAGGATGCATCGGTTTCGGATCTTGTCCCGGGGGTGGTTTATTTATGCCGTGAGCCGCTGGAAAGCGGTTATGAATTGTTTGTACCCAAGTTTGCGGCGCTCACGCTTTTCGGAACAGACAGCGTTAAATTTGCGCCGCGCCGAAAGAAAAAGCCGCAGAAAGTTCCGGCCGGGCAGAAGATTTTGTCTTATGCGGATCTGGAGATTGGCGATTATGTCGTTCATGTCAATTATGGTATCGGTAAGTATCTCGGCATTCAAAATCTTACTGTAGCCGGCGTTTCGCGGGATTACATCAATATCCAGTATGCGGGCTCGGATAAATTGTTTTTGCCTGTGGATAATTTGGATATGGTATCGCGGTATATCGGCGCGCATTCGGACGACGGTTTGCTGAAACTATCGAAAATGGGCGGCGCGGATTGGCAGAAGGCAAAATCGAGAGCTAAAAGCGCGGTACGGGATATGGCGAAATCCTTGATTGCTCTGTATGCGGAGCGAATGCGGAAAAGCGGTTTCGCATTTCCGGCGGACGATCAGATGCAAAGAGATTTTGAGTCTTCGTTTGAATATGAGGAAACGCAGAGCCAACTGTCTGCGATTGAGGAAATCAAACGGGATATGCAGCGTCCGGTTCCTATGGATCGTTTGTTATGCGGCGATGTTGGATTTGGAAAAACCGAAGTAGCGCTCCGCGCGGCGTTTAAGGCTATCGAAGCAGGAAAGCAGGTCGCGCTTTTGGTTCCGACGACCATTCTCGCATTGCAGCATTTTCAAACAGCGGTTTCGCGGATGCGAAATTTCCCGGTAAAAGTAGAAATGATTTCCCGATTCCGAACTGCGCGGCAGCAGAGCGAAATTCTGCGCGCTTTAAAGCGCGGCGAAATTGATCTGATTATCGGTACGCACCGTTTAATTTCGTCGGACGTGCAGTTTAAAAATTTGGGTATGCTGATCGTAGATGAGGAGCAGCGCTTCGGCGTGGCGCAGAAAGAAAGACTGAAGCAAATGGATACAAATATTGATGTGCTTTCTCTTTCGGCGACGCCGATCCCGCGCACGCTGAATATGGCGATGGGCGGAATACGGGATATGTCCGTGCTGGACGAACCGCCGGAAGACCGGCTTCCTGTTCAGACCTACGTATTGGAGCATGATCCAATTATTATTGGTGAAGCGATACGGCATGAGCTGGCGCGTGGCGGGCAGGTTTTTTATCTTTACAATCGGGTTGAATCAATTGATCAGCTCGCGGCCAAAATCGCTCGGGAACATCCGAGCGCCAGCGTGGCGGTTGCTCATGGACAGATGGAGCGCGAGGAGATAGAAGAAATTTGGCAGGCGCTGATCGATGGCAAAATTGATATTTTGGTCTGTACGACGATTATTGAAACCGGCGTTGACGTGCCAAACGCCAACACCCTAATCATCGAAGATGCGGACCATATGGGGCTTTCGCAGCTGCATCAGCTTCGCGGGCGGGTAGGCCGTTCGGGAAGGCGCGCTTACGCATATTTTACGTACCGTCAGGGAAAAGTCGTTTCTGAAATTGCGTCTAAGCGCCTGGCGGCGATTCGGGAATACGCGGAATTTGGCGGCGGTTTCCGCATTGCGCTTCGCGATCTTGAGATCCGCGGGGCGGGGAATATGCTGGGTGCGGAGCAGCATGGTCATTTGGATGCGGTCGGATACGATATGTATATCAAGTTGCTTAATGAGGCGGTTCTTGAAGAAAAGGGAGAGGCGCCGGTCGAAGCAAAAGAGTGTAAAATGGATATTCCGCTCGACGCTTATATTCCGGAAACATATATTTTTTCTTCAGCCGGACGCATGGAAATGTATAAAAAAATTGCGCTGATCGAAACGGCTGCCGATTTTGATGATGTCGCCGATGAATTGTTTGACCGGTATGGAGAGTTCGGAAAGCCGGTGCATAATTTGATGCAGATTTCGCTTGCGAGACATATGGCGCAGCGTGCGGGTCTTTCTTTGGTTCGAGTACAAAATGGAGAAATTAGTTTATTTGCCGACCGGTTTGACGTTGCGCGCTGGAGCGTTGTCGCGTATACGTGGAACAATAAGCTGCGGTTTATTACGTCGGCAAAGACATATTTGTCTTATCGCCTGCGAAAAAATGAGGACGCGATGGATGTTTTGGTGCAGATGCTGAGACGATATGAAGATGCGTGCAAAGAAGAATAAAGCTCCCCTCCCCATGTATGCCGCCGTACGACGGCATACATGGGGAGGGGAGCACCTTATTCTCTGAAACATCTATATTTTTGTAGAGAACGCAGTCCCCGGCATTCCGCGACATTTTCGTATTCTTGCCCGGAACGCGGAGCGACGTGCCAACAGCGCAGCGCCGCTTTTCGGAGAGACGTTCCCTGTAAAAAGTGTAATGATGGAAAATCGAGGTAAAAAACAGAATAAGTTTTATAAAATTCAAAAAAAGTATTGCAATTTGCGCGCCGCTATGCTATAATTTTATCGTTGTCAGTTCGGCCCGTTGGTCAAGCGGCTAAGACATCGCCCTCTCACGGCGAAAACGGGAGTTCGATTCTCCCACGGGTCACCAGATGTTTTACAGTGAACGCTGATAGTCTAAAAGATTATCAGCGTTTTTCTTTTTGTCTGATATTTTTGAGATTAGCAGAAGAATATGATAAAATCGCTGTGTGCGCGTCGCCGTTTTTTGAAAAACGGATTCGCGCGGCGTATTAAAATCCGCAAACTCCGGGAATATCCCGGAGCTTGCGGATTTTGGCTTTTTATTTATTGCGGCACTATGAGACCATAAGCGCCGTCTTTACGCCTATAGACTACGCAGACATTGGACGATGGCGCGTCTCGAAATACGAAAAACTGGTGCCCGAGCAGATTCATTTGCAGGATAGCTTCTTCCAGAGCCATCGGTTTTATCGGAAAAGTTTTGGTGCGCACTTCAAAGGCGGGTTCGTCCAAATCAAAATCATCTTCAAATTGCTGAAATGCGCCCGCACGCAGCTTACGCTCCAGTTTTGTTTTATTTTTGCGGATCTGGCGTGTGATCACCTCGATGGCTTCATCTAGGGAATTGTTAAAGGTGTCGCTTTCTACCTCGCTGCGAAAGAAAGTGCCCTGCGCGTATACCGTGATCTCGGCGATTTGCAGATTCCTTTTTTTGCTGTAAATTACATTGACCTCGGCATCGCTTTCAAAGAATCTGTCCAGCTTTGCGATCCGTTTTTCGGTGATTTCTCGGAGATCTGACCGTACAGTCATATCTCGGCCGCTGATTGTCAGTTTCATAATTGTACCACCTATCTTTATTTTTGTTTCTATGTGTTCCTCCTTGTGTATAGTATAGCAAAAAATATTAGAAAAATATATCGGCAAATGCAATAAATTCATTTGCAAATTTATGGTTAAAAATGGAATTGACTTTTTGACTATAAAAATGGTATAATAGATACGTTGAGTGTCAAAAGCGCCCGTCGGCCGACGGGCGCTTTTGCGCATTTATATGGACTTTGGGGTAATATAGCCTTCTTTATAAAGCAATTCTGCGATCAACACGGCGCCGCCGGCCGCGCCGCGCAGTGTATTGTGCGAAAGTCCTATAAATTTATAATCGAATACGGTGTCTTCTCTGAGCCGACCGGCGCATATGCCCATGCCGCGGTAAATATCGCGATCCAACTTTGTTTGCGGACGGTCCGGTTCGTCAAAATATGTGATGAATTGTTCCGGTGCGCTGGGAAGTTTGTAGGCTTGCGGTTTCCCGCTGAAATTTTTCCAGTCCGCCAATATTTGCTCTTTTGATGGCTTATGATCAAATTTTACAAATACGGCGGCAGTGTGTCCGTCGGTGACGGGAACGCGGATGCACTGCGTGGAAAAGCTGGGCGCAGAAGCTTTGACGATCTTGCCGTTTTCAATGGTTCCCCAGATTTTGAGCGGTTCCTGCTCGCTTTTTTCCTCTTCGCCGCCGATATAGGGAATTACATTGTCGATCATATCCGGCCATTCGTTAAATGTTTTGCCAGCGCCGGAGATTGCTTGATAGGTCGTGGCAATGACCTCGGTGATGCCGTATTTCAACAGCGGCGTCAGCATACCTACATAACTTTGGATGGAACAATTTGGTTTGACGGCAATGAAGCCGCGTTTTGTTCCAAGCCGCTGACGCTGCACAGATATAATATTAAGATGACTGTCATTGATTTCCGGGATCACCATGGGGACGTCGTCGGTCATTCTGTGCGCGGAGTTGTTCGAGACGACCGGAATTTCCGCCTTGGCGTATTGTTCTTCCAGTGCGCGAATTTCATCCTTTTTCATATTGACTGCGCAAAAAACAAAATCTGTTTGCACGGCGATTTTTTCAAGATCGGCTGCAGCGTCATACACCGGCATATTTTTATATTTTTCCGGCATCGGCGCTGTCAGTTTCCATCTGGAGCCGACTGCGTCCGCATAAGTTTTCCCCGCAGAAGAGGCGCTGGCCGCTAGTATGGAGACTTCAAAGAAAGGATGCGCCTCCAAAAGTGTGAGAAAACGCTGGCCAACCATGCCGGTGGCGCCAATCACACCGACTTTCAGTTTTTCGTTCATCATTGCTACCTCGCATTCAAATAAAGCAGGACAATCGCATATGGAAAGCGATATTTTATCCAGCCGGATTTTATGGTTTGGGTTTGAACAGATATTTCTATCATTATAATTACATTAAAACTAATTATACCATCCGTCTTTTTAAAAAGTCAAGAATCTCTTTTAATAATTCTATGCTGCCGTATAAATTCTGCTTTCTGTGCAATAATTTCTATGAAAGCGGGGATGGAAATGGTGAAAATGAGAGAATTTACGTTTGTCTATTTTATCGGTTCGATCGGCTATCGATTTATTGAAATTTTGTGGCGCGGCCGAACGCATTGGTCTATGGGCATTGTCGGCGGAATTTGCTTTGTATGCATGTATAGTTCCGAATGTTTTCTGAAAAAAATAAAACTGCCGATGAAAGCGCTGCTTTCTACATGCTGCGTTACCTGCGTGGAATTTCTTTCCGGTTTGGTTTTGAATAAAGGACTTGGCCTTGCAGTGTGGGATTATTCAAATCTGCGCTTTAATTTATTGGGACAAATTTCCTTGCTTTACAGTGTTCTTTGGTATTTTCTTTGCATACCCGCGCATCTTTTGTGCAAACTAATAAGGCAGCGCATTTTCAATGCGTTGACAGAGCCCAAACGGCACTTAACAAAAATTTTTGAAAGGCAGCCGAACATTCGGTAAGAAGAAAACCATGAACAACCAGAATCAGCAGAACCAGAACAACCAGAACCAGCAGCGTCAGAATCAGCAGAACCAGAATCAGCAGAACCAGAACCAGAATCAGAATCAGCAGCGCCAGAACAACCAGAACCAGAATCAGCAGAATCAGGACAGAAATTTCTAAGGGATATCCGACGGAAATTAGAATGGCAGGGACAAATTGTCCCTGCCATTCGTCTGTTAAAAATTCTGTTTCTTTATAGGATATTTTAGAAAAATGAAATTAAAACTTGCAAGGGATAAGCCCGCAAGTTTTAACATAAAAACATTTTCATAATTTCAATGATCTCTTCTCTCGTTTCCATCTCCGCGATGGAAATCAGGCGCTTTAGGCGATATTTGATCGTACTTTCCGAAACGTGGAGAATTTCCGCAATATCAAAATACCGGTATCCCTTAATAATCAGTTTCAGAATATCTATGTCGATGGCATCGCAGGCTGAAACAATTTTTTCCGCCAGAAAAATTCTGGATATGCTGGGATCACTGTGGAACCTGGACGGCGTATCCACCGGTGCATGCGCGGTACCAATGGTCTTTGTCTTGACGGGGAGATTTGCGGTCGTGCTGCCGACGATAAACGCGCAGCGTACTTTCGTGCTGATACCGGATATGTTTTCGGAATTTGTTAGCAAGTGACACATAGAAACGACCTGACGGCCAATTTCTGTACAATGCAGGCGCGCCATGGTCAGCGTTTTTTTGCCGCTGGAACTGATCGCCATGTCGCCGAATGTGCAGAGAAATAAATCTTCCGGAATCCGTATACCTGCTTCCTCAAGCTGATGCATAAGGATCACCGCCCCCGCATCGTTGGAACAAAGGACGGCGTCATAGTTGCGGCAGGCCTGGAGAAAACGTTTGCATACAGCGCCCATCAAACCGTCTGCGCCGGTATAATAGAATACGTCCCGCTCATGGCAGCCGTCATAAGAAAGGAATGCGTCTTTTTTAATCATGTCGGTGGCCGAATCCGAACTGATGGCGAAGAGTGCGATGCGCTGCCTGTCGTACTGCCGCAGATATTCGATCAACTGATAGGTGGCCTCGCGATAGTCCATATATACATAACTGGCATGGCGGTGCCCGTCTCTGGACGCGCCGCCGATAATCAGGGGTTCAATGCCAAGGGAAGAGAGCAATGCGGCAGCATCTGCAGTCCAAGCGCGCGAGATAGAGAGTAATGCTGCGCACACGGGGCGTTTTGTGCGAAAATGCAGTTCCGCTTCTTCAATGGTCATCAGACAGACGGAATCTCCTTTGCGCTTGGCCTCGCTGTGTATTCCTTTAAGATAGAGTTCACACCAGTGCGTTTTATCCGCGTCGGGCTGGCAGACAACAAAAATCTGCATGGCTTACCTCCGTCTTTCGTTGAAAAAATGATTTTAATAAATTATTATACTTCTGAATATTAGAGATGTCAATACAAATTGCGGAAAAACTGACTTTTTTTATTGATATTGCGTTGCTTTTCAAGTGGTGATAGAATCGTAGCATAAGGAAACATAACACATATTTTAGTATTTTAAGGATTAAGGAGCGCGTTTTTATGTCAGTAAAAACAACTGCGAAGTTTGAAGATTTGGTTATTCCCACGTACAAACCGGGAACATGCGAATCTCTTCCCATGTTTTTTGAGAAAAAGCCTTATCAGGGCGCGAGCGGGCATTTGTACCCGATTCCGTTTACTTCGGATATCAGCGATAAAAAGCAGGATGTGACCTATCATGCTGCGGTGCTGGAGAATGAGTACATAAAGCTGGAAATTCTTCCTGAGATCGGCGGCAAAATTCAACGTGCGCTGGATAAAACCAATAATTATGATTTCGTTTATCATAATAAAGTAATCAAACCGGCGATGGTTGGTTTGGCGGGGCCGTGGGTTTCCGGCGGCATTGAGTTCAATTGGCCGCAGCATCAT
Source organism: uncultured Eubacteriales bacterium (assembly GCA_958352145.1). GTDB lineage: Bacteria > Bacillota > Clostridia > Oscillospirales > CAG-272 > UMGS902. The sequence continues at coordinate 26,934 of CATWNM010000025.1, forward strand.
CGTCCCACTACGTTCATGCCGCTGGAAGCGGCGATCACAGAGCGGAAAAACGGAGAAAAGACCGTTTGGGTCGGCGAGGTAGATCCGCTGCTGCGCATGAAAGGCATGGCGGGTATCACGATTGTTCCGGGGCGTTCTTACTTTAAAGCCGAGGTGCAGGTATACAACCGTACGCCGTACCCCCAGCCGTTTATGTGGTGGGCCAATCTTGCAGTGGAAATTAACGACGATTATCGAGTGGTTTTTCCGCCGGATGTCGAATGGGTCAACGATCACGACCGCCGCGCCGTTTTGGAGTGGCCGATCGCCAAAGGCGTTTATGATACGGCGCGTCCGTTTGATTTCGGCGACGGAACGGACATTCACAATCTGGCGAATGTGCGGGTTCCCTCGTCCTATCTTGTATCCAAAGGGCAGAGCGATTATGATTATATTTCGGGGTACGATGTGGGGCGCGAGTGCGGCATCGTTACCGTGGCTGATCATCATATTTCGCCCGGCAAGAAACTGTGGCATTGGGGGAACCATCCGTTTGGCGACAAATGGTGTTCCAATCTGACTGACGACGGATCAAAATATGTGGAATTGATGACGGGCGTCTATACGGACAATCAGCCGGACTTTACCTGGATTATGCCGTATGAAACCAAGACATTTGAACAGTATTGGTATCCGGTAAAGGATATTGGAGAAGCAAAAAATGCTACGATCGATGCTGCAATCAATGTAGAAAAGCGCGAGGGCAAGCTCTTTGTCGGCGTATATGCGACCGGCGTTTATAAAAACGCGCTGCTGGTAATTACAAACGGCGATGAAAAAATTACGGAACCGATTCCGGAAATTTCGCCGGAAAAAACTTTTATCAAGTTTTTTGCACTAGATGAACTGGATATGAAAAAAATATCGGTTGACGTTCTTGCGGAAAACGGCGAAAATCTTGTAAATTACCGGTATTATGAGCGCGGTCATAAAAAGCCGATCACGCCCCGCAAGCCGGCATTGCCGCCCTGCGAAATCCATACGAACGAGGAACTTTACATAAACGGCAAGCATCTGGAACAATATAAGCATTTCGCTTATGAACCGGCAGATTATTACCTTGAAGCGCTCAAACGCGATGATGGAGACAGCCGCTGCAACACGGCGATGGGCAATATCCGGCTGAAAGAAGGACGCTTTGAGGAGGCAATCGCTTATTACGATAAGGCGATCGCGCGCCTCACGCTCCGCAACGATAATCCTTACGATGTGGAGGCGCTTTATCACAAAGGAATCGCGCTTCGTTATCTCGGCAGGCTGGACGAGGCGTATGACTGCCTGTACCGGAGCATCTGGAGCCATGATTATATGGCCGCGGGATATTATGCGCTGGCCGGAATTGATTGTGTGCGCGGCGATTTTGACGCTGCGGTGAAAAAGCTGGATCTTTGTTTGGAAGCCGGAACGATGAATTTGGAAGCGATGAAGCTGAAAGCGGAGATCACAAACGACGCGGCGCTTTTTGAAAAAATCAGTGCGCTTGATCCGCTTTTTGACTCACTGCCTGACAAGCATGAATACTATATCGACCGTGCGATTGAATATATGAATGCCGGCATGAACGGCAAAGCGATTGCTATTCTCAAAAAAGCGAATGCAGATCAGCCTATGGTCAACTATTATCTGGGGTATCTCACTGGAGATGAGACCTATTACGCCAAGGCGGATGCGTGCGACTGGGCATGCGCGTTTCCTGCGCGGCTGGAGGACATCGCGGTGCTTAAGTCTGCCGGAACTGGCATGGCGAACTATTATCTCGGTTGCTTGTATTATGACAGACGGCGTTATGAGGATGCGATCGCTATGTGGGAGGCGTCGATTCAAAAACTTGGCAATTTTGTGCCCGCGTGCCGCAATCTGGGACTCGCTTATTATGATAAGCGCGAAGATTTTACCGGCGCGGAAAAGATGCTCCAAACCGCGCTAGACCTTGACGGCGGGAAAAATCCGAGAATCTTTTTTGAACTAGTTCAGCTTTATAAAAATGGCGGAAAAAGTATTATGGACCGCTTGGCGCTACATGAGAAATACCGCGATATCAGCGCAAAGCGGGATGACTGCACGCTCGATCATTCGATCCTTTTGACGGAACTTGGCCGGTATGACGAGGCGAAAGCACTGCTCGACAATCACTGGTTCCATACATATGAGGGCGGCGAGGGCAACCTGACCCGCCATCATGCATGGCTGATGATGCTGATTGGAATGAAGCGGCTTGAAGATGGCCGTATAGAGGATGCGGTTGCGGCGTTTAAAGAAGGATATGTGTTCCCGCTTTGTTATGGTGAAGAAAAGAATTATTTCGCTCAGGAAAGCCATCTTGGCTACGGCCTTGCCATGGCCTACAAGGCGTCTGGAAACCGACCGGAGTATGAACGGGCGCTTGAATCAGCCATGATCGATCATGCAGCGCCTACCGAGATCAGTTATTTCCGTGCGCGCGCTTTTTATGAAGCTGACCGGATCAGCGAGGCGCGTGCGCTCTGCGAAGAAATGATTGCGTCCGGTAAGAAAAAAATCAGAGAAAAGGATATCAATTCGTATTATGGCGTAGGTTCGCCCTGCCCGTGCCCGTTTGAATATAATTTCCCGAAAATCAATACGGTGAAAGGTCTTGTGTTGATTGCGTTTGGGGAATTGGGTCTTGGACGCGTCACGGAAGCAAAAGCGCACATTGCAGAGGCTAAGGCGCTGGATGTTACAAATTTTGCGGTCGCTATGTTTGAAAAATTTTGCAAGTAATTGGAGGCGGATATGATGGAGAAATGGTCGAAAGAAAAGGCGTGGGCGTGGTATAACAGCCGTCCGTGGATTCGGGGCTTCAATTATATTTGCTGCGGGGCAGTCAACCGGATCGAGCAATGGCAGGAATTTGAACACGATCGTATAGAAGCGCTGTTTCGGAAAGAACTCAAACTTGCGCATGAAACGGGCTTTAACGCGGTGCGCTCCATACTTCCTTATGAAGTATGGGGCCGCCAGCATGACAGCTTTATGCGTTTTCTTGAAACGTATTTGGAGATTTGCGCGGAAAACGAGCTTGGCGTAATGCTTTGCTTTGGAAACGACTGTACGGTGCCTGCCGAGGAATACCATCTGCCGGATTTTGGACCGCAGCCCGTAGATTTTGGATATCATGGCGGCATGGCGCGTTCTCCGCATGACGTGCTTGCGTCAAACGGAAAGTCGCCGCTCGACGTACCGGAATATGCGGAGGATTTTTGCCGTATGGTCGATGAGATTGTCGGCAAATATGCGCATGATTCGCGTGTGATTGTTTGGGATATTTTTAATGAGATCGGCAACAGCCGCCGTGAGATGCTGAGCGTGCCGTGGATGGAACGTTTCTTTGAAATTGCGCGCGCGCATGACCCGATACAGCCTTTAACCGCCTGCGCGTGGACGCTTGATCCCTCGCGCCCGATTCGTCCGTGGGAGCAGCGCGCGCTTGATCTTTCCGACGTAATCAGTTATCATGATTATCGCGGATATACGGCTTCGATCGATATTTTGGATATGCTGAAAGAATTTGACCGTCCGCTTTTTAATACTGAGTGGCTGCATCGGATGCAGGGAAATAAAATTCAAACGCATCTTCCACTGTTTTATCTTGAAAAAGTGGCTTGTTTCAACTGGGGACTTGTCGTGGGCAAAAGTCAGAACAATGAGCCATGGGAGGCGATTTGGCGCAGATGGGAAAACGGACAGGGAGAATGTTATGATTTTACGCAGTGGCAGCATGAACTCTTCCGCCCGAATTTCCGGCCTTATGATCCAAAAGAAATACGCATGATGAAAAAATATTTTGACAAAGCAGATGCAAAATTTGACAAGAATCCTGTATAAAATTTCCAGAGCCAAAGTTTTTTTCAGATCCAAAAAATTTTTGTATGCACAAAAGCAAAATTGTTGTATAATATTTATATGGCGAATTACATTTTATTCAGGAGGATAAACGTATGAAGAAGTATATCGGCATTTTAATTGCGGCTGTAGTTTGCTTCATGATGGCGTTGGCTGTACAGGCGGAGGATGCCGTCGTATATGTGAACGATGGCGGCACGGGAGACGGCTCCAGTCAAACTTCGCCGCTCGGCAGCATGAGTGATGCGATTGCAAAAGTTGCATCCGGCGGAAAAATCGTCATTGTGGATACATACACTTGTCCGGATGAATATTACGAGCCGGAACACAGCGGTGATATCGTCGTTACCGGCGGCAAGTATATATTCACAAACGGGCAGTATAACCGCTGGTTTTTAAGCGGCTCCGGTTCTACCACGTTTGAGAATATTGTGTTTGAATATGGCGCTGGTTCGACGTCGCTTTTTATTGCGCAGTATCATGAATTGATTATAGGTGAGGGCGTTACGCTGCCCGAAGATGGTAAATGTTACGTTGTCGGCGGTTATCAGGTACCGTTTGCAGACGCGATCGATACGTCTCTTGATTCACATGTTACGATTAAGAGCGGGAATATCTGGGCGGTTTCTGGTTTTAACCGCGGTGCCGGCGAAGTGGAGTTTACCGGGACGTCGCATATCACCGTGACAGGCGGAACGATTGCAACGGTTTACGGCGCGTCGATCAACGGCAACTATTCCGGTAGTTCGGAGATTAATATTACCGGCGGTCAGATTAATAATGTGCGCGCTGCCGGCGATGCGACGAGAAGACTTAATGGTAATAGCATAATCAATATTTCCGGCGGTACGATTGGCCTTCTGTCGATCAACAATGTTATGGGTACCGCAACCGTCAACTACACCGGCGGAAACATAGCGCAAGCGGAAAAGACAGTTGAAGCCGCGATTCAGGACTATGTAACGGACGGCACGGCTACGCTGAATGCTTCTACTGACGTGGACGTTCGAATCATATCTTTGTTTTTCGACAACGTTAATTATATTGGCGGCGGTACGGTAACCACGCCGGAAGCTACAACAAATGCACCTGCGCCGGAAACCACGACAGAGGCTTCTTCAGACACGGAACCGGATGTGACGACGCCTGGGGTGACTGAAAATACATCGGATGAACCCGAAGATACAAGTGAGCCGGAATCCTCTAACGCTTCTTCTGAAAAACCGGAATTGTCTGATTCTACGACTGAGGCTTCAAAAGATACCACGAAAGATATCGGAAAAACGTCTGATGATACCACGCCTGCGGCATCTACGCCGGCGCCTTCCGGTACGGATGCGGAAAACGGCGGCAATATCGGCTTGATCATCGGCATTGTGGCGGCTGTAGTCATTGTGGCGATCATTGTGGTTGTCATTCTCAAGAAAAAGAAGAAATAATTCTTATTCTTGAACCATTTGCCAGTTTCTTCCTATTTATAATTTCCAAAACAATAGAGAGCACGAAATTTTTCGTGCTCTCTATTGTTTTGTGAATACTTATGATAAAATACGCTTGACGGTTTAAAGGTCTTGGTATATAATTATAGAAAATTTCTTTGCTGTATGCTGGGTTGAGAAGAGGTGCGGATTATGCCTTTCGATTATAAAAAAGAATATAAAGAGTTTTATCTTCCGAAAAATAAACCGGCAATCGTCAATATTCCGAAAATGAATTTTGTGGCCGTTCGCGGCCATGGAGATCCTAATGAACCGGATGGTGCATATAAGTTTGCGTTAACGCTGTTGTATGGAATTGCATTTACGATTAAAATGAGCCGCTTGGGCGATCACAGAATGGACGGTTTTTTTGATTTTGTCGTGCCGCCGCTTGAGGGATTCTGGTGGCAGGACGGCGTATATGGAATCGATTATACCCGTAAAGAAGACTATTGCTGGATTTCTTTGATCCGGCTACCGGATTTTGTAACGGAAGCGGATTTTGCATGGGCGATGGATGAGGTCGTACGAAAGAAAAAACTCAATTGTTCCCGCGCGGAGTTTTTCACATATGATGAAGGTTTGTGCGTACAGTGTATGCATATAGGCCCATACGATACGGAGCCTGAAACAGTAGCGCGTATGAATCAATATATCTTTGAACACGGTTATGAAACGGATATTAACGACAGACGGTATCACCATGAAATTTATCTTTCCGACGCGCGCCGCTGCAGTCCGGAGCGGCTAAAAACAGTGATACGGCATCCGATTCGAAAAGCTGTTGATTAATTTTATATATGTAGGAAATTGATATGAAAAAGCTGTATCTAATCGGCGGGCCAATGGGCGTTGGGAAAACGACGGTTTGCCAATTTATGAAACAGAAGTTGAATAGCAGCGTGTTTTTGGACGGCGATTGGTGCTGGGATATGCATCCTTTTTGTATAACGGAAGAAACAAAAGCGATGGTCGTGGATAATATTTGTCATTTACTGAACAATTTTTTGCATTGTACGGTTTACGAAAATATTATTTTTTGCTGGGTGATGCACCAGCAATCGATTATTGAAGCGATTTGCTCAAAACTTGACCTTATAGATACGGTTTGTTTTTCGGTTTCGCTCATTTGTACCGAAGAGCGGCTTAGAGAGCGGCTGCACAAGGACATTCATGCCGGGATTCGCTCGATGGATGTCATCGAACGCAGTGCTGCCCGTGTCCCGTTTTATGAAAAGTTGGATACAATTAAGATCGATGTAACCAATATTACGGCCGAACAAGCCGCTGAAAGAATCATGGATTTGTAATTGTTCTGGGAATATTTTTGGCAGAACTTGAATATTTATTATTAAGAATAATGGGCGGCAGTCCGGTTGAAAATCCGGCTGCCGCATTTTCAATTTCATTTAATGCATGCCGCCGTTGCTTAATCGTACATGATGCGCGTAATCTTTTTCCGCTGCAACGTGCTGACGAAGCTCAAAAGATGTGTGAATATAATCGTTATGCGCCTGCATTGCAGATTGCGTTTCTACAGGAAGCGATAAAAAATAACGGCGAGCGCTACTGCTTTGTCTAACTAAGTCGTTTAGATTTTCATAGTACAAAGTGCATCACCCCGTTATTATTTTTTCAAGCGCGGCGCTGCACTATACGGATATTTTTATAGGATAATTTTTGCAGATCGGAAAAAATAAAAATAATTATTGCTAGGGCTTGACAAAATGGAAAAAGTATGATATTTTAATATTGGTTAGCGATAGCTAACCAAATAATAGTTGTTAGATTATTT
>CATWNM010000026.1 GCA_958352145.1 uncultured Eubacteriales bacterium
GAAAAGCCGGGTTTTTTGGAAATGGGCGTGTCGCCGCTGGAAGCACCCGACGTTCCGACTTATGTGACGCTGGATTTTGTCCACGGGATTCCGGTTGCGCTCGATGAAGAAAAGATGAGTGCGAAAGAAATCATTCTGCGGCTGAACAAGCTGGGTGGCGCGAACGGCATCGGACTTCTGGATATCGTGGAAAACCGGCTGGTGGGCATGAAGTGCCGCGGCGTATACGAGACGCCGGGCGGCGCGATCCTGTATTTCGCGCACGAATATCTGGAGACGCTTTGCCTGGATAAAATGACGATGCACAAAAAGGAGGAGCTTGCCGTCACGTTCGGCGAGCTTGTGTATAACGGCCAGTGGTTTACGCCGCTGCGCGAAGCGCTCTCCGCTTTCGTAGACAAGACGCAAGAAAACGTTACCGGCCGGGTGAAAATCAAATTGTACAAGGGTAATATGATCAAGGCCGGCGCATGGAGCGAGTATTCGCTTTATTCTGAAGAAATCGCCACGTTTGGTGAGGACAACGTCTACAATCAGGCGGACAGCGCGGGCTTTATCAATCTGTACGGCCTGCCGGTTTCGGTGCAGGCGCGCGTCAAGGCGAAGAACAATAAGCAGTAAGCAAGATGTTTCAGTCGGAAAAACGAGTGTTTTTCGGCGAGCGAAGCCGCCGCATGTTCGATGTGCGGCGGCTCTCGGAGCATATAACGGACCTTGTGTCTGAAAATTTTGAGGCTTTGAGGTTTTATAATGGATAAGATGTGGGCGGGGCGTTCTGCGGGGACGCTGGATCAGATTGCAGACGATTTTAATTCCTCCATCCGGTTTGACAAACGCATGTACCGGGAGGATATCGCGGGATCGATTGCGCATGCGGCCATGCTTGGAAAGCAGGGGATCATCCCGGAAAAAGACAGCGCGCTGATTATCCAGACGCTTGGCGCGATCCTTGACGATATAGAAAGCGGCGCGCTTGCCATCGATGAGCGCGCCGAGGACATACATATGTTCTGCGAGGCTGAACTGACCCGCCGGATCGGCGACGTGGGCAAGCGCCTGCACACCGCGCGCTCGCGCAACGATCAGGTGGCGCTCGATCTGCGCATGTATCTGCGCCGGGAGAGCGGGGAGATCGTCGAACTGATTAAAGAACTGCTGCGTTCGATTCTGTCGGTCGCCAAAGCGAACCGGGATACGATCATGCCGGGATATACGCACCTGCAAAGGGCGCAGCCGGTCACGTTCGGCCATCATCTGATGGCGTACGCCATGATGCTGGCGCGCGACATCGGTCGGTTTGAAGATGCCGTTTGCCGTATGAACGTCTCTCCGCTCGGCTGCTGCGCGCTTGCGGGGACGACCTATGATACCGACCGTCAAATGACGGCGGCGGAACTTGGTTTTGACGGCATTGCCTTAAACAGCATGGACGGCGTTTCCGACCGGGATTTCTGCGTGGAGCTTGAGAGCGCGATGGCGCTTTTGATGATGCATTTGTCTCGCTTTTCGGAGGAGATTGTCCTGTGGTCCAGTTGGGAGTTCCGCTTTATTGAATTGGACGACGCGTATACGACCGGTTCGAGCATCATGCCGCAGAAAAAAAATTCGGATATGGCGGAACTCGTGCGCGGAAAGAGCGGGCGCGTGTTTGGCAATTTAGTGGCGGCGCTCACCATGCTCAAGGGCCTGCCGCTGGCTTACAACAAAGACATGCAAGAGGACAAAGAGGCGGTTTTTGACAGTGTGGACACCGTCAAAATGTGTCTGCGCGTTTTTGCGCCGATGGTCGCTACGATGCGCGTCCACGCGGATGTGATGTATCGCGCGGCGGAGGGTGGCTTTATCAACGCGACCGATGTTGCGGACTATCTGGTCCGGCAAGGCATGCCTTTTCGGAGCGCGTACAAGATCGTTGGGCAACTCGTCGCCTATGCGATCGAGCATGATACGGTGCTGGACCGGCTGCCGCTTGAGACCTACCGGCAGTTTTCAGAATTATTTGGCGAGGATCTGTACGGCGAGATCAGCCTTGAGTCCTGTGTTGCGCGCCGGATTTCTGCGGGTGGTGTTTCGGCTTCGTCTTTTGAAGCACAGGAACGGTTTATTACGGAGCTTTTAAAATGAAGAAAGTATTTATAGACGGCAGCGCGGGTACGACGGGGCTGCGGATCCGCGAGCGGCTGCTTCGCCGTGCGGATATTGAGCTTTTGACTTTACCCGAGAAACTTCGCAAGGACGCGGCGGCGCGGCGCGCGGCACTGAATGCGGCGGATATCGTGTTTTTGTGTCTGCCGGACGCAGCAGCGGTTGAGGCTGTTTCCATGGTTGAAAACGACCGCACGGTTGTGATCGACGCATCGACCGCGCATCGGACAGATCCGGCGTTTGCTTACGGCTTTCCGGAGCTTGGCGAAGCGTTTGCCGAAAAAATCAAAACCGCCAAGCGCATCGCCGTGCCGGGATGTCATGCCAGCGGCTTTATCGCGCTGGTTTATCCGCTTGTTCAGTCGGGGATTCTGCCGCGCGGGGCGCTGCTCAGTTTTCATTCGGTAACCGGATACAGCGGCGGCGGAAAAAGTATGATCGAAGCGTATGAGGATGCGGAGCGGGACGGTTTGCTTTCTGCGCCGCGCCAATATGCGCTTGCGCAGACGCATAAGCATCTGCCCGAGATGCAGGCCGTGACGGGGCTTTTGTCCGCCCCCGTTTTTTCCCCGATCGTATCGGATTTTTACAGCGGGATGGTTGTGACGCTGCCACTCTTTTCGGCGCAGCTTTTACCCGGAAAAGCTGCGGCGGATATTCGCGCAGCGTATGCCGCCCTTTACCGCGGGCCGGTCGTGCGCTATACTGAGGGGGCGGACGAAAGCGGATTTTTGTCTGCGGCGCGCCTTTCGGAAAAGGATTCGATGGAAATTTCCGTATTTGGAAACGAAGAACGGATTCTTGCGGTTGCGCGGTATGACAATCTTGGCAAGGGCGCGTCGGGCGCGGCGGTAGAATGCATGAATATCGTCATAGGGGCGGATCCCTGTGAAGCGCTTGAATTTTAGGAGAAAGACAGATGAAACAGATAGAAGGCGGCGTCTGCGCCGCAAAGGGATTTACGGCAAACGGCATACACTGTGGAATTCGCAAAAACAAGTCCAAGCGCGATCTTTCGCTCATTTTCAGCGAAAAACGCGCGGCTTGTGCAAGCGTATATACGAAGAATCTGGTCAAGGGCGCGCCGATTGAGGTTACAAAGGCCAATATTGCCGACGGATATGCGCAGGCGATTCTCTGCAACAGCGGCAATGCCAACACCTGCAATGCGAACGGAATCGCGGTTGCTGCGCGGATGTGTGAACTCGCGGGTGAGGCGCTTGGAATTGCGGCGGCGGATGTCGTGGTTGCGTCTACCGGCGTGATCGGCCAGCCGCTGGATATTTCTCCGATAGCCGCGGGGATGCGCGAGCTTTGCGGCGGGCTCGGCAGGCATTCCGAACTTGCCGCGGAGGGAATCATGACCACCGACACAAAGCGCAAGGAGATTGCCGTCAGCTTCGAAATCGGCGGCGTGGAATGCCGCATGGGGGCGATCGCCAAGGGGTCCGGCATGATTCATCCCAATATGGCGACGATGCTTGTGTTTATCACCACCGACTGCGCTATTTCGTCGGCCATGCTGCAAAAGGCGCTGTCCGGCGATGTGGATAAAAGCTTTAATATGCTCAGCGTGGACGGGGATACTTCCACAAACGATATGGTGACCGTGCTGGCCAACGGCATGGCGGAAAACCCCTGTATTACGTCGGAGGGCGAGGATTTTGAAGTGTTTATGCGGGCGCTCAATACGGTGACCGTGTATTTGTGCCGCCGGATCGCGGGGGACGGCGAGGGCGCGACGAAATTGCTAGAATGCACGGTCAGCGGTGCAAAGGATGAAGAAACGGCGAAGACCGTCGCAAAAAGCGTGATTTGTTCCTCGCTTTTTAAGGCGGCGATGTTCGGCGCGGACGCGAACTGGGGGCGGGTGCTCTGCGCTATCGGTTACAGCGGCGCCGATGTGGATGTGTCTAAAATCTCGGTCGCCTTTGAGAGCAGTGCCGGATGCATTACGGTTTGCACAGGCGGCGCGGGAATCCCGTTTTCCGAGGAGAAAGCGAAAAAAATCCTGCTCTGCGAAGAGGTCGCCGTCCGGATTGATCTTGGCGGCGGCGCGGAATGCGCCTCTGCATGGGGGTGCGATCTGACGTACGATTACGTCAAAATCAATGGAGATTACCGTACCTAAGGAGGACAAAATGAAACTGACAAACGCGCAGCGCGCCGGCGTTCTGATCGAGGCGCTGCCTTATATTCAGGAATATACCGATAAAGTCGTCGTCGTCAAATACGGCGGAAATGCGATGGTCAGCGGAGAATTGAAAGAAGCCGTGATGGGCGATATCGTTCTTCTGTCCCTGATTGGCGTACGGGTGGTACTGGTGCACGGCGGCGGTCCCGAAATCACAGAAATGCTTTCTCGCGTCGGGAAAAAGAGTGCGTTTGTAGACGGACTTCGCGTAACCGACGGAGAGAGCATGGAGATCGTCCAGCAGGTACTGGCCGGCAAGATCAATAAAAATTTGGTCAATCTTTTGCATACCAAGGGCGGGCGCGCCGTTGGACTTTGCGGCATCGACGGTCGCATGATTGAGGCGCGGGCAAAGGATGCCCGTCTTGGCTTTGTGGGCGAGATCACCGACGTGCACCCTGAGATCATCCTCGACGTGCTGGATAAAGGGTACATTCCGGTCATCGCCACGGTGGGCTGCGACGACGAGGGTAACAGTTACAATATCAACGCCGATACGGCCGCGGCTAAAATTGCGGCGGCTCTGTCGGCTGTGAGCTTGATTTCCATGACCGATATCAGCGGTATTCTGCGGGATAAGGACGATCCCTCCACGCTGATCCGCCGGATCTATGTCAGCGATGTGCCCGAACTCATTCGCGGCGGCGTGATTTCGGGCGGCATGATCCCGAAGATTGAATGCTGCACCGAAGCGATCCGCCGGGGGGTGGAAAAGGTATTTATTATCGACGGGCGCGTGCCGCATGCGATCCTGATCGAAACGCTGACCGACGAAGGCATCGGCACCATGTTTGTGTCCGGATCCTATAAGCCGAAACGCGCGTAAAAAACGACGGAGAGGGGATATAACATGAATACGTTTGAACTGGACAAAACCTATATTGCCAATACCTATGCGCGTTTTCCCGTGGAGATCGTTTCCGGGCAGGGCGCGCTCTGCCGCGATGCGGATGGAAACGAATACATAGACCTTGGTACGGGAATCGGCGTCAACATCTTCGGCTATGCGGACGCGCAGTGGATTTCCGCCGTTACGGCACAGCTGAATACGGTTCAGCATACTTCCAATCTCTATTATTCCGCGCCGTGCGCCCGGCTTGCCGAGATGCTTTGCCAAAAGACCGGGATGAAAAAAGTGTTTTTTTCCAATTCGGGCGCGGAGGCGAACGAATGCGCGATTAAAGCGGCGCGTAAATACGCGGCGGATCGGCGCGGCGGGGAATATCATGTGATCGTCACGCTGAAAAACAGTTTTCACGGGCGGACGCTGGCTACGCTGGCCGCGACCGGGCAGGAAGCGTTTCATGCGCACTTTGGTCCGATGCCCGAAGGCTTTGCTTATGCGGAGGCAAACAATATCGAGGATTTGCGCCGGGTGGTTTTATCGCATAAAACCGCCGGTATTTTCATAGAGGCGGTGCAGGGAGAGGGGGGCGTGCTGCCGCTTACGCCCGAATTTGCTAAGGCTGCCGAGGAATTGGCAAGAGAACGGGATCTTTTGCTCATGTGCGATGAAGTGCAGATCGGAAACGGGCGCAGCGGCGCCTTTTATGGCTATATGAACCTCGGGATTACGCCGGACGTCGTTACGACGGCTAAGGGATTGGGCGGCGGCCTTCCGATCGGCGCGACGCTGCTCGGCGCGCGCGCGGCCGAGGTGTTTTCGCCAGGGTTAAACGGCTCCACTTTCGGGGGAAATCCGGTTGCCGCCGCAGGCGCAATCAATATTGTCGGCCGTATCGACGAGATGCTGCTAGCAGGTGTGCGGGAAAAGTCAAAGTATCTGTTTGACGCGCTCGAGAACGCGCCGGGCGTACAGAATATGACCGGTATGGGACTGATGATTGGGATAAAGCCGCAGCGGGAGGCGGGCGAAGTCATTGAAAAGTGCCGCGCGGGCGGCGTGTTGGTCATCAAGGCGAAGGATAAGCTGCGGCTTTTGCCGCCGCTGAACATAGAAAAAGGGCTGCTCGAGCAGGCCGTGCACGTAATGAAAGGAGCGCTGAAATGAAGCATTTGCTGAAGCTGATGGATCTCTCCAAAGGAGAAATCACGGAAATTTTAAATCTTGCCGACCAATTGAAATATGAGAAGAAAAACGGCATCGAACATCATTTGCTGCGCGGAAAAACGCTGGGCATGATTTTTGAAAAATCGTCCACGCGTACCCGGGTTTCTTTTGAAGTCGGCATGTATGACCTCGGCGGGAACGCGCTGTTTTTAAGTTCCCGCGATCTTCAAATCGGGCGAGGGGAGCCTGTTGAAGACACGGCGCGCGTGCTTTCCAGATATCTTGACGGTATTATGATCCGCACGTTCGCTCAGGAGGAGGTCGAGACGCTGGCGCGTGCCGGTTCGATTCCGATTATCAACGGTCTGACCGATTACTGCCATCCCTGTCAAGTGCTGGCCGATCTGATGACCATTCGAGAGAAACGCGGCAGTCTTGCGGATAAAAAACTTTGCTTTATCGGAGACGGCAACAATATGGCAAATTCTTTGATCGTGGGTGGAATCAAAATGGGGATGTCGGTGGCTGTCGCTTGTCCACAAACGCATCAGCCTGACGCCGCGATCATGCAATGGGCAAGTGAGAGCGGAAACTTTGTGTGCACGGATGATATTATGCGTGCTGCTGCCGGTGCGGACGTTCTGTATACCGACGTATGGGCTTCCATGGGACAGGAAGCGGAGGCGCGTGCGCGCGCGCAGATTTTCAGCGGCTACCAAATCAACGACGACGTAATGGCGGCGGCGAAATCGAATGCGATGGTGCTGCACTGCCTGCCTGCACACCGGGAAGAGGAGATCACCGCGGCGGTTTTCGAGGCGCACGCCGATGAGATTTTTGAGGAGGCGGAGAACCGTCTTCACGCGCAGAAAGCCGTACTCGTCAAATGCCTTGCGGAATAAACCGCATGAAAATCTATTTTTCGCCTGCATGGGCGTGTCTTGATGGCGATAAGAAAAAATGAAGGGGACGACATGAGCAAAGCATATTTGGTGCTGGAGGACGGAACAGCTTTAGAAGGTACGACTTTCGGCGCAGATACGGAAAGCGTCGGTGAACTTGTGTTCACCACCGGCATGTGCGGGTATATCGAAACACTTACGGACCCAAGTTATTTTGGGCAGATCGTTTTGCAGACGTTTCCGCTGATCGGAAACTATGGGATTATTCCCGAGGATTTTGAAGGCGCGTGCGCCGTGCGGGGTTATGTCGTGCGGGAATGGTGCGGCGCGCCGTCCAATTTCCGGGCGCAGTATGATCTGGATACTTTCCTGCGGGACAGAGGCATCCCCGGCATCTGCGGTGTGGATACGCGGCGTCTGACCCGGATCATTCGGGAAAAGGGCGTCATGAACGCGGCGATTGTCAAGACCGTGCCAAACGATCTTTCGTTTGTTCGGGAATATCGCGTCTTCGGCGCGGTGCGGGGCGTGACGGTTTCGGCACCTGAAACGTTTGCCGCCTGCGGGGAAGAAAAGTACCGCGTGACCCTGATCGATTACGGTGCAAAGCGCAATATCGTGCGTGAACTGCAAAAGCGCGGCTGTACGGTTACAGTCGTCGGCGCAGATACGCCGGCGGAGGAGATTCTCGCGCAGAAGCCGGACGGGATCATGCTTTCTAATGGTCCCGGCGATCCGGCGGAAAATACCTATGAGATCGGCGAACTGCAAAAGCTGATCGGTCAAACGCCGATTTTTGGCATTTGTCTTGGCCATCAGCTTTTGGCGCTTGCGCACGGCGCCAAAACGGTCAAGCTTAAATACGGGCATCGCGGAGCCAATCAGCCGGTGCGCCGCACAGACGGCGCGCGTACGTATATCACCAGCCAGAATCATGGCTATGCGGTCGTTGCGGACAGTCTTCCCACCGGCCGGATCAGTTTTATCAATGCGAACGACGGCACCTGCGAAGGGATTGAGTATCCGGATGAGCGCGCGTTTACCGTGCAGTTTCATCCGGAAGCCTGCGGCGGGCCGAAAGACACCGGATTTTTGTTTGACCAATTCCTTGCGCTGATGGGAGGTGAGGGCTGATGCCGCTCGATACGAAAATCAAAAAAGTTATGGTTATCGGTTCTGGGCCGATTGTCATCGGACAGGCCGCCGAATTCGATTATGCGGGCGCGCAGGCCTGCCGCGTACTGAAGGAAGCGGGCGTCAACGTCGTTTTGGTCAATTCCAATCCGGCGACGATTATGACCGATAATGCGCTGGCGGATGAAATTTATTTGGAACCGCTTACCGCGAAGACCATCAAGCGCATTATATTGAAAGAGAAGCCAGACAGCCTGCTCTGCGGGCTGGGTGGTCAGACGGGCTTGACGATCGCCATGCAGCTGGATAAAGAGGGCTTTCTCGAGGCGCACGGCGTGCGGCTGATCGGCACCAATGCCGAGGCGATTGATAAAGCAGAAGACCGTCAGCTGTTCAAAGATACCATGCGCCAGATCGGCGAACCGACGATCCCATCCGAAATTGCCAACGATGTTCGCACATCGCTGGATATTGCGTCGCGCATCGGCTACCCGGTTATCGTGCGCCCGGCGTTTACGCTTGGCGGCGCGGGCGGAGGCGTCGCCTATACGCCGGAAGAACTGGAGATTATCGCGCATACCGGCCTTGACGCTTCGCCGATCCGCCAGATCCTTGTGGAAAAGTATATATTCGGCTGGAAAGAGATCGAGTTTGAAACTATGCGGGACAGCGCGGGCAATGTGATTGCCGTGTGCAGCATGGAAAATTTTGATCCGGTCGGCGTGCACACGGGCGACAGCATTGTCGTTGCGCCTGCGCTCACGCTGTCGGATAAAGAATATCAGATGCTGCGCAGCGCTTCGCTGAATATTATATCGGCGCTCGGCATCGTGGGCGGCTGCAACTGCCAATTTGCGCTGAATCCCGACAGCTTCGAATATGCAGTGATCGAGGTCAATCCCCGCGTGTCTCGTTCCTCCGCGCTCGCCAGCAAGGCGACCGGTTATCCTATTGCTAAAATCACGACCAAGATTGCACTCGGCTATACGCTCGACGAGATCAAAAACGACATTACCGGCAAGACCTGCGCCTGCTTTGAGCCTGCGTTGGATTATGTCGTTGTCAAGCTGCCGAAATGGCCGTTTGACAAATTTGCCGGATCGTCGCGCACGCTCGGCACGCAGATGAAAGCGACCGGCGAGGTCATGGCGATCGCGCCTTCCTTTGAGATGGCGCTGCTGAAGGCGGTCCGCGGCGCGGAGATTTCTTTGGACACTTTAAACGCAAAACCACTCACAGAGGAAAATGTGCTTTCCAGGCTGAAACATGTGGACGACCGCCGTCTTTTTACGATTTTTGAGGCGCTGAAAGCGGGCGTTGCGATCGAAAAAATTCACGAAATCACCCGCGTCGACAATTGGTTTTTGGCCAAGCTGAAAAACTTGGCCGAATTCGAGGCTGAACTTGCAGGCGGCATGACGGACGCGCGCTATCTTCGCGGCAAGCAGTACGGATATACCGACCGGGCGCTCGCGCGCCTGAGCGGAGCGGCTGTTTTGCCGCACCGCAGCGCGGTATATAAGATGGTGGACACCTGCGGTGCGGAGTTTGACGCCGAAACCCCATATTTCTATTCGACCTATGACGACGAGTGCGAATCGCGCGCATTTCCCCGAAGCGGAAAGGAAACGGTTTTGGTACTTGGCTCCGGCCCGATTCGCATCGGGCAGGGAATCGAGTTTGACTACTCCTCGGTACACTGTGTCTGGACGCTGAAGAAGATGGGCTACGACGTTGTGATCGTCAACAACAATCCCGAAACGGTATCTACGGATTACGATACCGCAGACCGGCTGTATTTTGAGCCGCTCACGGATGAGGACGTTATGGATATTATCCGCGTAGAGCGGCCGATCGGCGTTGTGGTCGCGTTTGGCGGTCAGACCGCGATCAAGCTGACCAAATTTCTCGATGCGTCCGGCATTCGAATCCTTGGCACGTCGGCCGCGGGGATCGACCTTGCGGAGGACCGCGAAAAATTCGACCAACTGCTGGAGTCGCATCATATCAAGCGGCCGCGCGGCATGGGCGTCAAGACGCTGCAAGAAGCGCTTGCTGCGGCAAAAGAACTCGGGTACCCGGTTCTGCTGCGTCCCTCCTATGTCATCGGTGGACAAAATATGCAGATCGTACACGATGCTTCCGAAGTTGAGAAATATATGAATCGCATTCTTTCGACCGGTATAGAAAATCCGGTGCTTGTCGATAAGTATATGATGGGCAGCGAGCTTGAGGTGGACGTTATTTCGGACGGGACGGATGTGCTGATTCCCGGCGTCATGGAGCATATCGAGCGCGCGGGCGTGCACAGCGGCGATTCGATTGCGGTGTATCCGCCTTACAGCATCAACGACGCTATGCTGGAAAAGGTGATCGCCTCGTCTACTTCGCTTGCGCTTTCACTGGGCACAAAGGGACTCGTCAATATTCAGTATCTAATTTACGAAAACGAATTGTATGTCATTGAAGTCAATCCACGCGCCTCGCGGACCATTCCCTATATCAGCAAGGTGACCGGCGTGCCGATGGTGGATATCGCCGCGCGTGTGATGCTCGGCGCGCGCTTGACAGAACTTGACTACGGTACGGGATTGTATAAAACGCCGCCGTATGTGGCGGTCAAAGTGCCGGTCTTTTCATTTGAAAAGCTCACCGACGTCAATTCTTATCTTGGCCCGGAGATGAAATCCACCGGCGAGGTGCTGGGCATCGGCAAGGATTTGACCGAGGCGCTCTTCAAGGGGCTGACTTCGGCTGGTATGATGCTGAAATCTTCTATTCATCATAAAAATGTCGGCGTGTTGGTCAGCGTGGACAAGCATGATTTATTTGAGGTCGTGACGCTGGCTAAAAAGCTGGATGATCTTGGTTTTCGTCTGTATGCGACAAAAGATACCGCAGAGTCGATTTCCATGCTGGGCATCGACGTAGAGACGATCGACGGAATCAAGGAGAGCGACAGCGCTTTTAAGCTGCTCGAGAGCGGAGAAATCAGTTATATCGTATATACGGGCGCTGTGCGCGACGATACGATGGACGATTATATTGCGTTGCACCGCCGGGCGCTGCAGCTTTCCATTCCGTGCCTGACCTCGCTCGATACGGCGAACGCGCTTGCGGATATTATTGCCAGCCGGTACAGCGAGGACAACACCGAGCTTGTCGACATCAATCATATGCGCGCCGCGCGGCATATGCTGCATTTTGCCAAAATGCATGCCACCGGCGACGATTATATTTACATAGAGAATTTTGACAACGCCATTGAGTGTCCCGAGTCGCTTTGTATCCGCCTGTGCAATCGGCACAAAGGAATCGGCGGCTTTGGCATCATATTGATGGAGAAATCAAATGTTGCAGATGCAAAAATGCGGCTGTTCAACCGGGACGGCTCAGAGGGACGGCTCGGCGGCAATTCCATTCGCTGCGTCGGAAAATATCTGTATGACAACGGGCTGGTTAAAAGCCGGGATATCACGATTGAAACCGGGGGCGGCGTCAAGCGTCTGACGCTGTATACAAATGCCGGCAAGGTCACCTATGCCGGCGTGGATATGGGACAGCCTGATCTGCGCGCGTCCGCACTGCCGGCGACGATCTGCGCGGAGCGTCTGATTAATTATCCCGTGGAGATCGGCGGGGGGACGTACAATGTCAACTGTCTTTCGGTTGGAAACCCGCATTGCGTGGTTTTCTGTGACCGGGTAGATGCTGTGGATATAGAGACAGTCGGGCCGCAGTTTGAGCATGCGCCGGTGTTCCCGGAGCGCATCAATACCGAATTCGTGCGCGTGGTCAATCGCAGTACGCTGAAGATGCGCGTATGGGAGCGTGGCAACGGCGAGACCTGGGCGTGCGGCAGCGGCGCCTGCGCCGCGGTGGTGGCCGCAGTCGAAAACGGTTATTGTGATAAAGGCCGGGATATCACCGTCAAGGTGCGCGGCGGCGATCTTGTCGTCAACTATTCCGACGGCGGCATCGTATTGACCGGAGACGCAAAACTAGTCTATACCGGAATGACTGAATATTAAGAGCAGACGGCTGAAAAAATCACGGACAGCCGATAAAATCAAAAATGCGCGCAAAGGCGGTACAACTCCGCGCTTTGCGCGCATTTTTGATTTATACGACTTTGTCGACGTCATACAGTGCGCTAATAAGCGCAAAATTTTGTGCAAATGGGCGCATGGCGTTCCAGTAGCCGGCGCCGCGCAGATCGAATTCATCCATTAAATCGAATTTGGCCAAAATGCTGCGGACATCTTCAAACCATACCACGTGCCGGACGCCTGCGTTGGTATATTCAAAGAAAGGGGACATGGCAACCGGGTCAAACTGAATTTCTGCGCCGTATCTTCTCGCGATATCGATCGCGGTCTGATTGCCGAGCGACTGCGCGCGCGTGCTTCCTTCGATAAACGGAAGCGGCCAGTCGTATCCGTAGTTCGGAATGCCGAGATATATTTTTTCGGTTGGAATTTCAGTCACCGCATATTCCACCACTTCGCGCACACGGTTGAGCGGCGCAACCGCCATAGGCGGCCCATAGGTATATCCCCATTCGTACGTCATCAGGAAAACCCTGTCCGACGCGGCGCCGAGCGCGGCGTAATCGTGTGCCTCATAGAGCAGGCCGGGCTGCGTATCTGAAGTTTTCGGCGCAAGATCGGTGTTGACGAAAAAGCCGTAAGGGCTAAGGCGGCTTACCGCATTTTCTACAAAAGCGGTGAAAGCCGCTCTGTCGTCGGCCGGTATGTATTCGAAATCGAGATCCAGCCCGACGTAATCTTTTTCCAGCATAACGGCGATGACGTTGTCTAAAACCGTATTCTGGAGTTCGGGATCATTAAACAGTTGGCTTGCGCGCGCGCTGCTGAAACCGCCGCTTTCGGTGATGGAGGACAGCAGCATGACCGGCGCTACGCCGTACTGATACGCCAAATCGATCAGCGGTTCGTCTTCGATGTCAATTAGTTCTCCTTCCGGCGTGAACCCATAGCCGAAAATTGTCAGATAGGTTAAAAACGGCAAAGCATGCAGCAGTACGCTCCTGTCGATAAAAGGATAGGCGTATGCGTTGAAGCGCGCCGTACGCCGCTTGGGCTCAGAAAAGCTGATGACCAGCGTATCGCCTGGCTGTATGTTCTGATTTTCCGCTAAATACGGATTGTTCTGCATCAGTTCGTAGACGCTGATGCCATATCTGCGCGCAATTGAAGACAGCGTGTCGCCGGGCGCTACCGTATGAACAGTTTCCGGGAACAGGATGAGCAGCGCCTGACCTACGACAAGGTCTCCGGATATCGCATTGTCACTGATGATCCGCGCTGCTGAAACGCCGTACCGGCGCGCGAGTCCGACAACCGTATCCCCCGGTTCTACAATATGTATAATCATGCGTATATCCCCCAATGTAAACGGTCTTTAATTCCAGTATATGCGGCGGCATGAAATCCGCCCGCGCTTTTCCGAATTCTGCGTCAGATTCAGCGCGCCCGGCAGAAATGCGTTGACAAATGAAGAAACTTTTTATATAATTATTCTGAAATTATTTTTGCCTATAGCAGCAGGCTTTGGAATTTTTTAAAGAAAGCGGTGACTCCCTTGGAACAGTATTATCAAAAAGAAATCGAAACCATGCCGCGCGAGCAGATTCAGGCGCTGCAAAGCGAGCGGCTGGTCAAACAAGTCCGCCATGTTTATGAGAACGTCCCGTATTATCGAAAGAAAATGCAGGAAAAACAGATCGTGCCGGAGGATATCCATGGCATTGAAGATTTGCACAAGCTTCCTTTTTTGAGCAAGGAAGACCTGCGTGAAGCGTATCCTTACGGTCTCTTGGCAAAACCCTTGTCCGAATGCGTGCGCATTCAGTCTACTTCGGGTACGACCGGGCGCCGCGTCGTCGCGTTTTATACGCAGCACGATATCGATCTTTGGGAAGATTGCTGCGCGCGCGCCATCGCCGCGGCGGGCGGTACGAAGGACGACGTTTGCCAGGTTTGCTATGGATACGGTTTGTTTACGGGCGGTCCGGGACTCAATGGCGGTTCGCATAAGATCGGCTGCCTGACGCTGCCGATGTCGTCGGGCAATACGGATAGACAGATCCAGTTTATGATTGATCTTGGCGCGACCATCCTCTGCTGCACGCCTTCTTATGCTGCATACCTCGGGGAGAGCGTTTTGGAGAAGGGCGTTCGGGATCAGATCAAACTGAAAGCGGGGATTTTCGGTGCGGAAGCCTGGACTGAAGAAATGCGCCGCGATATAGAGAATAAACTTGGCATCCGTGCTTATGATATTTATGGATTGACGGAGCTTTCCGGCCCTGGCGTTTCTTTTGAATGTTCGGCGCAGGGCGGCATGCATATCTGCGAAGACCATTTTATCGCGGAGATCATCAACCCGGAAACCGGCGAAGTTTTGCCGGAAGGCGCAACCGGCGAACTTGTATTTACCGCGATCACGAAAGAAGCGTTTCCGATGATCCGGTATCGCACGCGCGACATTTGCCGTCTCGATGCTACGCCTTGTTCTTGCGGACGCACGCACGTTCGTATGACCAAGCCTATGGGACGCTCGGACGATATGCTGATTATCCGCGGCGTCAACGTGTTTCCCTCGCAGATCGAGACTGTCCTTTTGAATAAGGGGATGTCTGCAAACTATCAAATCATTGTTGACCGTGTAAACAATTCGGATACGCTCGACGTACAGGTAGAGATGCCGCCGGAACTGTTTACGGATACGGTCACCGGCGTTTCCTCAAAAGAAAAGGAATTGGCCGAAGCCATGAAATCCATGCTTGGCATCAAGGCGGCGGTGCATCTGGTTTCTCCGAAAAGCATTACCCGCAGCGAAGGCAAAGCTGTGCGCGTCATTGACAAACGTAAACTGTATGGATGAAAGGAGACTATCATGACGGTCAATCAGATTTCGGTTTTTGTGGAAAACAGGGCAGGGCAGCTTGCGCAGTTTATTCACTTGCTTGCAAAGCATGGCATTGATCTCGAAGCGCTTTCCATAGCGGATACAAAGGATTACGGCATTATCCGGATCATAGCCGACTCGCCCGAAAAAGCGGCGGCGGCTTTGACTGCGGAAGGATGGGTTTTCACCGTTACGCCTGTGTTGGCTGTAACCGTGCCAGATGAGCCAGGCAGTCTTGAGCGCATCTTCAGCATTCTGGCAGAGCATAACATCAATTTGGAGTATACCTATGCTTTTCTTACGCGTAAGCATGGACTTGCCTGCGTGATCCTGCGTGTAGATGGCAATGACCATGCCGCGCAGGTTCTTGCAAAAGCGGGTATTCGGATCGACTGAAATAAAAAGGACCCGAAAGCGATGCTTTTGGGTCCTCTGTTTTTGGTCCGACGCGCTGTTTTCGATCATGACGGTGGGATGAACTAAATATAATATTCAGGCGTGAAATTGAATGCTATATTATACACAAAGGCCAGCACGACATAGATCACATAGCCCAGCATGCCGAGAATACCGAGTACGAGCCCGGCAGTAGCAAGCCCGCGCCCCTGTTCTTTGGTTTGTTTAATTTTTGAGAGTCCGATTGCAGAAAAGACGATCGCCAGTATAGAGGTTATCGTGCCAAGGCAGCAGATCCATGAGAATAAGGACAAAATTCCGAGAATAAATCCGGCGACAGCCATTCCGTTGGTTTTCGGCGGAACTCCGTATGGCGTGTAAACCTGCACCGTAGGGCTGGGAAGAACCGGTTCCGCCGCGGCGGGCGTCTGCACCTGTGTGTTCGGATCGCATGCATTGCCGCAGTAAGGGCAGAATTTCGCCGTATCTTCCAATTGTGCGCCGCAATTGCCGCAAAATTTCATAGTTTGTCCTCCAAATGCAACAGAATATACAAATAGTATACACTGCCCGCGAAGATATGTCAATTCTATTTTGCGTTTTTCCGTATGGGTTTGCGGGGGCTGCCCGTGCGCCCGCGCGTATCCGGTTCCTTTTCAATCTAATGATAAAACAGGAGATTATATCATGCGCATCGAGCACCCGATTCCCCCACTTTGGAGCGCGGATTCCCAAACGTTGATTCTAGGTTCCTTTCCCTCGGTTAAATCGAGAGAAGCGGGATTTTTTTATGGTCATCCGCAAAATCGCTTTTGGCGGGTCTGCGCCGCTGTCTTTTCTGATGCTGTTCCCGAAACGATTGAAGAAAAAAAGCAGTTTATCCTTGCACACGGCCTGGCGCTTTGGGATGTGATCGCTTCCTGCGATATTGAGGGATCGGCAGATAGCAGCATTCGCGGGGCGCTTCCCAACGATATCGGCCTGATTTTGCAGGGGGCCGATATTCGGAGAATTTTTGTCAACGGTAAAACGGCGGAGAAGCTTTATTATCAATATTTATATCCAAAATACCGTATTCCCGCCGTCGCCCTGCCTTCTACCAGTCCGGCAAATGCGTCTTGGTCTTTGGAGCGTCTGATCGTTGCATGGCGTCTGATTGCTGAAAATAAAAGCTGAGCGTGCGTACATATTTTTTTCTCTGATGCAGAGACTAGACAAAGATGACAAAGGAGGAAAAAACATGTTTAAACACGAAAAGCAGCTTTTTCATCCGGTCGGCGTGGAAGCGCCGAACCCGCAGTACGCCGCGCTTTTGCAGGAGCAGCTTGGCGGAGCAAACGGCGAGTTGAAGGCGGCCATGCAGTATTTGTCTCAGAGCTTTCGCATCAAGGACCAGCAGATCAAGGATCTATTTATGGATATTGCGGCCGAGGAACTCGGGCATATGGAGATGGTCGCACAGACGATCAATCTGCTGAACGGTCACGATGTAGATTACAGCACGATAGGCGCCGGCGAGATCCAGACGCATGTGCTCCTCGGACTCAATCCCGGGTTGATCAACGCGTCCGGCTATTCATGGACGGGCGACTATGTGACGGTCACGGGCGATCTTTGCGCCGATCTTCTTTCCAATATTGCTTCCGAACAGCGCGCCAAGGTTGTGTATGAATATCTGTACCGTCAAATTGAAGATAAAAAAGTGCGCGAGACAATCGACTTTTTGCTGAATCGGGAGGAAGCGCACAATCAGATGTTCCGCGACGCGTTCAATAAAGTGCAGGATACCGGCTCCAACCGTGATTTCGGTACGACGAAAGCGGCGAGAATGTATTTCTCGATGTCAAATCCGGGGCCGAATCAGACGTGTGCGCAGCAGAAAACAGAGGCGCCCGCGTTTAAATAAATATTTAGGGCGCTGGACAACATGGGGCAGGCGAGATTTTCCTGCGTTTGGTTTACTGCGGAATACGCTTCCTCTGAAGGGGGCCTGCGCCTGCGGAATGCAGGCGCAGGCCTTTTTTGTTGTCCGGCGGTGTCCTATGTTTGCCAGTTTGGCATTGACATACGTATTTTAATACGATATAATATAATAAATATTGTCTCATACGCAAAGGGAATGGTAAGAAAAAATGACGGTGAGTTTTTCTGAATTTCTGCGGTTTCTGACCATGGATCCGATGATTGCAGTTACGGCGCTTTTGACGTTGGGCGTCATTTTGGTAAACGGCTGGACAGACGCGCCGAATGCGATTGCAACCTGTGTTTCAACCAGAGCCATGAAACCGAAAGCTGCGATCATGATGGCGGCAATATTTAATTTTTTGGGCGTCTTTGTTATGACGCTGTTTAATGCTAAGGTTGCGGCGACGATTTATAATATGGTCGATTTTGGCACGAATGCGCGGGAAGCGGCTACGGCGCTTTGCGCGGCGCTTGTTGCGATTGTAGTTTGGGCGACGCTTGCCTGGAGATTCGGGATTCCGACCAGCGAGAGTCATGCGCTCATTGCCGGGCTTACCGGCGCGGCCATAGCCATGCACAATGGATTTGGCGGCGTTAACGGATGGGAATGGATCAAGGTCGTCTATGGCCTGGTTCTTTCCACCCTTTTAGGTTTTGGATTCGGTTTTCTTTCTGTAAGGCTTACAGAATTTTTGTGCAGGCGGGCGGACCGTCCTAAAACAACAAAATTTTTTAGAGGCGCACAGATCTGCGGTGGCGCTTCTATGGCGTTTATGCACGGCGCGCAGGACGGACAAAAATTTATGGGCGTATTCCTACTTGGCATCTTTCTCGCCTCCGGCAACACTGGGGTCAATCATTTTGAAATACCGATTTGGCTAATGGTTCTTTGTTCAGCGGTGATGGCGCTCGGAACTTCGATCGGCGGGTATCGCATTATAAAATCTGTCGGCATGGATATGGTCAAACTGCAGACCTATCAGGGCTTTTCCGCAGATCTTGGCGCCGCGCTCTGCCTGCTTGTCGCGTCGCTGACTGGTATACCGGTCAGCACTACGCATACAAAAACCACTGCGATTATGGGCGTGGGTGCCTCGAAACGGCTTTCGGCGGTTAACTGGAAGGTCGTTCGCGATATGGTATTCACATGGGTACTTACCTTTCCGGGCTGCGGTTTGCTTGGTTATCTGGCCGTTAAACTGTTTATGTTTCTATTTTAATCCATGGATATTAGAGAAGGACTGTGACGATGAAGTTGAAAAAAAACAAGGATTATGATTATTTTGGGTATTTTATCAAGAGCGCCGAGGCTGCATGCCGTGCGGCGGAGTATCTTCATGCATCGCTTTCCGAATTTGACAGGAAAAATTTCAGCGGCTGCGTGACTTCCATGCACGAGATTGAGAACCGGGCCGACAGTGAAAAACACGATATGATGCAGCGGCTTTTGCATGAATTTATAACGCCGATCGAGCGGGAGGATATTGTAGCGCTCGCACAGCAGCTTGACGATGTGCTTGATGCGATAGACGATGTCATGCTGAGGGTGGACATGTTCTGCGTTTCTTCTATACTCCCGGGCGCACTCCAGTTTACTGCGCTCATTATAAAATGCTGTCATGAATTGCTCGGTATTGTAGGCGAGTTTCGCAATTTTAAATCCTCGGCGAAAATACGAGAGGGCATTGTCGCCGTGAATTCACTGGAAAGCGAAGGGGACAAACTTCATTTTGAATGTATCAAAGCGCTCTATCAGACGCCGGGAGCGGATGCAAAGATGCTGCTTGCCTGGACGGGCATATATGATGATTTAGAAATGTGTTTGGATGCCTGCGAGCACAGCGCGGATATTATCGAGACTGTAATTATGAAAAATTCGTAAGAACTGATTAGGTATGTGTAAAAAATTGTCCGAAATGTCTCTTCTTGAACTGTGGCGGCGCTTTCCGATTCTTCTGACTGCGCATATCGACGATTGGAAAGATTGGTTTGCCGGAGAAAAAGCGTTGTTGCTTCGCATTTTCCCGGCGGAGCGGGGATTTAAGATCAGCCATATTGGAAGTACGGCGATCGCTGGTATATGGGCGAAGCCGATTGTCGATATTTTAGTTGAGGCGCCGAATTCCGGCTGCTTTTCAGAATGCAAGGCTGCGCTGGCGGGCGCAGGATATATTTGTATGTCGGAGCAGCCGCTCCGGCTTTCTTTTAACAAAGGATATACGGAGCAGGGGTATGCCGAACAGGTGTTTCATCTTCATCTTCGCCGCAACGGCGATCACGATGAACTGTATTTTCGGGATTATTTGAACGCGCATTCGGATGCGGCCAAAGAATATGAACAGCTAAAGCTTAAGCTGTGGAAGCAGTATGCATATGACCGCGACGGCTACACTGCGCAAAAATCCAATTTTGTTGCGGCTGTTACGGCAAAAGCAAAAGCGGAATTTAAAGGCCGGTATCCTGCGGACGGGCAGGATATTTGAGCAATATGCGCCGTAAAAAACGTGCGGGGCTCTTTTTGAGAGCCCCGCACGTTTTGCCTGTCTGATGAGTTATTTTGTAATGGTCGCCGTACTGGTTGCGCCGTCCCAGTCTACGGTTGCGCCGAGCGCTTCCGCAACGAAGCGCACCGGCAGATAGGTTCTCGAATTCTCGATGAACGCGGGTGCGTCTAGCGGCTTTTCCTCGCCGTTGACCGTCGCCGCAGCCGCGCCGATCGTGATTTTGATTTCCGTCGTTCCGCTTGTGATGGTTGCCGTGCTGGTCGCGCCGTCCCAATCAACGGTCGCGCCGAGGTTCTCCGCGATGAAACGCACAGGCAGCATCGTACGGCTCTGACGAATGATGGGCGCCGCATCCAGCGCTTTCGCTTCGCCGTTGACATAGCCGTTCATATCGCCGATTGTCATTTTGATTTCGGTTGCGGCGGCCGCGCCGTCCGCAAACTTGGAAATGACCAGATTGTCAAAGGCGGTTGCGCCTACATTGCTGAGGCTGTCACGTTCTTTGGCATAGAGCCTGAAGCCGAAAGAGCCCTGACTCCACGTATCATGTGTGCCGGAAAAGCTATATACCGTATTGCCGGTGTCGATATCCGTAAAGACGCACTGTAGCTGGTTGCCTTTTACCGCAAGCTGAATGTGCAGATTGCTGCCGGACGTGAACGCGCCTGAAGCGCCCACGTTGATGTTGCCGCCCCAGCCTCCGTCTTCGGAGCCAAAGCCGACCGCGCCGCGATTGCCGTCAAACGCAATAAAGCCGATATAGCCCGCAATGCCGTTGACGCTTGTATCCGCAACTTTTTCAAGATTGGAACGGATGATCGGGCCGCCCTGCGTCTGGGTGTTATACATATCCACATCCAAAACGTAATCGGTCATCGCCGTCAAAGCGCTGTCGCCGGTGTACAAAATAAACGAATGATCGCCGGTAGGCGCCGTCAGAAACAGGCGGCCGTCCTTGACCTCCCATGTGCCCAAATACTGCGTGAAGTCTTTGAGTGCATCCGCGCTGTCAAAGCTGTTGGCGTACACTTCTTCAATTTTTGAGGTGTCGATTAAAAGTGCTGCGGATTGATCCGGCGCCTGCGTTTCACCGATCACTGCTTCGTTGGCTGTTGTAATCTTCAGATTGTCAAAATAAGCGTTGCCCGCCGACACGGCAAAGTTCGCGGCATATTCAGCGCGTATGCGCAGTCCCACGGTCCCCTCCGTCCATTTGACGTCGCTGGCCGATTGGCCGATTTCATATGTATACTGGTAAAATTCCTTTCCGGAATCGATGTTGACCATGGTGACTTGTATTTTTTCGCCTTTTACGATGACCTTGATATGAACGTTTGATCCCACCGTGCAGTCGCCTGTGGACGTGCCGACGTTGATATTTCCGGCCCAGCCTCCGGTTCTGTCGCCGCATCCGAGCGCGCCTTTGGCGGCGTCGTTTGCGACGAAAGCCAGATAGCCGTAAAAGGCGTTACTGCTGGCATCGGATGCGGCGTCCTGATCTGCGCGGAAGATAATGCCGCCCGACGTCTGAACGTTCATATAATCGACTTCGACGATATAATCCGTCAGTTTTTGCTTGGATTGATATAGAATGTGCGCAAAAGTTGTGGCGGGGGAATTGTTTGGCGCGTCTGCATCCAGCCGGTCGGTCAGATACAGGCCTCCGTCTTTGATTTCCCACTCCGCGCGGTACTGTTTAAAGTCGGAGAGCGTCGCGGCGTCGGAAAAGTCGTTTTCATAGATCACAGTTTCCGCTGCGGAAGCGCTGATCGCCAGCAGCGCCAGCATCAGCGCGAGCATGCTGAGCAGTAAAGTCGTTTTTTTCATTAAAATATCCTCCTATTCGTTTTCATATTTATTGTCGCATATAAAAACGTTTAAGTCAAGCAATTTGTTGTACATATTATACAAAATATTGTTCAAAATATTTGGTTAACAGAAAAAGTTGTCTTAAAAATAAAGGAAACATGAACAAGACGGCAGTCAGAGGATGATAAAAAAGACGTACAAAAGGAACGGCAAGTGCGCCGTTCCTTTTGTACGTTCTGGTATGACAAGCGCTGTCTTTTGACAGGCTTGTTTCGGCCTAAAATCAATAGTTTCCGGAGAACATTTCCGAGCCGCCGAGTTCCGCATGCTCGCCAAAATATTTTTTCGGATTGATGCCGACAAACTTGGCGAAATCAATCATTTCGCGCAGGGTGTTGATATTGACAGGAGCGCCTTCGCGCAGAACGCGTTCGACCGCTTCTACTTCTTTTTCACCATGCGTGTAAATGCGCTCGGCGCCTTCCGCCTTGGGCGATTCGCGCAGCTGGCGCAGATATGTGGACAGATGCGCTTTTATGGCTTCGGGATCGCCAAAATTTTTGGGATTGATCGCGATAAATCCGTGGCAAATCCCGCTTTTGCCGCCCTGCATTGCGAAATTGGAGGTCGTGCCCATCGACAAAATCGAGCAGAAAATCTCGCAAAGCATGCCGTAGCCATAGCCTTTATGGCTGCCCAGCGTTTCGGTATTTCCGCCGAGCGGCATAATACCGCCGCCATTTTTGGCCACAATATTTTTGAGAACGTCCGGCGCGTCGGTCGAGGCCTTTCCATCTTTGTTCAGCGCCCAGCCTTCGGGGAGGGGTTTGCCCATTTTGTTGTACATTTCCAATTTGCCGCGCGTGACCACGGTTGTGGAGGCGTCAAAAAGAAAATCATAGGGTTCTGCCGGCATAGCGATGGCGATCGGATTGGAGCCGAGCATAGCTAGCTTTCCGAACGTTGGAACCATAATGGCTTCAGAGTTGGTGAACGACATGCCGATCAGTCCCTCGCTGCATGCCATCTTGGCATAATACCCCGCAATGCCGTAGTGATTGGAATTGCGGACGGACACGATGCCGACGCCGCTGCGTTTTGCTTTGCGAATCGCCATTTTCATCGCTTTATGGCCGACGAGCTGCCCCATGGCATCGTGCGCGTCGATCACGGCGGTGGTTGAGGTCTCAAATACGGTTTCCGGAATCGCATGAATGTCGATCAGACCTTTTTCGATGCCTTTATGATAGCGTACCAGCCGCTGCATGCCGTGCGATTCAATGCCGAATTTGTCGGCCATGATCAGTACGTCTGTGATGATCCGGCATTCAGATTTTTTGAAGCCGAGCTTTTTGAATGCCGTCATGCAGAAATCGTCCAGAAGCTCAACAGGGAGCTTTACATAGTCAGCCATAGCGAAAATCCTCCGTAATTCCTATTTTTAGATTTGTTTATTCGACCCTATGCCTGCGCTGCGTCTATGATCGCCGCAAAAGCGTCGGGCTTGAGCGAGGCGCCGCCGATCAGGCCGCCGTCGATGTTTTCTTTGGCCAAAAGCGCCGCCGCGTTTTTCTCGTTCATAGAGCCGCCGTATTGGATCGTTATTTTTTCGGCGGCATCTTTTCCATAGAGTGTGCAGATCACTGTGCGGATCGCTCCGCAGGTTTCATCTGCCTGTTCAGGCGTCGCGGTGAGGCCTGTGCCGATGGCCCATACTGGTTCATAGGCGATGATGACGTTGGCCAGGTCGTTCTTTCCGATGCCCATCAGACCCAGCTTCGTCTGCATCGACACGATTTCGTCGGTGATCCCCGCCTGCCTTGCTTCCAGCCGCTCACCTACGCAGAGGATGACCTTCAATCCTTTTGCAAGCGCGGCGCGCGTCCGCAGGTTCACGGTTTCGTCGGTTTCGCCAAAATACTGCCTGCGCTCGCTGTGTCCGACAATAACGTATTCCGCGCCGACTTCCTTCAGCATGTCTGCGCTGATCTCTCCGGTATAGGCGCCGTTTTCTTTAAAATGCACGTTTTGCGCGCCAATTTTGATGGAGGTATCCTTTGCGGCCTCCGCCGCTACCCAGATGTCCACAAACGGCACACACAGCAAAATATCACAGCCGTCTTTGCCTTTGATCATCGGCGAAAGCGTTTTGACGAATGCTCTTGTGTCGCTTGGCGTCTGGTTCATTTTCCAGTTGCCGGCGATAACATATCTTCTTTTCATAAAATTATAATCCCTTTTCCGGCGTGCCGAAAAATTCTTCCGGCGCGCCGTTCCTTTTTTTGCTTGATGTCTGACTTGCAGCGCCGCCGCAGACCGTGTTTGCGCGCCTGTCCGGCGCCGTACGCTGAAATGCGAAAGGTGCGCTTATTTATCCTCGAGGC
Organism: uncultured Eubacteriales bacterium; assembly: GCA_958352145.1. Classification (GTDB taxonomy): domain Bacteria; phylum Bacillota; class Clostridia; order Oscillospirales; family CAG-272; genus UMGS902. The sequence goes on from CATWNM010000026.1 coordinate 24,378, forward strand.
AGGCGATGCCGGGCAGTTCCAGCCCTTCTAAAAATTCCAGAGAAGCGCCGCCGCCGGTAGAAATATGCGTGATTTTGCCGGCAAAGCCCAGCTGTTCGCAGGCCGCCGCGCTGTCGCCGCCGCCGACGATCGTAACGGCGTCGCTTTCAGCCAGCGCGCGCGCGACCGCGATCGTACCTTTGGCCAGAATCGGGTTTTCAAATACGCCCATCGGACCGTTCCATACGACGGTTTTGGCTTCCTTTGCCGCATTGGCGTACAGTTCCATGGTTTTCGGCCCGATGTCCAGACCCATGCGGTCGGCGGGGATTTTATCCGAAGGAACGATTTCGACGTCGATCTTGGCATCGATCGGATCCGGGAAGCTTGCGGTGATCGTCGTATCTACAGGCAGCAGAAGCTTTACGCCTTTTTCTTCCGCCTTTTTCATCATGTCGCGGCAGTAGTCGATTTTTTCGCTGTCAAGCAGGGAAGTGCCGACCGTATAGCCTTTGGCCGCAAGGAACGTATAGGCCATTCCGCCGCCGATGATCAGCGTGTCTACCTTTGTCAGGAGGTTGTTTATGACGTTCAGCTTGTCGGAAACTTTCGCGCCGCCCAAAATGGCGACGAACGGGCGCTCGGGATTTGAGAGCGCCTTGCCCATGATGCCGATCTCTTTCTGGATCAGGTAGCCGCACACGGCGGGGAGATAGGCGGCCACGCCGGCTGTAGAAGCGTGCGCACGGTGCGCGGTGCCGAATGCGTCGTTCACGTAGATTTCGGCAAGCGCCGCAAGCTCTTTGGCAAATTCGGGATCGTTCTTTTCCTCGCGCGCGTCAAAGCGGACGTTTTCGAGCAGGACGGCCTGTCCCTCGGCGAGCGCTGCGATTTTTGCTTTTGCGTCTTCGCCGACGATGTCGGCGGTCAGCGCGACCGGCTGGCCGAGTAATTCCCCAAGGCGCGCGGCGACCGGCGCCAGCGAATATTTCGGATTGATTTGGCCTTTCGGCTTACCCATATGCGAGCAGAGAATGACCTTTGCGCCATGATCGAGCAGATAGCGGATTGTGGGGAGCGCTTCAACGATGCGCTTGTCGCTTGTAATCTTTCCGTCTTTGATCGGCACGTTGAAGTCACAGCGTACCAGAACGCGGCGGCCCTTCACGGCGACGTCTTCGATGGTTTTTTTGTTGTACATGGAAATACACTCCTTTATATAAGTATAAATCTTGGAATTCCGATTTTTAACCTTTATTAATATAGCACAAATCCAAAATAATATCAACCATATTCTGTTAAAATTTTGGCGAAAAAACCTAACTTTTCCAAATTTAGAAAAGGTGTTTACATCCGGAGTAAAATGCATTAAAATAGAATAGAAAAAATTGCCCGACGCGGCGCCGGGCGGGCGGGACGGGGGCTTTTATGACAATAGACAATTACGGCGGGCTTGCCGCCGTGTACGACCGGCTCAACGCGGAAATCGATTATGTGCGCTGGGCAGCGTATATACAGGCACAGATTGCGGCGCATTCGGATATCCCGGTTTCGCTTGTTCTCGATCTTTGCTGCGGAACCGGAAGTATGACACTGGCGCTCGATGCGCTGGGGTATGATATGATCGGCGCGGATATTTCGCCGGATATGCTGGCCGTGGCGCGTGAAAAAGCCGCAGAGGCCGGGCGGGCGGCGCGCATTCTTTTTTTGTGTCAGGATATGCGCGCGCTGGAACTGTATGGAACGGTTCAGGCGGTAACCTGTACGTTGGATGCGCTGAATCATGTGGACGGGGCCGGAGACCTTGCGCGCGTTTTTGCGCTTGTGCACAATTATCTGGAACCAGGCGGCCTGTTTTTATTTGATTTGAACGCGCCCTATAAATTTGAACATGTATATGGTACGAATGCGTATATTTTAGAAGATGACGGGATTTTCTGCGGCTGGCAGAACGTATATGATCCGGCTCGCAGAGTCTGCGATTTTTATACGACGGTTTTCCTACGGCGTTCGGACGGCGCGTGGACGCGCCGGGAAGATCATGAACGGGAGTACTGTTTTTTGCGGGAAGAAATCGAAGAGATGCTCGGGAAAAACGGCTTTTCCCTCATCTGCGTGCATGGAAATACGGACGGCGGAGAGCCCCTGCCGGACAGCCAGCGGCTGTATTTTACAGCGAAGCGGAAATAAGAAAGGACTGGACGTTTTATGGAAAAATCACGGATCCTGCGCGGCATGACGCGGGACGGGAGCGCGCGAATCCATGTGATCGACTCGCGCGCCATGGTAGAAGAATTGCGCCGGATTCACAACGCTTCCCCGACGGCGGCGGCGGCGGGCGGACGGCTGCTCAGCGCGGCGGCTATCATGGGGTCTATGTGCGGCGAGCGGCAGGATACGGTCAGCTTGACCGTGGCAGGCGACGGTCCGCTCGGGAAGCTGATCGCGGTCGGAGATTATTTCGGCAATGCAAAAGGGTATATTGAAAATCCCGCGGCGGAGCCGCCTCTTCGTCCGGACGGGAAACTGAACGTCGGCGCTGCGGTCGGCTGCGGGCGCCTTACGGTCGTCCGCTCATGCGGGCAAAACGAGCCGCATGTCGGTACGACGGCGCTGGTCAGCGGAGAGATCGCCGAGGACGTCACCGCCTATTTTGCTCAAAGCGAACAGGTTCCGACCCTGCTTGCGCTCGGCGTGCTGGCCGGCCGGGAGGGGCATATCCGTGCGGCCGGCGGCGTTATGGTGCAGCTTTTGCCGTTTGCATCCGAAGCAGTGATAGCCCGGTTGGAGGAAAACACCGCGGCGCTTGCGCATGTTTCCGCTTTGCTGGAAGCGAAAAAAAGTCTTACGGAGCTTGCGGATATCGCGCTTGCCGGAATCGAGTACGACGTGTTTGATACGCTTGAGGTCGGATATCGCTGCGATTGTTCGCGCAGCCGGATGCGCCGCGCGCTTTTGTCGGTCGGCGGAAAGGAACTGACGGAATTGTTTGCGGAACAGGTGGCGGAGGGCAAGCCAGAAGAACTGGAACTCGGGTGTCGGTTCTGCGGTCAGACGTTTTCTTTCACGAAGGCGGATCTGGGCTTAATTTGAACTGCTTTGCCGCTGTTCAAAATATTTTTAAAAATTCACCTAAAATTCATTTACTTTTACAGTGTCTTGCGGTATAATATTCAAGTATTTTGCATGCGCTGGGGGGAGGGGTTTTGATGCGGCGGATCATGGTGCTCGCTTTGGCTGCGGCGCTGTTGATTTTCCTTGTTTCCTGCTCTGGATCGGAGGACCCGCCTGTAGAAATTTCTTCCGACTCGGTTTCGTCCGAGGATGTCTCTTCTCTGAACCCGGGGACGGCAGACTGCACGTCGGACATGCCTGTTACAGTCCCGTCTGTGTCTTCGGAGACCTCGGAGACGCCAGCGGTTCCGGATGTGACGACGAGCGAGCCCGCGCCTGTTTCAACGGAAAGCTCGTCCGATCCGATTGTTTCCCCTCCGGTTTCGGAAAGCACAAATACAACCGTAACGACGGCTGCGTCCGATCCCGCCTCTTCTTCCTCTGCTGTGCTCAAACCGGAGGATCCGGAATCGTTCGACTTTGCAAAAAGTGATTTGTCCGAATATTTTGTACTTGGAAAATATCTCGGCATCGAAGTTTTTGTGGCGGACCGCGTTCCGGTTACGGAGGCGATGGTCGAGGAGCGGCTGACGCAGACGATCGAAGCGCTGCCTGAATCGTTCCGGATTATGGATCGTCCGGCTGAGATAGGCGATCGTGTCAGCATTGATTTTTTCGGTACGATTGACGGCGTTCCTTTTGAAGGGGGCAGCATGCGGAATTTTTCCCTCACATTGGGGAGCGGCGCGATGGTTTCCGGCTTTGAAGACGGCATTGCCGGAATGGAGCCCGGCGAAACGCTGGAGCTTTTCATAAAGCTGCCGGAAGATTATTATGCGGGACTTGCAGGTATGGATGCCGTTTTTTCCGTGACGCTGCATTTTATTTTCCCGGAACTGACGGATGAAATCGTGCAAACCTGTTTTGGCTTGGAGAATGCACAGGCATATCGCGATGCGATGCGCAACGCTTTGGAAAAAGAGGCGGACCGCGCTTTTGAAGTTGCGAAAGAAGAAGCCGCCTGGACGAAGGCACTGGCCAATTCCCGCGTGATCGAGTATCCGCAGGAAGCGGTGGAAAAAGCGTTCGGCTATACGGTGGAGAGCTATACGATCCTGGCTGAGTCCAGCGGGATGACTTATGAAGCGTTTTTCCCTTTGGTGTACGGCCTTTCCGTTTCGGAAGCGGAAGAGATTTTTTGGCAGAGCGCTAGAAATGTGGTCGCGCAGGAGCTTTTGCTGTATTCGATTGCAAAAGACATGGGACTGGATGTCAGCGACGAAAAACTGGAGTCGGATCTTTTGGTGACGGCGAAGCTTTTGAGGCTGGACAGCGTCGACGAGTTGATCGCGCAGCTTGGCACCACGCGGGAACTTTTAAAAGAAGAAAAGTTGTATGCTGAAATTATTCCGAAAATCGTGGAGCAGGCGAACTTTATTGTGAGCGGTTCCTGAAAATTCAGATTGACTTAGATAAATAAAGATAAATAATAAATAAGGAATGGTTTGTTTTAATGAAAAAATTTTGGGTAGCGGCGCTGGCTGCCGCTATGCTTCTGGCGGCGACTGCCTGCGGTTCTAAAGACAATGTGGAAAGTACGGACGGCTCCGGCACTTCGGACACGTCTTCGGACGCGCTGACCGAGGCTACGGAGGCAACAATTGACCCTGACGGTTTTGATTATGTCGCGGCGGATCTCAACGAATATCTTACGCTTGGCGCGTATAAAGGGCTGAAAATCCCGCTGACGACCAGCAAGGTCATTACGGATGCGGATCTGCAGACGTATATTGACAATGTCCTGAAACAGCATGGCACATCGGCTGAAATCACCGACCGTGCCTGTGCGCGCGGAGATACGGTTGTTCTGGACTTTTCAGGCAGCGTGGACGGCGTCGCTTTTGAAGGCGGCACGGCTGAAAATTATACACTGACGCTCGGCGCAGGTGGATTTATCGACGGTTTTGAGGATGGGATTATAGGCATGACGCCCGGAGAGACCAAAGTGATACAGGCTGTTTTCCCGGCAAATTACGGAAATGAAGCGCTTAACGGCAAAACGGCCGATTTTGAGATCAAGCTGCACTATATTCAGGAAACGGTTTTGCCGGAGTACAGTGATGCGTTTGTCAAAGAAACGTTTGGCTATGATACGACGGCCGCATATGAAGAGTATGCGCGCGGTGTGCTGGCCGAACTTCGCGAACTGGAGATTCTGCAGGAGAAGCAGACTGCCGCGCTGGCGCTTGCCGTGGAGAATTCCAGCGTTCTTAAATATCCAGAGGGACTGGTCGAGGATTATGTGCAGCAGCAAATCGGCTATGTTCAGTACTATGCTCTGATGTCCTCCATGTCCTATGAAGATTTTGTCGCGCAGGCGCTGGGCACGACGGTGGAACAGTATGAAGCCGAGGTCCGTGCGGAGGCGGAGTATGCCGTCAAGCAGGAACTTGTGGTTCATGCGGTCGCGAAAGCGGAGGATATTCAGATCACGGAAGAAGAGCATGCGGAAGAACAGGCGGCGTTTCTCGAGTACTATGATTATGAGGATGCAGCTTCTTTCTGTGCGGATTATGGAATCACCGAGGCATATTTGCAAAAAACCGTTGATTTTTCCATTTATTATACGCGTGTTCTGGAAATTATGCTTGAAAACGCTTCCTTTGTGGATGCAGAATAAAAAGGAGAATGTAGACTATGAAAAAATTCATCGCTTTTGCACTTGCTGCAGTATTGCTTTCCGGCCTGCTTGTTTCCTGCGGTGAGTACCAGTTTGAGTATATGAAAGAGGATCTGTCGCCCTATATCACGGCCGGCGAATACCTGAATTTGACCGTAAAGCTTCCGAAAACAGATGAAGTTACGGATGAAAAGGTAGAGGAACAGATCGCGGAAAAGATCGAGAGCTATTCTACGACAAACGAGGTCGACCGTGCCTGTGCGCTGGGAGATACGGTCAATATCAATTATACCGGGCGTGTGGATGGAGCGGAATTTGAAGGTGGTTCCGCTGAGGACGAGGAGTTTGTGCTCGGAAAGGGCGGCTATATAGAGGGCTTTGAGGATGCGATCGTCGGCATGGCGCCGGGCGAAACGCGCACCATCGACGTGACCTTCCCGGAAGATTATGATAAAGAAGAATTAAAGGGCAAGCCGGCGCAGTTTGACATTCAGATGAACACTGTATATGAGATCATTCCCGCCGTATTGACCGATGAAATCGCCGTGGAGCTTGGCGCGGATAACGCGGAAGCGTATCGCCAGCAGATTCGCACCGAACTGGAGGACGCTGCTGCCGAGACGCTGGAAAAGAATAAAAATCTGTACGCATGGACGGCCGTTGTGGAAAACTGCGAACTCAAGGCATATCCGGAAAAAGCGGTCAAGCATATGGCGAACAGCCTGTATGAATATTATGAGGCAATGTATTATCAGTACACGCAGTATGGTTTGACGCTGGAGAACTTTGGCATTACAACGGCATCCTGTACCGAGCGGGCGCAGGCGTCGATCCGGGAGGAACTGGCGCTTTATGCAATCGCAAAGGCTGGCGGATACGCAGTCAGCGATGAGGAATACGAGTCAAAGGTAGCAGTGCTTGCCGAAGAGGCGCAAACTGATGTGAAAACGTATAAAAGTCGCGTTTCCAGACAGAATACCGAAACGAAAGTTTTGTATGAAAAAATTATGGCCGATGTGCTTTCGACCGCGACTTTTGTTACAGAGTAAAGAAAAAGCGCAAAGCGCGGAACAGTTCCGCGCTTTGCGCTTTTTTCTGCTTTTATGAGGCGGATTTGATGGAGATGCCGTGAAATTACACCATTCTATTCCCGAAAATAAACACAGTGACGGGCGGCATTGACTTGCCGCTTTTGTGCATTTATAATAAAACTGTAAATGTATCTCAGAATATCGGAGGTGTGTTCATGAAAAAAATTTTTTGTTTTTGTATTGCGGTTTTGATCGTGGCGCTCGCGTTTCCGTTGGCCGTAGGTGCCGCGGGAAATCAACCATCCAGTCTGCCGTATCTTACAAATTCGGCTGCAGCTTTTATCGATTTTGCCACCGGCTCGGACGCTTCCACGGGCGCGGCTGCGGACAGCGCGAAAAAAACGTTTGGTTCTCTGACCGGGAGCGGTGTGATCTCCTGTTTGCCTAAAGGCGGCACGCTTGTTGTCAGCGGCAAAGCCTATGTCGGCGCTTCTTACACGATGCCAAAGCTTTCTGGGACGCTGTTGATTACTTCAAGCTACAACGGTACAAGCTATCAGAACGCCGAGCCGGCCAACAATCCGGCCTGTGCCTTTAAAATGCTTGGCGGCGCGACGTTCAAAATTTCCAGCAATGTTATTTTGGACAATGTGATCGTCTTCCAGGAGAATGCGCAGAATTCGATCATCGTTCCTAACGGGACGACGCTTGTGGTGGGCACCGGCGTCGTGTCGATGACGAAACAGGCGTATCAAATGAAGATCGTTGTGGAAACGGGCGGTACGGCGATTATAAACGGCGGCAATTTTGAAGTTGAAAACAACGGCGGCAATGTGTATTATGATTACGAGTATGCGTACAATCGGGTTAATATGGCGCCCTCCGGCGACGATGATGTGGATATCAATGTTCCTCCGGCCGTAGCGTATATCAATTATAATACGGGCAGCAATTCCAACAGCGGCACAGAGCCTTCCGCACCCAAAAAGCAGATGTTTAGCCTCAGCAGCAACGGCGCGATGAATTTACTGCGCGGAGGCGGTACTCTGGTTGCAACCGGACGCTTGTATATCGGCGACGATTACACAATCCCGCAGCTTGGCAGTCAACTCACGATCACAGGCGCTTACGGCGGAACGAATTATATGAATCCCGAACCTGAAAGCAATCCTGCGGGCGGCGTGATTAAGCTTGCAAATGGGAAAACGCTGACGATTGCCACGGATACCCGCTTTGAAAACATTTATTTCTTCCAGGAGGGTGCGACACAAAACGTCATTCGTGTGACTTCTGGCGCAACCCTCACGATCGGTCCGAACGTCGTCTGCCTGACGAAGCAGTTATTCAATGTGAAGTTGTACGTTGAATCCGGCGCCTACATTATTTTTGAAAGTGCGTCGCACAATTTTGAGTCGATTGAAGGCGATGGCATCGTTGTTATGCCTGAGGATTCTTTGGGTACGCTTGGGGCATCCCGCGCCTATGCGGATCAGTTTGTCGATGTGACGGTGGACAAATGGTTCTACGACTATGTGAAGACTGCGTATGAGCATGTGTTAGCCAATGGTACCAGCACGACGGTGTTTTCGCCGGATAACTGTTTTACGGTAGCACAGGCGTTAACTGCGGCGGCAAATATCCATACTGCCTACTATGGCGAAACTGTTCGAGATGCGGCGGCGGATGAAGCGTGGTATGCGCCGTATGTGGAGTATTGCACGGAAAACAATATTATCTCCGCGTCCCAATTTGACGATTATAGCCGGAACATCACGCGCGGAGAGATGGCGATTGTGTTTGCCCATGTTCTGCCGGATGAAGAGTATGTGCCGGTTCGCGAGGGCATGTGTTTGGATGTGGTTACACAGGCTCCTTGTTATGAGGCGGTGGCTAAGCTGTATCGTGCGGGAATCGTCAGCGGAGACGGCGAGGGCGGCTACCGCCCGGACGACGAGATTGTCCGCAGTGAGGCGTGCGTGATTTTTACCCGGCTTGCCGTTTCAAATAAGCGCGCTGCGAGCGTCTGAGCTTTCTTCCGCGTTTGTGCGTGCGCAGCGTTATGCTGTTTGTTTCGTAAAATGTTTTTAAAACTGCCGCGCATCGTTTCTGTTTTGTGTCGCTGCGGCGGAGGGAGAAGCATTTTTTGGAAAAAATAGGTGTGGTTTACTGCATCATACAAAAATGACTTTATTTTCTGCACATTTTTTGAAGTTTTTGCACATGAAACCGGTTGATTTTGCCACAGAATTGTGAGATAATAAAAGTGCTACATAATCCAAATACAAAAAAATGGAGGTATTTTACATGAAGAAATTTGGTTTTGTGCTCAGCGCGCTTGTTTTAGTGCTTGCGCTGCTGACAGTTGGCGCGTTCGCGATTGAAGATGAGGGAACGCGGCTCGATACGTCGAAGCTGGAGGTCGTTTATACGAACGGCTTTGACGACGCGGATGCGCTTAAGGACTTCACACAGTATATGGGCACCTGGGAAGTCAAGGATGGCCGTCTGTATCTGACGGCGGCTACCGATAACCATTCGTTCATTCTGTACACCGGCGACAGCGCTTTGACGACGCTGACCGACTATGTTCTGGATGTGGACATGTACAACACCCAGACGCAGGGCGGCCCGATCATCCGTGCCAACCTTGACAAAGTCGTGGGTACAAGCGTCAACGGCATGGCGGGCTATATTGGGTTCGTCGGATTTAACGGCGATCTCGGCGCAGTCGGCTTTGGCCGCGAGGACGGCGGCTGGGGCGGCAATATCAACGTGGGCGCGTCCGGCGCGTTCGCTCCTGGCAGCAATCTGCACATTCAGCTTGTTGTTCAGGGCAGTAAGGTGCAGTGCGTTTTCACGAAGATCGACAGCGGCGAA
>CATWNM010000027.1 GCA_958352145.1 uncultured Eubacteriales bacterium
TTTCAAAATGCCGTCCAGCGTGGTGGCCGTAATGCCAAGCCGCTGCGCCACAGCAATATCGTTCTTTACGGCTTCGTCCACCTCGTCGCCGCAGACAATCAACACATGGCTGCGCCGCAGCAACTCCCGCGCCATATCAATCCCATCCTTGTGTTCGGCGGGGATGGAGTCGTTGAGGAAGTGCGGCAGATAGAGGATAGGGCAGATCGGGGTAAACCCGGCCTGATAAACCTTGCGGCAGTAGACCACCGCCTGGTCGGTGTCGGTAAATTCCTGACCGCTCCAGGCGGCAGAAATGTAGGCAAATGGTTTTTTCATGGGGTCGCTCCTTTCTCCGGCTTCGTGCCGGGTGGCAAACAAACGGCCCCGCGTCAAGAATGAAATGAACGCGCACCGTGCGCGTTCTTGACACAGTGCCGTTCATTTGCAGATTGGTAACCAAGGGCGGGCCGGATAAGACCGGCTCGCCGCCCTTATTTGAGTATGAAAAAACAGTTACCCGCTGCCGTACATATCGTGATTGACAAGTGCGGTGTAGTAACTGTTGATGGTGGTAGGCGCATTGTAGAGGGAGGTCAGAAGGTAGGCACGGATGTTCCGCACCTTCGTCGTATTCTCATGCAGGCTGCTGATCACATACTCGATGTGGCCGGAGTCCAGCTTCAGCAGCCTGCTTTTCACAACCTCCTTTGGGTAGTCCTCGCCTCCAATGCGGATCATTTTTCGGTTGCTGCATACCGTGTCTACCAGAATGTCCAGAATTTCATCCAGCAGATCGCAGTCATAGCCCAGGTTTTTCCGGAGAATGTCATACTCAATATTCTCCTTCAAAATCTCCCGATAGGCCCGTATCGTATCCATCGCATCAGCCGCCGCAGGCGGTCTATCCTCCGAAGGCTGCGCCGCCGGATGGATAGATGGATCAGTATCGTTCCGATCAGTCTTATTCTTATCAGTATTGATTGTGTCCGATTTTCGGAAGTCAAGAGTTCCGGTTTCGGGAAGTGCAGACTTCCGGTTTTCGGAAGTCTTGACTTCCTCTTTCCGGATAAAGTTCTTGACGTAGATTTTTGTGGGGCGGCCCTGGCCCTGCTTCTTGCGCTCAATCAGGCCCACCTTGTCCAGCTCGGTGAACAGGGACACCGCCTTGTTATGGCCGCAGCACATCGCGTCCATCGCTTCTTCCAACGTGAAGTAGATGAACACGCGCTCCTGTTCGTCCAGCCAGCCATTGCGTATGGACAGCCCCATGCGGTCTAACATCAAGCCGTACAGGATTTTCGCGTCTGCTGTTATACGCCGGAAGCCGGGGTCGGTAAACAACACCTTCGGAATCCGGTAAAAGGTATATTGTTCTGCCTCGGTTCCATAAAAGTAATCCAATGCACCCGGCTCGGCCATGTTTTCACCCCCTTTTCTCTCAGACCGGCAAAGCAAAAGGTGCTGCCCGAAAGCAACACCTTTTGAAGTGAACACCGTCCGAAAACGGCGTATTTATAAAATTTTTCAAATCATTTGAAAATGCTTTAATGCGTCCATAATCGCTGCCTCTTTCTCTGGCGGGCACTGCGGTACTTTCGCATCTTCCTTTTTGGATACGTTATAATTTTTTCTTTCGATAATTCCACACTTTCTTTTTACCTGAGCGATATAAAGCTGGCTTACTTTTAGTCCGTACTTGTCCAAAACATAGGCTTTGATTTCATCGTAGGTCGCTTTGCTTTCCGCCGCCGTTAAATCCAGCTCGTCCATCTTGATTTCTATTTCGATATGATGGTCGACTTTTAGTTTGGACAATAATACTACCGTCTCCACATGCCCAGTCCGGCAAAACAGATCGAAGGGATAGACGGTTCCCATTGCGTAACCTTTTTCGATCAGCTGTTTTACGTCCCGTGCCAGCGTTTCCGGATTGCAGGAGATATAAACGATGCGCTGTGGTTCGAGCGCGCTCAGCCACTCGAGCAGTGCGGGCGCGCAGCCCCGGCGCGGCGGGTCCAGAATCACGACGTCCGGCTTGACCTCGCCCTCGGCAGCTTTTGCGTTTTCGAGCAGTCGCCCGGCGTCCGCAGCGTCTCCGCAGTAAAAAGCGGCGTTTTTGATCCCATTGAGCCGTGCGTTTTCCTTTGCGCATTCGACCGCGTCAGGCACGACTTCGATCCCGATCAGACGCCGCGCACGGTGCGCCATGGAAAGCCCGATGCTCCCGATGCCGCAGTACAGGTCGAGCAGAAGTTCTTTCCCGGTAAGTCCGGCTAGTTCCGCGGCTTTTTGATAGAGCAGTTCCGCCGCCTCTCGATTGACTTGGTAAAAAGAAGCGGGCGTGATTTTTAAAAGGATTCCGCAGAGTTTGTCAAAGATCGCGCCGTCTCCGTACAAGGGAATATACCGCTCGCCCAGTACGACATTGGTGTCCGCTTTGTTTACATTCAGCAAGATCGAACGGACGGCGGGAAATTTTTGCGTCACGCGCTCGACCAGCCGGCCGGCATGCGGCAGGCATTCGCCGCAGATGACGAGGCAGAGCATGATTTCGCCCGTTGCTTCTCCGATACGAAGGTAGATGTGCCGCAGGAGGCCTGTACGAGTCGTTTCGTCATAAATCGGGATATGAAATTCCAAGAGGAAACGACGTACTTCTGCGAGGATGGGCGCAAACGACGGATGCTGGAGCGCGCAGGTTCCGCAGTCAAGCACACGATGACTTTTGGCCGCGAAGAAGCCGATCGCCAGTTCTCCGCTTTTCGTCCGCGCAACGGGAAACTGCGCTTTATTGCGGTAATGAGACAGTTGATTTGCGTGCGTCAGCGGTGCGATCTGCACATCCCGAAGTCCCTGCCGCAGAAAGCTCTGCCGTACGGCGGACTCTTTCAGCGAAGCTTCATAGGCGTAGTCGACCGTGCGGAACGCGCAGCCGCCGCAGGAGGCGGAAACAGGGCAATCGTTTTTGATCCGGTGCGGGGAGGGGACTAAAATTTCTTCTACTTTGGCTATAGCGTAGCTTTTCTGCACTTTGATAATGCGGATCCGAGCACGATCGCCGGGAATTGCGCCGCTGACAAAAACGGCAAAGCCGTCGGGCTTTGCGATTCCGAAGCCGAGCATGTTCATATCTATGATTTCTGTTATTAGGGTATCGTTTTTACGCAGCACGCTTGTTTGTCCTCCGAAAAATTCATTTTTTTCATTGTAGCACTTTTTGCGGGGGATAACAAGCAAAATTGCATTTCCATATTGAAAAATGCAAAGTTTTGTTATATAATTAATTATTCTTGTTTGTACTTAAGGGAGTGAGACGGATATGAATTCTCTGCGCAGTTTTATGATTACTTTTCTGATCGCTCTGCTTATATTCGGCCTGTGCGCCTTTTTCATAACCGGATTTGTTACGGATAGTATCAATAGCTTGCTGAGCGGTGATCTTGTTCCCGAGCAGACAAGCGGAGCCGACACTTCGGACAGTGACATTCTGCATGGAATTGTGGAACCGGACGATGATATCAAAGGAGAGTCTTTCAATGTTTTGCTGATCGGTACGGATTACCGTCCGAGCATTTTAAATAACTATCACCCGGATATTGAAACGCAGTATCCGTATTTTGAGGATTCCGCCAAACTGATCGGCTACAACGGCTCTCTGCCGGTTTATCCGTATCGCACGGTCAGTGCCGACGCGGTGGTTTTGGTGTGTGTGAATAAGGAAAAACAGCGATTTACGTATATGCAGATTCCATCTGATATGCAGTTGACGGTCGGCGGTGTTACAACGACGGTGCGCGAGCTTTATTATGACAAAGGACTGGATTATTTTGTCAACAAAATGGCCGGCATCACGGGTGTTCAGATTGATTATTATGCGCTGACCAGTATTGAGCAGATTGCAAATGTTGCGGATGCGATGGGGGAGATTCTGTATACGGTTCCCTGCGATATGGAATATACCGACGAGGTGTCCGGGCTGACGATTTCTTTGAAAAGCGGCGCGCAGAATTTGACCGGTACGGATGTGGCGGGGCTGCTTGCATATAATTCGTATACCAATGCGGCTCTTTCAAGGGAAAAGACGACCATGTCGTTTTTGATGGCGCTTGCGCAGAAGATGACCAACGTTACGTATTTGAACAAGGCGGTCGATATTTTTGCCAACGTCGAGGAATATTTGTGTACGAACATCACATCGCAGGATCTGCTTAAAAATCTTGATTTGATTTTTTCATACAGCAAATTCGAGGTTGAGCAAATCGAGTATCCCGGCAGCTATTATTATCGGGATGGCGTTCGGTATTTCAACCCCAGTATTTCGGCGGCAATTACAGCCATGGCAAAATATAAATAAATTTTAGGATAGAGATCGAGGAGCAAGACAGATGAATAATTCCGCAAAGACAATGGATAAAATTGTCGCTCTCTGCAAAAACCGCGGCTTTATATATCCCGGATCGGAGATATACGGCGGTTTGGCCAATTCCTGGGACTATGGTCCCCTAGGCGTAGAGTATAAAAACAATATCAAACGCGCTTGGTGGAAGCGCTTTGTGCAGGAATGCAAGTACAATGTAGGGCTAGACAGCGCCATTTTGATGAATCCGGAAACCTGGGTGGCTTCCGGGCATGTCGGTGGTTTTTCCGATCCGCTGATGGACTGTAAGGCTTGTAAGACCCGCCATCGCGCGGACAAGCTGATCGAGGATTATGCGGCTGAAAATCAGTTGGATATCAACCCGGTCGGTTGGTCAAACGAACAGATGGCGGATTATATCCAAAAGACCGGCATCGCATGTCCCGCCTGTGGCGCAAAGGATTTTACGGATATCCGCAAGTTTAATTTGATGTTTAAGACCTATCAGGGCGTCACGGAAGATTCTTCTTCGGAACTTTATCTCCGGCCTGAGACGGCGCAGGGAATTTTCGTCAATTTCAAGAATATAGCGCGTACGACACGCAAAAAGTTGCCGTTTGGCGTAGGTCAAATCGGCAAATCTTTTCGCAATGAGATTACGCCCGGCAACTTTATTTTCCGCATCCGTGAATTTGAACAGATGGAACTGGAATTTTTCTGCAAGCCGGGTACGGATCTTGAATGGTTCAAATTTTGGAAAGATTATTGTGCGCAGTTTTTGTACGACCTCGGCATGACGAAAGAAAACCTGAAGCTCCGCGATCATGATGCCGACGAACTGTGCTTCTACTCCAAAGCGACAACCGATTTTGAGTATTTGTTCCCCTTTGGCTGGGGCGAGCTTTGGGGTATTGCGGACCGCACCGATTATGATTTGTCGCAGCATGCCAATCACAGCGGCGAGTCGATGGAATATTTTGATCCGGAAACGAATGAAAAATATGTGCCCTATGTTATTGAACCCTCTCTCGGCGCAGATCGTGTCGCGCTTGCTTTTTTGGTGGACGCGTATGATGAAGAGGTTGTGGGCGAGGGGGATACCCGCATTGTTTTGCGTCTGCATCCGACGCTCTCGCCCATCAAGGCGGCAGTGCTTCCTCTGTCTAAAAAGCTGTCTGAAAAAGCACTGGAAGTACAGGAGACGCTTTCAAAATACTTTATGGTCGATTTTGACGAATCCGGGTCTATTGGCAAGCGCTACCGTCGGCAGGATGAGATCGGTACGCCGCTTTGCATCACGTACGACTTCGATTCCCTTGAAGATGGATGCGTAACTGTGCGCGACCGCGACACGATGGAGCAGGAACGCGTAAAGATAGAGGCACTGCAGGCGTATATTGAGCATAAGATTGCATTTTGATTTGGGGCGACTTTGCGCCATGCGCTATGCTTGAAATCAAACAACCATAGGACGCGTTGGATAAAAATACACCTCGGACGTGCGTTTCGGTGATGTTTGGATCCCCTGACGCACGTTCGAGGTGCAGATTAAGACGCTGAGATGCGCAGCTTTTGCGGTTTAATTATTTAAAACAATTTGAGTTTCAGACGGAGATTGTCTGCGATCATGGCGATAAATTCAGAGTTCGTAGGCTTTCCGCGGTTGTTTTGTATAGTATATCCGAAGTAAGAGTTCAGCGTATCGACGTCTCCGCGGTCCCAAGCCACTTCGATGGCATGGCGGATTGCACGCTCGACACGGGAAGTTGTGGTGGAATATTTTTTGGCGACAGATGGATAGAGCACTTTCGTTACAGAGTTGATGATTTCACTGTCGTTGATTGTCATTAGAATAGCGGTGCGCAGGTACTGATAGCCTTTGATATGTGCCGGTACGCCGATTTGATGGATGATTTGCGTTACCTGCGTTTCCAGATCCAGATTTTCGGGAGGCTGCGTACTTTCCGATGTATGCAAGGGAATTCGCGTTTTTCCTCTCCGTTCGGAAATGGCATCAATGTGTTCGATCAAGCTGGCATGGTTATAAGGCTTCAGCAGACAGAGTTCCGCCCCAAGCTTTGTCGCATCTGCCAGCAGGTTCTGATTTGCCGCGGCGGAAATCACGATGAAAGAGGTTGGCATGTCTTTTCCAAAATCGATGGTGCGCGCGTTGCGGAGCACCCCGATGCCGTCCAGCTTTGTCAGCAGAATATCGATGATTGCAATATCCGGGTGTGTGCGGTTGATTTTCAAAATTGCGTCTTCACCGTTTATTGCCACATCTACGCTGCGGTATCCCGCATGATAAAGATGATCTTTCAAAAGATTTCTTTGTTCGAGGTTTTCATCGGCGATCAGAATTTTTGTGTTCAGTTCCATTTGCGCTATGTACGCTCCTTCTAAAATTTATTTCCTTTATCTGCTATTATATTACCATAAAATGGTAAAAATTTCAAGAGAAATGGAAACGAAATAATTACCAAATTTTTACTTTGAATATTATTGGATTACTACAAATTCTGATCTAAAACCGTCGAAATAAAGAATCGAGGCGAATTTCGCCTCGATTCTTTATTTTTCGCCCGCGCCGCATTTCCCGAGGAAAATGTCCGGCAGATATAATTCATACAGGTTTTGGTCGATCTTTTGAAAACCAAGTGCCAAGAGCAGACGGATTTCACCGGTTTTGTCTGTGCAGCGGGCGGTATGCGTGCCGCAGAGATCGATAAAATTCATTGCCGCGCGGGCCAAAAGAAACATCGCTTCAAAGTCATTCGTGCCGGGGGCAGGTTTCAGA
The DNA here is from genome assembly GCA_958352145.1 of uncultured Eubacteriales bacterium. Lineage (GTDB taxonomy): Bacteria > Bacillota > Clostridia > Oscillospirales > CAG-272 > UMGS902. The sequence continues at coordinate 7,137 of CATWNM010000027.1, forward strand.
TCTTTTATCAATGCAAAATTGCTGTAAAAGCGAAACTGGCATACACCCAGCAGCAAATTATCCGCATGCGCTGCGTAGGCGAGCATGTCCGCGTCATATTCCGTTTTGCATTGTGTGCAGATTTGTTCCTGCGCGCTTTTTTCCTGAATTGGCTTTATTTCAAGCATTATGTATCCTCATTTCCAATCTTTTTTCAAATTTTGCAGATACCGGATCTCGTCACAATCCAAAAAGCGCCATTTCCCAAGCGCAAGACCGCGAAGACTGATTTCTCCGATCTGTATGCGGCAAAGCCGGCTGACAGCAAGGCTGGCCTGTTCGCACATTTTCCGAATTTGCCGGTTGCGCCCTTCGAAAAGCGTGATTTTTAATTTTCCGCCGCCGCGGTGACGTTCTAAAAGTTCAACGGTTGCTCCGTGCGTCTTATATCCGTCCAACAGCATTGGGGCTCGAAGCTGTTCCAGCGTTTCATCCGACAGTTCGCCGCGTACCGATACCTGATATATTTTGGGAATATGATGCTTAGGATGCGTGAGCATATTGGTGAGTTCTCCGTCGTCCGTGAGCAGCAGCAGCCCCTCTGAATTCAGATCGAGCCGCCCGACAGGATAAACGCGTGTTCCAAGATCGCTGACAAGTTCGGTAACGCATTTCCTGCCGCGGTCATCGCGCATGCTGGTCAGGTAGCCGCGTGGCTTGTGCAGCAGGATATACGTGTGTTGGTTATGAGAATACAAAATGGTTTTGCCGCTATAAACCACAATGTCGCCGTCGGGATCGACCTTATCCCCGATTTTCGCGGGCTTTCCGTTTACATAGACTTTTCCGGCCGCGATTTCGGCTTCAGCCGCCCGGCGGGACATGATTTTACAATCGGTGAAAAACTTTTGAAGTCTGATTGGTTCCATGATTATCCTGCTTGAAAAAATTTTTGAAATTTTGAAAACCAGCCGGGCTGTTGCGCTTTTCCAATATATTCCGACGCTTCCAGATCGGCGCTGGCAATTTCGATGCCGTCCAGCAGAAAAACGACGCGTCCCAGCGATTCTCCCGCATAGACGGGTGCAAAGCGCAGACGATTCAGTTCAATGCGCTGGACGATGCTGCCACGGTTCTTTTTGACGCACACGCGTAAGGACTGCGCGTTGGTCAGTGTCACGGCTTCGGCGTCGCCGCCAATGATGGGAAGCGTGCATTGAATTTCGCCGGAAGCGGCCAGATCGACGCATTCATAGGTGTCAAAACCGTAGTCGAACAACGACATATGATCATTCCAGTCGTTCGGCGCGTTCAGCGTGACGGCGATTAGGCTGACGCCGTTTCGCTCGGCTGCTGAAACAAGGCATCGGCCGGTAGCTTTTGTAAATCCGGTTTTGACTCCGTATGTGCCGTCATAAATGGCCAGCAGCTTATTGTGGTTTAACAGATACCGGTTCCCGTCTCCGTTGTTTGAAATGGTCGCCCGCAGCGTAGAGCAAATTTCCCGAAAGGTCGGATTTTCCAGCGCGTATTTCGCGATGCATGCAAGTTCTCGCGCCGTTGTATAATGATTTTCATCCGCAAGGCCGTGCGGGTTGGTGAAATGTGTGTTTTCAAGGCCAAGCGCCTTGGCTTTTTGATTCATCCTGTCTGCAAACGCTTCAATACTGCCTGCAATTTCGATCGCGATGGCTTCCGCAGCGTCGTTTGCGCTTTGCAGCAGAACTCCATACACGAGGTCCCGCATCGTGATCTTTTCATCCGGTTTCAAATAGAGGGAGGAACCCTCTACGCCGATCGCCTGATCGGGTACAGTGATTTGCCGGTCGAGGTCTCCGTTTTCAATTGCGAGGATTGCCGTCATGATTTTGGTTGTACTGGCCATACCGCATCGCTTATCGGCGTTATATTCGGCAATGGAATCCCCATTGTCCGCGCGGATCAGAATTGCGCTTTGCGCTGAAAGCGCCGGCTGTGCGCTTACAGGAAGGCAGAAAATGAGCGCGCATATAATTAAAAGGAAGAAACAAGTGGAAACATGCTGTAAAAAATCACCGAATTTGTACATGAAATCACCATCCTTTGAACATGCATAGTCTTTGCAGATATGCTGATTCTATTCGGCGGGTACAAATTCGGTGGGACTTATTATTCCTCTTTATCGGCTTTGCCTGAAAAAGCGGACTTTACTTTGGAAATAATTTCTGGCGAGCGTTCTATTACAGAAACAAGCTTATCAATGGAATCTCCGCTGTTTGGATTATCCACTGTCAGCAGTTCGACGCGTCCGTCTTTATTTACAACAAGAAACCCGATTGGAGAAACGCTGATTCCGGTGCCGCCGCCGCCGGAAAAATTCGCTGACTTCAGAAGGGAAGGTTTTGCGTCCTTGGCTGCGTTTTTATCCGAATCATAATCGAGACCGCCTGATGCAAAACCTACGGCGACTTTGGAAACAGGAATGATCGTTGTTCCGCCGGCCGCGGTGATCGGAGCGCCGATGATCGTTTCAGCGCCTACGATATCTTTGATCTTTTCCAGAGAGACCTTGATTATATCGTTTATCTTGCTTTCCGCCATGATAATGTCCTCCATAGCTATTATTGTTTCTGTTTAAAAATGTTAAAAATATCTTCGCCTTTTAGATAATTATACGCGAAAGAGAGACCAATGTCAAGAAGCTGCCAGATGGTCATAGAAGCGTGAATCAAAATATCGTAGGTCACGCTTTCCGCCGTAAAGTCGCAGAGCACGTTGATTTCGCCCCGCCGCTTTTTGCTGACATTTAAATGCGTATCCAAAAATTCCAAAAAATAGGCGACCGACTGTGCAACGACTCCATAAGTAATGGCGCATGTTGCGGCATCCTTTGCGCCGACCGTAACGATAATTTTGGAAATATCCAGCCTTAAATGTCCGAAAAATTTTGACAAAAGCAGACGCATCAGAGACGTAAGCGCCGCAATCTTATCGGTGAGCGGTATTTTGGGAACCTCTTTAACTTTTTCAGGATTTTTCGGCTTCTTTGTTTTCGCCTGCTTCGGGTATCCTTTTTTAAAAGCGGCCAATTTGATCTTTGATTTATTTTTCGGATAGAGCTTGAATTTTATACCCAAAACGCTTAATTTTACCAAGATGTCCGTATTGCATTCAATGATAAACCGAATCCGTAAAAACAAAAGCGCGCCGAGCAGCAAAATCAAACCTAAGATGATATAGAGAACAATCAGCGCGCTCACCTCCGCTTATCAATTTTTGACCGTATAGCGATGGATTAGTCATTTTATTTTTGGGAATCTCCCGCCGGTTCGTCTTTGTCTTGCTTTTTGAATGCGTGGAGCAGTGCGCCTTCGCTTTGAGGCAGTTTGGGCAGTTCGTCCAGCGTGTGCAGCCCAAAACAGCGCAGAAAAGCGGAAGTTGTCGTATAGAGCATAGGTCTCCCCGGTGCGTCCAGACGGGATTTTGATTCGATCAGGCCGCGTTCGGTCAGAGAGCTTACCGCATACCCCGAATCCACGCCGCGGATCATATCGATATAGGCGCGGGTCACGGGCTGGTTATAAGCGACGATGGCCAGGACTTCAAGTGAGGATGCGGACAAGTTCCCGCCGCGGCGAATGCCGAGCGCCGTGCGGATTTCCTGTATGTATGCTTCTTTGGTGCAGAGTTGGCAGCTGTCCTCGAAAGTCAGCAGCATAATGCCGCGTGCGACTTTCCCGCTGTTATACTCCTCGGCGTATTCGGACACCATATTTCGGACCTCTTCAGGGGAAATTTCAAAAACCTGCGCCAGCCGCGCATAGGTCAGCGGATGGCCGGCGGCGAACAGCGCTGCCTCCAGGATCTCTTTCGCCTGATCGGATATGGAAAACAGTTCAGACATGCTTTACTCCTAAAATTCGGATGCTGGAATGCGAAGCTCTGCGGCGTCGTCCAGCCGGAGCAGGACGCCGTCTCCGATATTGCCTGCGTCTGCGTCGCCATCCAGCAGCACGATGGTATGTTCTTTGATGAGTTCGAGCAGCGCCATAAACACAGCGATCAGCGAAGAACGCGTCTGCGCGCGGCAGAGAAAGCTCCGAAGCGTCGCCGGCTTTTGTTTCAGCTTATGTACGATTTCCTCAATTTTTTCGGATACCGGAACTACGGCTTCCCGCACGAGGGGAGATAAATTTCTTGTCTGCGCCTCTTCAAGCTCGGCCAGTCTTACGGAGACTGCGAGCATTGCGCGGCGAAGCAGTTCCGGAGAGAGATCGTTTGGCAGTTCGTTTGATCCTCGGATTTCCTCCTCTTCTTTTTCCAAGCGTCCGCCGTAGGCAGAATACATTGGCGCAAGATGCTGCGCGGCATTTTTTGCCTGCTTATATAAAAGAAGCATTTCGGAAAGCGAGGTGCGCGGGTCTTCCTCTTCCGGATCGGTGTGCGGCAGCAGAACCTTGCTCTTGATATATAAAAGTTCGCTTGCCATGACGATAAATTCACCGGCAAGCTCCATATCCATGGCGCGTGCCTGCGCGATATAGGCCATATATTGATCGCAGATCAGAGCGATCGGAATATCGGTGATATCCAGCTTGTTTTTGGCGATCAGATCGAGCAAAAGATCAAGCGGCCCCTCATAGATATCCAGTTTGTAGGTCAGCTGCTCCACGATTTTAGTCTCGCTTTTATAAGATTTTTATAAAAAAGGTAGAAATTGAACCAAGAAAGTAAACGCCTGCTCGATCCAGCCGATCAGCCAACTGAGCGGATAGCTGAGGATGCCGGTCCAAAGGCCGACGATCAGTGCAATCGAAATGTACTGCTCGTATTTCATAATGCCGAAATACGCTTTATCAGGCAAAAAGACAAACAGGATACGTGAACCGTCCAGCGGAGGAATGGGGATCAGATTGAAAACGCCAAGACACAGGTTCATTTCATAAAACATCCAGAGGAAAAGAAAGAAAAGATAGGCAATCTTGTCCGTGGTAAGTTCCAGATTCAGAAAACCGTCGTGACAGCCATATTTGAAAAAATACATACTTGCGATAAATGCTGCAAAAGACATCAAGATATTGGATAAGGGGCCTGCCAGTGCGGAAAGCGCCATGTCGCGCCGCGGCTTTTTGAAATACCGGGTGTTGATCGGAACCGGTTTTGCCCAGCCGAATCGGAAAAACAGCATACAGAGCGCGCCGAGCGGATCCAGATGCTTTATCGGATTCAGCGAAAGCCGTCCGAGATTGCGCGCGGTCGGATCGCCCAGCTTATAGGCGGCATAGCCGTGCGAAACCTCATGAACGGTCAGAGACAGCAAAACGATCGGGATCCGGATAATATACGTGTAAATTTCTAAAATATTGTCCATCATCGGCTCCTATACAAGATCGGCGTATTTTAAGATCGCGTTCCAGAGCGGCTGGCATCCGGCGTGCGTTTCGGCGGAGCAGGGGATGATCTGCGCGGCGTCGCGGGCGAAAGGAACGGCAAGCAGTTCCTGCAGCGCTTTGCTTTCTGCGGTTTTAGAAAGTTTGTCGGTTTTTGTGATTGCGAGGATAAAGGGCAGGCCGGATTTTGACAGCCATTCCAGCATCTGGAGGTCGTCCTTTGTTGCGCCGGCTTTGGCGTCGATCAGCTGCACGACCAGCCGCAGAAGATCCAGGTTTGGGTTTGCCGTGAAATAGCCGTCGGTTAGCGCAGACCATGCCGCTTTTTCGTCCAGTGGACGCCGGGCAAAACCGTAGCCGGGCAGATCGGCTAAAAAGCATTTCCCGTCTATTTCATAAAAGTTGATGGTGATCGTTTTCCCCGGTGTGCTGCTGACGCGCGCTAAGGACTTTCGGTTCAGAAGCGCGTTGATGAGCGAACTTTTTCCGACATTGGATCGTCCGGAAAAGGCGATTTGCGGGATCGCTTTTCGGGGAAACTGCTCCGGTCTCCCGGCACTGATCGTCAGTTTTACGTTTTGTGTGTTGATTTTCATGCGTTCCTTTCACAGAGACGCGCCGTTTTATTTCGCTTTCGCGCTCCGGGCGGCTTTTGCAGCCGGATGCATGTCGGCGGACGGGCGGCGGCGCACGGCCGTTTTCGCCAATGCGTGGCCGAGCACTTCCCGGATGCTGCGGCATCCGATGATGTTTAGATGCGCGCGCGCCTCTTCGTCGATTTTGTCCAGATCTTTTAAATTGTCGCAGGGGATCAGCACGGTACGTATGCCGCCGGTATAAGCCGCCATCGTTTTTTCTCTTAAACCGCCGATCGCGATCAGGCGGCCGCGGAGGCTGAATTCTCCCGTCATGGCCACATCCCGCCGGACAGGCGCGCCGCTGAGCGCGCTGACTAGCGCGCATACGATGGCTGCGCCGGCGCTCGGCCCGTCTTTCGGGACCGCGCCCTCCGGAAAATGGATATGTATGTCTTTCGTTTTATAAAAATCGCCGTCGATGCCGTAATCTTTGGCGATCATGCGGACATAGCTGACTGCAAGCTTGGCGGATTCCCGCATAACGTCTCCGAGCGACCCGGTCATCTCAATTTTCCCGGAACCGTCCAAAACCGCGGCTTCGATTTTTAAGATGTCTCCGCCCACCGAAGTATAGGCCAGTCCGTTGACGACACCGACTTCATCGGCGGGCGCCAATTTTTCGGGCAGATACCGTCTGGCGCCGAGATATTTTTGCACATCGGCCGCGCGGATTGTGATTTTTTCAGCGCCGCCGAGCAGTTCTTTGGCTGCCTTGCGGCAGAGCGCCGCAAGTTCCCGCTCCAAATTTCGGACGCCGGCTTCCGCTGTGTAGTAGTCGATCAGTTCCGCTGTGGCGGATGGCGTGATGGAGCATTGTCCTTTTGTCATCCCAAGCTTTTTCAGTTGCTTGGGGATCAGGTGATTTTTTGCGATACGCAGTTTTTCAGTGCGTGTGTAGGTATTGAGACGCAGAATCTCCATGCGGTCGATCAGCGGCCGCGCGACGGTGTCCAGTGTGTTTGCAGTCGCCAAAAATATGCATTCGGACAGATCGATTGGGATTTCCGTAAAGTGATCCCGGAAAGTTTTGTTTTGTTCGCCGTCCAGCACTTCCAAAAGCGCGGAAGCGGGGTCGCCGTGCGCGTCGCAGGTCAGCTTGTCGATTTCATCCAAAAGGATCAGCGGATTCATCACGCCGGCTTTTTGCAATGCGGCGACGATGCGTCCCGGCATCGCGCCTACATAGGTTTTACGGTGCCCGCGAATATCGGCTTCGTCGCGTATGCCGCCAAGCGATACGCGCACGTATTTTCTGCCAAGCGCTTCGGCAATGGAAGAGGCGACCGAGGTTTTACCGACACCGGGCGGGCCTACAAGGCAGAGAATCTGTCCGCTTTTGCGTCCGGAAAATTCCTGCGCGGCTAAAAATTCCAGTATGCGTTCTTTGACCTCGTGCAGCCCGTCGTGATCGCGCTCTAAGATTTTTTGCGCCCGCTTGAGATCAAAGACGGGTTCGGTATATTTTCCAAACGGAATTTCCAGGCATTCTTCCAAATAATTGCGTAGGACGCTGTTTTCGGCGGAGCCATAGGGCGTTTTGGCAAGGCGTCCGGCTTCCTTTACAAGTTTTTCCTCTATTTCTTTGGGAAGATTCGCCTCTTCGATGCGGTCAAAGAACTCATCGACCTCATAAGAACCGTCGTCACCAAGTTCGCCTTGAATCACGCGTACCTGCTCGCGGAGGTAGGCGTCACGCTGGTTGTCTTCCAGTCGGGCGCGCACTTTTTTATGAATCTCCATCTCACAGGTTAGGATTTCCTCTTCCTGATGCAGAAGCGCGATCGTTTTTTCCAGCCGCTCTGCAGGGTCGAAGACTTCCAAGATTTCCTGTTTGTCCTCGTATCGAAACAAAAAATTGGCGGCTATAAAGTCCGCAAGCAGACCGGGTTCATCAATTGTGCGCGCAGTGAATACCAGTTCTTCCGAGACTTTGGGCATGAGTTTCGCAACGCGCATAAACGCAGACTGCGCCTGTCGGATCAGCGCCTCGGTTTCAGTGGACGTCCTAATGACGGGGACTTCGGGCATTTCTGCAAAGGCGCGGATATACAAGCTATCCTGCGCATAGGCTGTGACCGCGGCGCGCCCTTGTCCCTCGAGCAGGACCCGAATGGCACCCTCGGATGTTTTGACAGATTGCTTGATGAGTGCGACCGTACCTACCGCAAATAAATCTTCAGGCTCCGGATTTTCTACGGACAGATCTTTTTGCGCCAGAAGCAGGATGCGTCCGTCTGTCTCTTCCGCTACGCGGATGGCGTCGGCGGATGCAGGCCGCGCAATTTCTATGCTGAGCGGCATGGACGGAAATGCTACCATACCGCGGAGCGGTACGACCGGAATGCTAAACCGGTCGGTTGAATGCAATACGTTCGACATGTATTTTTTCTGCCGTGGCAGTCCTTTCGCTTAACAACAATACTTCAATTTAATAGTATACCATATATGCCGGCCGATTTCTATAGGCGAGGTCAAAAAAATTGCATTGATTTTTCAGTTTTTTTCGTGCTTTCGGCCGGAAAAATTAAAAAAGGGATTGACAAGGTTTTTGGGATGTGGTATACTTTCGGCGTAATAAAGAAGAATGTACTCCGTTCTCACCCGGCAGTATTCTGCGGCCGCGGTTAATATCAGAAATGCAGCCGGTATCCGGCGTATTGTTTGTGTGCGGAGAAATTTTTCTCCGCATTTTATTTTCTTCTTGGAGGTGTTTAGCATTAGCGCAAAGGATTCGACACAGATCAACGACGATATCAGAGTCAGAGAAGTACGTGTTATCGGAGCGGACGGAGAACAGATCGGCATCCTTTCAACGGACGACGCAAAGGAACTTGCTTACGGCAAGGGACTGGATCTTGTCATGATGTCGCCGCAGGCGGAGCCGCCGGTATGCCGCATTATGGACTATGGCAAGTATCGCTTCGAGAAAGACAAGCGGCAAAAAGAGGCGCGCAAAAAGCAGCAGATCGTCAAAGTCAAGGAAGTGCAGCTTTCCTGCCGCATCGATACGCATGATTTTCAGACGCGTGTCAATCAGGCGCGCAAGTTTCTGGAGGGCGGCGATAAAGTCAAGGCGATTATCCGCTTTAAGGGACGGGAAATGGCGCATCAGGATATCGGACGTTCCATGCTGGAAAAATTCCTTGCGGCATGCGACGGCGCAGGCGTTTCTGAGAAGGGCATTTCAATGGAGGGCAGGTTCATGTCCGCCGTTTTGTCGCCCGTAAAAAAATAATCCGGACATTTTCGCAAATCTGTATATTTTATGAATGAATCAAAAGGAGACAGAACCATGGGAAAAATTAAGACACATAAAGCGTCGGCAAAGAGATTTGACGTCACCGGCGGCGGAAAAGTCAAAATGAATCATTCGCAGCATCGCCATAAGCTCGGTATCAAAACCGCCAAGCGCAAGAGATCGCTTCGCAAGGGCGCATACCTCAGCGCATCGATGGCTCCCACAATCAAAGCGCTCATTCAGAAATAATCGGGCGTCGTAAAATCAGGAATTTGGAGGATTCAATAAAATGGCTAGAGTAAAAGGCGCTATGATGACGCGCAAGAGAAGAAAAAGCGTATTAAAGGCGGCAAAAGGCTATTGGGGTGCAAAGAGCAAGCATTTTAAGATGGCCAAACAGGCCGTGCTCAAGAGCGGCAATTATGCTTTTGCAGGCAGAAAAATGAAAAAGAGAGACATGCGCTCTCTCTGGATTACGAGAATTTCCGCACAGGCAAAGGCATGCGGCATGAATTATTCGACGTTTATGCACGGACTCAAGCTTGCGGGGATCGAACTGAACAGAAAAATGCTTTCCGAAATCGCGGTTTATGATAAGGAAGCATTTGCCTCGCTTGCGGAAAAAGCAAAAGCTGCACTTTGATTCAAATAGAAACCCGGTAAAACGCCGGGTTTTTGGCGTTTTTAGGGCGCTTTTGAACGGCGTACCGTTTCACCGGAAATTTGCTTTTTTGGAGGCCGCTTGTGCTTGAAAATATCTATATCGGCAGCAGAGCGAACCCGCTTGTCGTAAAATATGCGAAGCTTGCGGATAAAAAATATCGGCAGCAGGACGAATTGTTTCTGTGTGAGGGAGCAAAACTATTTTCCGAGGCGGTCATGTGCCGCGCCGGTATCGAGGCGGTGCTTCTGCGCGAGGGCGGCGTGAGCCGTCTTACATCCGAAACGCTGGATGTGATGCGGGATCTTCGCGTATATGCGCAGACGCGCCTGCATACGCTTTCCGCGTCTGCTTTTGATAAAATTAGCAGTGAGAAGTCTCCTGACGGCGTGATCTGCGTTTTGAATTGGCTAAGCGGCATTCGGATGATTCCGGCGTTTGCAGAAGCTGACGCGGCGCGCTATGCAGGGGAAAAGCTGATGTTCATATGCTCTGTGCGCGATCCGGGCAATGCGGGAACGATTGTTCGGAGCGCGACGGCTTTCGGCTTTGACCGGCTGATTTTCAGCGCGGACAGCGCGGATCTTTACAGCGGCCGCGCTATGCGCGCCGCAATGGGTGCGCTTTTCAAAATCAAGATCGATATTGTTGAACAGCTTGTGCCGGTCATTTCGGCGCTGACCGCTTCGGGGCGCCGCGTATTTGCCGCTGAACTTCGTCCCGGTGCGATTTCTGCGGATGCGGCCGGCATCCGGCAAAGCGATTGTTTTTTGATCGGTAATGAGGGACATGGAATACCGCCTGCGCTTTCAGCGGCATGCTCCGGCAGCGTCTGTATTCCGATCCGGCAGGATTCGGAATCTTTAAACGCCGCCGTAGCCGCATCGATTTTTGCGTTTATGCAGCGGTCATAACCGCGGCGGAAAGGGTATATGTATGAGTGAGAGCTTATATTGGACATGGCTTAGCACGCGGCTCGGCGCAGCCAGCCCGTATCTCGCGCCGCTCGTAACAAAATATGTATCCGCAAAGGCGATTTACGAGGCCGGCCGCGAGGAACTTCTGTCTGTCGAGCGGCTGCCTGAGCGGATTCGCCTGCGGCTTTTGGATCGGGACCTTTCAAGGTCCGAGCGGATTTTGGAGGTGTGCGGACGGCTTGGGATCGGCATTCTTACATACGGCGATCCCCGGTATCCGGCCATTTTAAAGTATATTGCTGCGCCGCCTGCGGTCCTTTATTTCAAAGGGCAGCCTGTAGATTTTGACAAACGGTTTTGCGTCGGAATCGTCGGCACGCTCAGAATGAGCGAGAACGGCAGAGATATGGCGTATCGCTTGGGCTACGATCTTGCTTCGGCCGGGGCGGTGATCGTCAGCGGAATGGCGCTTGGAATCGACGGCATGTCGGCTGCGGGTGCGCTGGATGCGCAGGCGGCGACTGTAGCAGTGCTTGGCTGCGGGTTGGATCGCGTGTACCCGGCTGTCCATGCAAAGCTTTGCAAAAACATATTGAACGACGGGCTTCTGCTCAGTGAATATCCGCCCGGTACAGAACCGGACGGGCGTAATTTCCCGCAGCGGAATCGTTTAATCAGCGGTTTGTCGAGATGTACGCTCGTCGTCGAGGCGGGCGCATCCAGCGGCGCGCTGATTACGGCGCGAAATGCGATCCGGCAAGGCCGTCCTGTATTTGCTGTCCCCGGAAACGTCGGCCTGCAGGGCAGTGCCGGTACCAATGAACTGATTAAAAACGGGGCGCGGCTTGCGACTTGCGCTGCGGATATCGTATCCGCGTTTGATCCTGCCGCATTCCCGGATGTTGACGTTTGCGCCATCGGTAGCAAGCGGTACGACGCCGAGCGCGCGATGCGCCGCTATGGCGTCGGCACCGGAAACTCCGGCGCGAGATTCATACGCCTGCGCAAAAATGCCGCCGGTACGGACGGCTTTGCGGAAGAAATGGCGGATACGCTGCAGGGCGGCGGAGAAGAAACTTCGGAACATCCGGCGTTTGTCATGCTGCCCGAGTGTGAGAAAGCCGTATATGACGCTTTGCCGGAGGAAGGCGGCGTCAGTGTAGACATGATAGTCAGCAGCACCGGCCAGACGGTCGCAGATGTGAGTATGCATTTGATCTCCCTGTCGGTGAAAGGACTGGCCGTCAGTCTTCCGGGCAACCGGTATTGCAGATTGCCTGGCATTAAGTAAGAAAGGAACTGCACCAGCAGAGATATAGAATGGCAAATTTGGTAATTGTGGAATCGCCGTCAAAGGCGAGTACGATCAAAAGCTATCTTGGGAGCAACTATAAAGTGGTCGCCTCAAAAGGACATGTCCGCGATCTGCCGAAAAGTACGCTCGGCGTGGATATTGAGAATAATTTTGCGGCGCATTATATCAATATTCGCGGGAAAGGCGATTTGATAAAGTCTTTGAAAAAGGACGCCAAGGCAGCAAATAAAGTCTTTTTGGCCACCGACCCCGACCGTGAGGGAGAGGCGATCTCCTGGCATTTGGCGAACGCGCTTGGGCTCGAGCCCGAAAAATGCTGCCGCGTCGCTTTTAACGAAGTGACAAAGAGTGCGGTTAAGGACGCGATCAAGCATCCGCGTGAGATTGATATGGAGCTTGTAAATTCGCAGCAGGCCAGGCGAATCTTGGATCGCATTGTGGGCTATAAGTTGAGTCCTTTCCTTTGGAAAAGCGTCAAGAGCGGGCTGTCTGCCGGACGTGTGCAGTCTGTGGCGACGCGTATCATTGTGGAGCGCGAGGCGGAAATCCGCGCGTTTGTCAAGCAGGAGTATTGGACGCTGGATGCGCTGCTGCGCACAGCGGACGGCAAGCCGGTCAAAGCGCGCCTTGCCGGTAAAGGCAAACAAAAGATAAAACTCGCTTCAAAAGCGGATGTCGACGCTGTGTTGCAGGTCTTGGCGGGTGAGGCGTTTTCCTGTATTTCGGTAAAAAAAGCGGCGAAAAATAAACAGCCTGCGCCGCCGTTCACAACCTCTACCATGCAGCAGGAGGCTTCGCGGAAATTGGGTTTTCAGTCTCAGCGGGTTATGAAAGTGGCGCAGGAACTGTACGAGGGAATCAATCTTGGCGCTGAAAACGGCGGCGTGCAGGGTATTATCACGTACATGCGTACCGATTCTCTGCGGATTTCCGCAGAAGCGCAGAGTGCCGCGCTCGAATTGATTGCCGGAAAGTATGGAGACAGCTATTGCCCCGCGCGCCCCAGAGTTTATAAAACAAAGGCGGGCGCACAGGATGCGCATGAGGCGATCCGCCCGTCGAATGCGGCGCTGGAGCCTGCGCAGATTCGAAAATTTCTGACAAACGATCAGTATAAATTATATAAGCTGATTTGGGACCGCTTTATTGCAAGTCAGATGGCCGCCGCCGTCTTTGATACCGAAACGATTGAATTCGATGCGGGCGGCTATCGCTTCCGAACCAGCGGCTACACCGTGAAATTCCAGGGATATATGGCGGTGTACGAGGAGTCTCTGGATGAGCCGTCAAAAACCGACGGCATGGATATTGAAAAAAATGAGAAAATTCCGCCGATTGCGGAAGGGGATCGCCTGACGGCCGAAAAATTTGATCCGCAGCAGCATTTTACAGAGCCGCCTCCGCGGTTTACCGAGGCTTCGCTGATTAAGTTTTTGGAAGAAAAGGGAATCGGGCGCCCCAGTACGTACGCGCCGATCATTACGACGATCGTCGCGCGGAATTACGTGTCGCGCGATGGAAAATCGCTTGTCCCCACACCGCTCGGAGAAACGACGACCAAACTGATGATCGAAAATTTCCCGGAAATCGTGGATTATGCGTTTACCGCGCAGATGGAGGACCAGCTTGACGGCATCGCGCATGGCGACAGTACGATGACCCAGGTGCTCAGCGATTTTTATACCGATTTTGCCAAAGCGCTTTCGGCGGCGGAGGCGCATTATCAGAAAGAGAAAATCGAGCTGCCCACCGAGGAGACCGACCTGATCTGCGAAAAGTGCGGCAGTAAAATGGTTGTGAAAAGCGGCCGTTACGGACGGTTTGCAGCATGTCCGAATTATCCGGCCTGCAAAAATACCAAGCCGCTTGACAAGGACGGCGCCGAGGCGGAGGAGGAGAAAAAGCCGGTGATCGCCGATTTTAAGTGCGAATTGTGCGGCGGAGACATGGTGCTTCGAACCGGACGGTACGGGAGCTTTTATGCCTGCGTCAATTATCCGAAATGCAAGTTTACCAAGCAGCGTACCAAAGATATCGGCGTGGCCTGCCCAAAATGCGGTGCGAAGATCGTATCTAAAATCGGGCGGAACCGGACGGTATTTTACAGTTGCGAGCGGTATCCGGACTGCGATTTTTCCTCATGGGATATGCCGACCGCGGAAACATGCCCGCAGTGCGGCAAGATGCTGTTTCGGAAAAAAGGGAAAAATCAGTTGATTTGTCATGATAAGGAATGCGGTTACAAGGCGGATACGCCGGCGACCGCAGAGACAGAGGAAGAATAATTGGCACGGATTGAAGTTATCGGCGCAGGTCTTGCCGGATGCGAAGCCGCATGGCAGGCGGCGGAGCGCGGCGTGCATGTAGCGCTTTATGAAATGAAGCCGCAAAAAATGACGCCGGCGCACCACAGTGAACTTTTTGCAGAGCTTGTCTGCTCAAATTCCCTGCGTTCGGATTCTGTCGCGAACGCGGTCGGGCTGCTGAAAGCGGAAATGCGCCTGCTGAACTCTCTAATTATGGAGGCAGCGTATTCAAACGCAGTCCCTGCGGGCAGCGCGCTGGCTGTAGATCGGGAAGGATTTTCGGCATATATTACCGACCGTATCCGCCGTCATCCGAATATCGAAGTGATCGAGAAAGAAGTATTCGAACTGCCGCGCGCGGGGATTGCGGTCGTCGCGTCGGGACCGCTTACCTCCGAGCCTTTGTCCGAGGCGATCAGTCGTTTTGTCGGCGGTAAAAAGCTGTACTTTTTCGATGCGGCGGCGCCGATTGTAGAATTTTCCAGCATTGATATGAACACGGCGTTTTTTGCTTCCCGTTATGGAAAGGGAGACGCCTCTTATATCAATTGTCCGATGACAAAGGAACAGTATGATTCTTTCTATGAAGCGCTGATCTGTGCTAGGGAAGCGCCCCTGAAGGATTTTGACCGGGAGCAGCAGCGCGAGCCTGCCGTCTTTGAGGGCTGCATGCCGGTCGAGGTCATGGCGCGACGGGGATATGATACGCTTCGCTTTGGCCCGATGAAGCCGGTCGGCCTGCCGCTGCCCAATACGGGCAAAGAGGCGTATGCCGTTGTGCAGCTTCGGCAGGATGACGCGGCCGCGTCCCTTTTCAATATGGTGGGATTTCAGACGCATTTGACCTTCAGCGAACAAAAACGTGTGTTTTCTATGATTCCGGGGCTGGAAAACGCGGAGTTTGTCCGATATGGCGTCATGCATAGAAACACTTATTTGCATTCTCCCGGACTTTTGGACGCCGATTATTCTGTCCGCACGTCGCCGGATCTGTTTTTCGCAGGGCAGATGACCGGTGTCGAGGGGTATGTGGAATCGGCGGCGTCCGGACTGGTTGCGGGGATCAACGCGGCGATGCGCGCGCTGGAGAAGCCGCGCGTGCTGTTTCCGCAAAAGACAGTGATCGGTGCGATGGCCGGGTATATCAGTTCCGGCGGTGTGGGAAATTTCCAACCGATGAATGCTAATTTCGGACTCGTCCCGCCGCTTGGTGAGCGAATCCGTGGCGGCAAAAGCGTGAAAAACGAAGCGTTGGCGGCTCGGTCTTTGGCTGTGCTGCGCGAGATGTCAGAATCTATAAATAAAAGTCGAGAGGCGTAAAGCGATGAAAATCATCATAGACGTAATGAGCGGAGACAAGGCTCCGTCTGAGATAATCAAAGGCGCTGTGCTGGCGTATAGAGAATTTGGCGTTGAGATCACTATGACCGGTCACCGGGAGACGATCGAGCGTATCGCAGCGGAAGCAGGACTGGATATTTCGCCGCTGTCCATTGTGAATACCGATGTGGTAATCAATATGGAGGATCCTGCGCTCAGCGTGGTTCGGGACAAAAATACGTCTTCTATGGCGATCGGCTTGCAGATGCTTTCGAGAGGGGAGGGCGACGCGTTTGTCAGCGCAGGAAATACAGGGGCACTGCTTGCGGGCGCAACGCTGATCGTCCGCCGGATCAAGGGTATTCATCGCGCTGCGATCGGTACGGTCATGCCTTTTTCTACGCCGGTGCTTCTTTTGGATTCGGGGGCGAATCTGGAAATTGATGAGAAAACGCTGGAGCAGTTTGCAGTTATGGGCTCCGTATACATGGAAAAAATATACGGTCTTGACTGCGCGCGCGTTGGTCTGTTGAACAACGGTACCGAGCCGACCAAAGGTCCGGCCTTGTACAAGGACGCCTACCGGCTGCTTGAAGCGTCCGAAACGATCAATTTTGTCGGCAACGTAGAGGGAAAAGAAGTGCCGTTTGACGCATGCGATGTGCTGGTGTGCGATGGTTTTACCGGCAATATCATGCTGAAAACGGTCGAGGGATTAAGCAAATTTTTTATGAGCACGCTCAAAGGTGTGTTTGGGCAAAATCTGCTTACAAAGGCCAGTGCGATTCCGCTGCGCGGTTCGATTGCCGCATTTAAAAAACAGTTTGATTCAGCGGAACATGGCGGCGCGCCGCTGCTCGGTATTTCAAAGCCGGTTATCAAGGCGCACGGTTCTTCGGATGCGCGCGCGATTTTAAATGCGGTCCGGCAGGCGATTGCTTATATCGACACCGGGATTATTTATGATATTGCGGCGCACGCAAGTGATTTTCAGGCACAAGCGGAACCTGCGGTGATTTCGGATCGGACGTGAGATTATGCAGAAACTGAGAAAAGACAGAGCGGCTCTGGAGGCGGCGATCGGATATACGTTTTGCGACCGGACACTTTTGGATACTGCGCTTACACATTCTTCTTATTCCAACGAGGCGAAAAGCAAGGGCGCGTATGTGGAGTGCAACGAGCGGCTTGAGTTTTTAGGCGATTCCGTTTTGTCGATCGTCGCGAGCGAATTTTTATTTTTGAAATTTCCGGAACAGCCCGAGGGCGAACTGACGCGGATGCGCTCCGAAATCGTTTGTGAAAAGGCGCTCTGCGTATTTGCAAATAAAATCGGTCTGGGCGATTATCTTTGCCTTGGACATGGCGAAGAACTCGGCGGCGGGCGGGAACGGCCGTCTATTTTGGCGGATGCGTTTGAGGCGCTGCTTGCGGCGGTTTTTATCGACTGCGGGAGAGACAAAAATACAGTCGCCAAGTTTCTTTTGCCGCTGCTCGAAGCGGAATTGACGAAATTGGAAATCAGCGGCGCCGCGCGGGATTACAAAACGGTTTTGCAGCAGTTTATCCAGCAGGCCGGCGGTGAAGTTCTGGAATATTTTGTGGTGGACGAGCGCGGGCCTGATCACAATAAACGCTTTACGGTAGAAGCGCGGCTAAACAGCAATGTCATCGGCGTCGGCGAGGGGCGGAGCAAGCGCGCCGCGGAGCAGATTGCAGCCAGGCAGGCGCTTGAGCTTTTCGGGCAAAAATAACTCTTTAAGCGTCGTGCTTTCGGCGCTTAAACTTGTTTTAAAGGGAAAACACAGTTGAAAAACATGCGAATATTCCTGCATTTATTCCGCATTTTGGGGGCCCGAACCGGTGTGCATTCTGCGATCGGCGGATGACTTTTCAAGCGGAGGATTTTTTGCCGAGCGGTTCTGTCAAACGATCGGCCGGCATTATCGACGCTTCTCCGGGGGGCGATGGGGCGGCTTTACGGTCGTTTGATCACCGAACGCCTGCGCGCATACGCTGGTGCGGCAGAAAAATCGTGGAGGTATCCGTCGCGCCGGCACAGCCTCAAAGGCAGTCGGATACCGCGGAGAAAACCGCGAAAAATTAAAAAAGGATTTTGGAATAAAAAGCCTAAAAATTGTTGAAAAAAACGGTCCTATGCTCTATAATATTTTATTAAGAGTTTATGAATGATCGTCTGAGAAACGGAGGCCGCGCGTGTATTTAAAATCGTTGGAATTATATGGCTTTAAGTCTTTTCCCAATAAAACCGTGCTGCGTTTTGAGCCCGGCGCGACTGTGGTGATCGGCCCGAACGGCAGCGGAAAATCTAATATTTCTGATGCGATGCGTTGGGTTTTGGGTGAAATATCGAGCAAAAATATCCGCGGCGCAAAGATGGAGGACGTTATTTTCGGCGGCTCCGACCGGCGAAAACCGATGAGCTTTGCCGAGGTTTCCGTCACGTTTGACAACAGCGGCGGCGCGCACCGGATGGATCTTCCCTATGATGAGATCACGGTGACGCGGCGGTATTACCGCAGCGGAGAAAGCGAATACTTTATCAATCGCAAAGCGGTCCGGCTCCGTGACGTGCATGAATTGTTTATGAATACCGGGATCGGCCGGGACGGCTATTCCGTCATCGGACAGGGCAAAATCGCCGAAATCCTTTCGAGAAAAAGTGAGGAGAGGCGGAATGTCTTTGAAGAAGCGGCTGGGATCGCCAAATACCGATATAAAAAATATGAGGCAGAAAAAAAGCTGTCGGCGACCGATGAAAACCTTGTTCGCCTGAATGATATTGCACGCGAACTGGAAAGCAGAGTCGGGCCTCTGGAACGAGACAGCGGCAAAGCGAAAAAGTATCTTGAAATCTATGAGGCAAAGCGTCGTGCGGACGTCCGCCTTTGGATATTCGACAACGCTTCGCTGAAAGAAAGGATCACGGAAGCGCAGAAAACGGTGCGTTTGTCCGAGCATGAGCTTGAGGTGGCCGAGGATAGCCTGCGCATGCTGGAAACGCAGAGCGACAAGCTTTTTGAGGAGAGCCAGCGCGGGAAAATGGCCTCTGAAAAGCTTTTGACTGAGATCGGCGCGCTGAAAGAGCAGGTTCATCAGGCCGACAGCGCGTATAAAGTGACCGAAAGCGAGATCGCGCACAGACGGGAATTAATGGAAAGCGCGTCTGAGTCTGTCTCGGCTGCTCAAACGCAGATTGACGGGGTGCAGAGAGAAAAACGGCGCCTTGCACAGCAGGCGGAGGAAGTACGCGCGAAAATAGATCATGCCGTGGGCGCGCGCACACAGCTTGAGGAAAGGCGGATCGCTTGCATTCAAAAAGCGGAGGCGCTGGAAAAAGAAATCGACGAAAAGCATAAGGAGGCGCAGAAGCTTCGAGACGCGTCGGTGGAAATGAAGGTGCGGATCGGCGCGCTGGAAAGCACGGTCAGCGCTGGCGACCTAGCCAGCGTCAAAGCCGGAGAGGAGATCACGGTCAGGGAAAAGGATGCGCAGGCGCTGGAGGCGGAAATTGCAAAAATTGCGGCAGAGATCAACGCTTATCAGGAAAATGCGGATAAAACTGCGGAGATGATTGAGCAGTTTACAAAAGAGGCGGCCGGCGCTGCATCTGAGCAGGAAAAGCGCAAGGCGTCCGCAGCGGAGGAAAAGCTTCGCTGCGACGGGTATCTGCAGCGTGCGGAATCGCTTGCGCGCATGGAGGAATTGTTTGAGGGCTATTCCGCCGGCGTGCGTTTTGTGATGCAGGCGGCGGCAGCCGGAAGGATCGGCGGCGGCCGGATATACGGCCCGCTGTCTAAATTGATCAACGTACCCGAGCAATATGTAACCGCGGTGGAAACTGCGTTTGGCGCCAACATTCAGAATATAGCGGTTGAGAACGAAGCGGCGGCCGTTTCGGCGATCCGCGCGCTGAAAGAGGCCAAGGCGGGACGGGCGACTTTTTATCCGCTGACTTCGGTATCGGCACAGGAGGAGACGGAAGAAATGATCCGCGCCCGCGCATATGACGGGTATATCAGCCGCGCCGATCTTTTGTTTGAATACGATCCGCTGTTTTCCGAGGTTATGCGCAGCATACTGGGCAGGACGCTTGTCTTTGATACGCTGGACAATGCTTCAAAAATGGCGCGGGAGCAGAAATACCGCGTCAAAGTGGTCACGCTGGACGGGCAGGTCATTCATGCGGGCGGTTCTTATACGGGCGGTTCCATGCGCCGGGACAGCGGTATTTTGACCCGGTCTGCGGAAATCAAGTCGTTGCGCAAAATGGCGGAAGAATCGCAGAAGCGTCTGGCGGCGGAGACACAGGCGCTTGCCGCCGCCGAAAAGGCGCTGCGCGACGCGCAGTCGCGGCGAGAGGGCGCGCTTTCGCAGCGGGAAATTGTGCAGGCGCTGATTGCGGCAGAGCGCGCCCGGCTGGAGGCGCAGAGCGCAAAACTCGCGGCAAATAAAGAACTGCGCGAAAAGCTTTGCGCGGATATTGAGCATCTGCGGGCGCAAAAAGACGGATTCGGCGATGAACTGCAAAGTCTGCAAAAGGCTGCCGCCGGGGCGGAGGCGCGTATCGAGGAGATCCGGCGTTTTCGAACAAATAAAGACGGCGAGCGGAATCTTTTGCTGGACGAGGGGCGGGAAATGGAGGCGCGGCTTGGAGAAAATTCCGTGCTTCTTGCCGAACTCAAAAAAGACGCGGAGGCACTGGAAGATACGCGGCGCGCCCTTGAGGCGCGAGCCGGAGAGCTTGCGTCGGCGTCGTCGTCCGCTTTGCAGTCGGTTGAAAAGTATAGACTGGATATACAGCGTTTCGAGCAGGCTCAAATTGCCAATCGTGAGACGGTCGCTGATAAAATGACAAGGCTCTCGCTTTTGACCGAGCAGCGCGGTAATGTGGAGGCCGGTACTGCGGAGTATGAACGAAAGCTGAATGAAGCGCGGCTCAAAATGCGGGAAAAGAGCACACAGAAAGAAACGATTCTGATGGCGCATACGAAAAATGAAGCCAAGTTGCAGTCCCTGCTTTCGGAACAGGACAAGCTGGCGCAGCGTATGTTAGAAGAGTATGAACTTACATACGGCGCCGCGCTGGATCTCGGGTATCCGCCGCTTGAGGCGGCAGAGCGACCTAAACTTGCGTCGGCCGCCGCCGAGTACCGGCGCGAGATAAAGTCGCTCGGCTCGGTGAACATCGGTGCGATCGAGGAATATGCGCAGGTCAAAACGCGGTATGACGAGCTTGCGGCGCAGATTGCGGATCTGCAAAAGTCGAAAACAGAGCTTGTCACGGTGATTCATCGTCTGGAAAATGAAATGCGCGGGCAGTTTATAGAGGCGTTCAATCAGATCAACGATCATTTTTCCAAGGTATTTACGGAGTTGTTCGGCGGCGGCTGCGCCGAATTGATCCTGACTGAGCCGGAGGATGTTCTCGGCAGCGGCATAGAGATCAAAGCTGCGCCGCCCGGAAAGATCATCAAAAGCCTGACGCTGCTTTCCGGCGGAGAGCAGGCGTTTGTGGCGATTGCGCTGTTTTTTGCCATTCTGAAAGTGAACCCGTCCCCGTTTTGCATTTTGGATGAGATCGAGGCGGCGCTCGACGAGGTGAACGTATCCCGCTTTGCGGATTATGTCAAGCGCATGTCGGATAATACGCAGTTTGTTTTGATTACGCACCGCCGGGGAACAATGGAAGCGGCGGATCGCATTTACGGCGTGACGATGCCGGAGCGGGGCGTTTCCAAGGTGCTTGCGCTGAATATGGATGAAGTAAATTTTGATTGAGAGAGAAGATAAAGATGGGATTTTTTGATAAGCTGAAAGCCGGACTTTCCAAGACCAAGAACGCGTTTGTGGGACAGATCGACACGTTGCTGAAAAGTTTTGTGCACGTGGACGAGGCGCTTTTTGAGGAACTTGAAGAACTGCTGATCTGCGCGGATGTCGGCGTCGGTACGGCAGACCGCATTCTTACGGAGCTTCGCGCCTGTGTGAAGGAAGAAAAAATGACCGATGGGGAAGCGGTTCGCACAGCGCTGCGTGAAATTCTGACGGCGCTGCTGCCCGAAAATGATGGGTTGCATTTGGAGACCCGTCCGTCTGTTCTGCTTGTGATCGGCGTAAACGGCGTAGGAAAGACAACTTCGATCGGAAAAATCGCCGCGCAGCTGCACCGCGATGGGAAAAAGGTCGTGGTTGCTGCCGCAGATACGTTCCGTGCGGCGGCGATCGATCAGTTGGCTGTCTGGTGCGAACGCGCGCAGGTGGATCTGATCCGCCAAAGCGAAGGATCGGATCCCGCCGCAGTCGTGTTCGACGCGGTGGGCGCGGCGAAGAGCCGGCATGCGGATGTGCTGATTGTGGATACGGCGGGGCGGCTTCATAATAAGAAAAATCTGATGGACGAACTGGCTAAGATCGACCGCGTGATCGGCCGGGAACTGCCGGGCGCGTCTCGGGAGACGCTTTTGGTTCTGGACGCGACGACCGGGCAGAACGCGATCATGCAGGCGAAGGAATTTAAAAATGCGGCGGATATCACCGGACTGATCTTGACAAAGCTTGACGGCACGGCGAAAGGCGGGTGCGTCTTTTCGATTCAGAGTGAACTGAGTGTTCCGGTCAAATATATCGGCGTTGGGGAAAAGATCGACGATCTCCAGCCATTTGACGCCGCCGAATTTGTGCGCGCAATGTTTGATTGAGGAGGATATGGATGAAAGTTTTGCTGGCCTCCCATAATCAGGGGAAAATTGCCGAATTGCAGGCGCTGCTCCGCACGTCCGTGCCGGATGCGGAGGTTGTGTCTATGGCGGATATCGGCTTTTTTGAGGAAATCAAGGAAAGCGGGACGACCTTTGAGGAAAATGCGCTGATCAAATCGCGCACGGGTGCGCGCCTTGGGTATATTACGGTCGCGGACGATTCGGGGCTGGAAGTAGACGCGCTGGACGGCGCGCCGGGCGTATACTCCGCACGGTATGCGGGCGAGGACTGCGATTCGGAAAAGAACAATCGGAAACTGCTGAAAGCGCTCGCAGGCCTGCCGAAAGCGCGCCGCACATCGCGTTTCGTTTCGGTTGTCGCATGTTCCTTTCCGGATGGGCGCACGGAATTTGTGGTGCGCGGGGAATGCCCCGGACAAATTTTAGAGGCACCGGCTGGCGAGGGCGGTTTTGGGTACGATCCGTTGTTTTGGTACGCGCCGGCCGGAAAATCTTATGCGCAGATGAGCGCCGCGGAAAAAAACGCGATTAGCCATCGGGGGATCGCGATGCGGAAATTTGCCGCCGCATTTGCCGGGAAAATCCAGCAAAAGAGATTGGAGATCGAAAACGAATATGCTGACAAGTAAACAGAGAGCGGCGCTGCGTGCAATGGGAAACGGACTCGATACCATTTTTCAGGTGGGCAAAGGCGGGATCGGCGAAGAGACGGTTCGTCAGATCTCAAACGCGCTGGAAGCGCGGGAACTGATCAAGGCCCGCGTGTTGGAAAACAGCGGGTATACGGCGAGAGAGGCCGCCGATGCGCTTGCTGCCGCGACCGGGGCGGACGTGGTTTCGGTGACCGGCAGCCGTTTTATGCTGTACAGGCGTTCCAAAACCAAGCAAAGGATTGATCTCATGTGAAAAAGTTTCGAAAGCTCGCCGTTTTCGGCGGTACGTTTTCGCCGGTGCACAACGGGCATCTTTGCGCGTTGCGCGCATTTTATGAAACGGTAAAACCGGACGTGCTGTATATGATTCCTACCGGCCAGCCGCCGCATAAAACGCGGTACGACAGCGCAACGGACCGTCAGCGGCTCGATATGCTCAGTTTGGCTGCCAAAACGCTTAAACCGGAATATAACGTCGTTGTTTCGGATATCGAGATTCGCCGCGGTGGCAAAAGCTATACCGTGGATACGGGGGCGGAGCTTTTGCAGGCGGCCGGATCCGTTTCGGTTTATTGCGGTACGGATATGTTTTTGACGCTGGAGCAGTGGCATCGTTTTGAAGAATTGCTTCGGATGGCGCAAATCGCCTATATGTGCCGCAGGGAAGATCTGCGGCTTGCGGCGACGGCCAGAGAAAAAGCGGCGTATTTTCGTAAGGTTTACGGCGCGGACATTGTTGAAATCCCGGACGTACCTGTTGAAGCGTCTTCCAGCGAGATCCGCGCTATGGTGCGTGCGGGAGAGGATGTTTCGACTCTGCTTCCCGCCGCGGTCGCCGGATATATTGAAATGCAGGGGTTATACAGATAATGGTTGTGGATGCGGAAAAAATAGACGCCTTGCGCTGTGTGGTTTGCGAAACGCTCAGCGCGTACCGTGCGGAGCATGTGCTGTCCGTGGAAAAAGAAGCTGTGCGCCTTGCGGAAATATATTTGCCGGAATTTGTGCAAAAGGCGAGGATTTCAGCCCTTTTGCACGACATAACTAAAGAATATGATGTAAAAAAACAGTTGCAAATCTTTGCAGAATTTGGTATAATAATCGACAATGTTACACTGTGCTGTCCGAGTGTGTTTCATTCCAAAACGGCGGCGCTCCTGATTCCGCAGATGTATCCCGATTTTGCGGATCCGGATATTCTTTCCGCAGTGGCAAAACATACTACGGGCAGCGAGGAAATGTCGGTTTTAGATTGTATAATTTATCTTGCCGATTTTATTGAACCGCTTCGAAAATTCGAAGACTGTAAAAAGCTTCGCGCATATTTTTGGAACGGGATTCGGGAGGCCGACGCCAAAGAGGCGAGAGAATTTCATCTGTATAGGACGATGGTGCGGTCGTTTGACCTGACCATCCGCGATTTAATGGACAGAGGCAGCGTCATCGCGCCGGACATGTTCCGTGCGCGCAATGCGTTTCTTCTGAAGCTTGAGAGTGAGCAGAGGCAGTGAGTATGAGTGAGAATAATAAGAACAGAAATTCATATGTAAATCCCGGATTGCGGCGCAATGGCAGAAGAAAAAAACGGGCTCAGACGATCGTGCTGGTCAGTGTGATCGCCCTGTTTGTCGTACTGGCCGCCATTGTGACGGTTTTGCTGCTGTATAAGCCGACGCCGAACATCGATCTGCCTTTCCGGACGGATGACAGCACGATCCGCTTTACGGATTCTTCCGGCAATGACATCGATCATTTCGAGCGCACCGAAAAATATAATTTTTTGATTCTCGGCAAGGATCGCTGGGCGTTCAATACGGATGTTATGATCATTGTTTCCTTTGATGTGA
Source organism: uncultured Eubacteriales bacterium (assembly GCA_958352145.1). Taxonomy (GTDB): domain Bacteria; phylum Bacillota; class Clostridia; order Oscillospirales; family CAG-272; genus UMGS902. Next base: position 32,123 of record CATWNM010000027.1, read on the forward strand.
CAGACGGTTCGATCAGCCTGATGCAGATTCCGCGGGACACGTATATCGATATCGGGCGCGGGAACCATAAGGCGAATTCTTTGCTCGCTTCTTTTTATAACGAGGCGGTGCGGAGCAAGGAAGAAGATCCGTACGGCGCGGCGGTCAAAGAATTGGAAAAAGCGCTGGAACAAGTCTTCTGCATTACGATCGACTATTATGCGATGATGGATTTGAACGGCTTTGTGGAGATCGTGGACGCGATTGGCGGCGTAAAAATGAACGTGCCGGAAAGAATGTATTACCGCGATCCGGTGCAAAATCTGTATATCAATCTCTATCCCGGCGAACAGACGCTGACCGGCGAGCAGGCGGAGCAGTTTGTTCGGTTCCGCAGCGGATATGTTGAGGGCGACATCGGACGTGTGGACGCGCAGAAGCTGTTTATCAGCGCCTGTATCGAACAGGTCAAAAACAACTTTACCGCTTCGACCATTGCCAACGTTGTCGAGAAAGTGCTCAAGCATGTGACCACGGATCTTGAACTGCAACAGGTCGTGTATTTTGCCAAGCAGGCGCTGTCGGTGGATCTGTCCAAAATGACGATGCTGACGATCCCCGGCATTCAGGGACGGCAGTATGATACGAGCGGTACGTGGTATTATATAGTATATCGCGACGCCGCGATCGCTGCGATCAATAAGTATTTCAATTCCTATAATTTTGATGTGACTGTGGATATGTTTGATCGGGACGACGCTTTGTACGATACGGCGGGAACCTATATGCATTCGCTGTTTTTAACCAAGGATGCAGAAGAGGAGTCTTATACGGCCGATCATGCGGAGGATATCTATATTTACAGATACGCCTCTTCGGGGACGAAGTCGTCAGCGGCTGCGGCGACCGAGCCGCCTGTTTCTGATTCGGATCAAGAGGATGCGGCGGTTATTTTTACAATTGGCGAAAAAGCGGAGGCACTCGACGACCCCTCCGCAGATGAATAAAGAGGAGCGTCTATGGAAGATACGGAATTTGATTTAAAAGACCCGCTTGGTCTGGCTTGCTTTTGCGTAGAAACTTTGTATAAAAAGAATGCGTCGGATATTCAGCTGATCCATGTGGAGGATCAGACGATTATAGCGGACTATTATGTGCTGTGCTGCGGGCGTTCCACGACGCATGTCAACGCATTGTCTGACGAGGTGGAGTATCAGACTGCGCAAAAGGGCGTTTCGATGGC